>CAZTLP010000024.1:0-18193 GCA_964614345.1 uncultured Gammaproteobacteria bacterium | reverse complement strand
CTACATATTTGGATAGTTTGGACCACCTGTTCCTTCCGGCGTTACCCAGGTAATATTTTGTGCTGGATCTTTAATATCACAAGTCTTACAGTGCACACAGTTTTGTGCATTTATTTGAAATTTTTTGGAACCTTCTTCTTCAATAACTTCATACACTCCTGCAGGACAATATCTTTGAGCTGGTTCATCAAACAGAGGAAGGTTTTGTTCTATTGGTATTGATTCATCTTTTAAAATTAAATGACATGGTTGGTCTTCTGCATGGTTGGTATTAGACAGGAAAACCGATGAGAGTTTATCAAAAGAAATAACCCCATCTGGTTTGGGATATGAAATTTTTGACATCCTCTTTGCTTCCTTTAGACAGGCATGGTCGGGTTCAGGGGCTTTTAATGTAAATGGCAATTTTCCTCTAAAGATGAATTGATCAATGCCAGCTAATAGAACTCCTAAATAAGGTCCAAATTTATGTAGAAATGGATTCCAGTTTCTCGCTTTATAGAGCTCACTATTAATCCACGAGGAATTAAACTTTTCTTCGTAATCTTCAAGATTAACTTCGCTACTTTTAATTGAATTAAAAATAGATTCTGCCGCTATCATTCCTGATTTCATGGCAGTATGTGTGCCTTTGATTCTGGGAAAGTTTAGTGTTCCAGCATTATCTCCAATTAACAGACCACCAGGAAAATTCATTTTTGGTCTGGATTGAAACCCTCCTTTAATTAGTGCTCTAGCTCCATATGAAACTCTCTTCCCTTCTTTCAAGTATTTACTTATGGAAGATTGGTGTTTCCACTGCTGAAATTCATCAAAAGGGCTCAGGTGCGGGTTTTTGTAGTCTAGTGGAACAACATACCCTATATATGCCTGATTATTCTCACCATGATAAAAGTAAGAACCAGATACTGTTCCTTTAGATGGCCATCCTAAGGTATGTATAACTAATCCTTCCTCATGAAGCTCTGGATTTAGGTCCCAAACCTCTTTAAATCCAATGCCATAATGCTGAGGATCTTTACCCTTATCCAGATTATATTTACTAATAATTTCTTTACCTAAGTGACCTCTGCAGCCTTCTGCTAACACAGTAAATTTAGCTTTAAGTTCAACTCCTGGTTCATAACCAGACTTCTTCTCACCTTCAGAATCTATACCCATATCGCCAGTGATAACTCCCATAACTCTGTCATTTTCATAAATTAATTCAGAAGCAGGGAATCCTGCAAAGATATCTATTTCTAAATTCTCTGCGTATTCCGCCAACCAACGGCATAGATTTCCTAAGCTAATAATATAATTTCCGTGATTGTTAAATGTTGGAACTAAAGTAAGAGGGGCGGGAATGGTAATAGATTCACTAAGTAGATACCTAACTGAATCTTTACTGACTTCAGTTTTTAGAGGTGCACCTTTTTCTTTCCAGTCTGGAATAAGTTCATTTAAGGCCCTTGGGTCTATAACGTTTCCTGAAAGTATATGTGCGCCCACTTCAGATCCTTTTTCTACTATGCAAATAGATATTTCAGACTGATTCTCAATTGCTAGTTGTTTAAGTTTAATGGCAGTAGAAAGTCCTGAAGGACCAGCACCAACAATAATCACATCATATTCCATAGATTCTCTTTGTATTTCTTCCATAAGTATCTTTTATTTGTAAGCTAGTTTAAGCGGATATAGAATAGCGCCTCTATTTTTATACCATTATAAAGGATTTGCATATATGAAGGTTCTAGTTCCAATAAAACGAGTAGTAGATTATAACGTTAAAGTCAGAGCAAAATCAGATGAAACTGGTCCAGATTTAGCCAATGTAAAAATGGCTATCAACCCGTTTTGTGAAATTGCTGTAGAAGAAGCTGTAAGGCTTAAGGAATCGGGATCTGCACAAGAGATAATAGCAGTTTCAATAGGGTCTAATGCGTGTCAGGAGCAACTTAGGACAGCACTTGCTTTAGGAGCAGATCGTGCAATCCTAGTTGATACAGAATTAGAAGTTGAGCCACTTGGTGTAGCTAAATTATTAAAAGCTGTAGTTGAAAAAGAACAACCAGATTTAATTATATTAGGTAAGCAAGCCATTGATGATGATTCCAACCAAACAGGTCAAATGTTAGCTTCATTGCTTTCTTATGCTCAGGGTACCTTTGCTTCGGAAATAAAAATTGAAGGCGAAAAGATTAATGTTACTAGAGAAGTAGATGGCGGATTGCAAACTGTTTCGTTAAACCTTCCTGCAGTGGTCACCACAGATTTGAGATTGAATGAGCCTAGATATGCTTCATTACCAAATATTATGAAAGCGAAAAAGAAGCCCTTGGACACCCTAACTCCTGAAGAGTTAAATGTAGATGCTTCACCTAGGCTAGAAACTCTAAAAGTTTCGCCTCCTCCTGAAAGAGCTGCTGGTGTTATTGTAGAAAGTGTTGATGAACTAGTTGAAAAACTTAAAAATGAAGCGAAGGTAATAACATGAGTATATTAGTAGTTGCAGAACATGATAACCAAGAACTTAAAGGGGCTACCTTTAATACAATAACGGCGGCTAAGGAAATTGGCTCTGAAATAGACTTACTGATTGCAGGTTTTTCTTGTGATTCAGTTGTTGAACAGGCTTGTTCTATACCTGGAATAGGCAAAGTTTTAAGTGCAAATAATGAGTCTTACAACAATTTTCTTGCTGAAAACATTGGTGCTCTTGTTTCAGAAGTCGGGAAGGGCTATTCACATATTCTTGCTGCAGCTACCAGTAACGGAAAAAACTTTATGCCAAGAGTTGCTGCTTTGTTAGATGTATCACAAGTGTCTGAAATAACTTCTGTCTTATCTGAAGATACTTTTGAACGACCTATTTATGCTGGTAACTGTATAGCAACTGTTAAGAGTTCTGATTCCATTAAAGTCATAACTGTGAGGTCTACAGGATTTGATGATTGTGAAATAGAAGGGGGGTCTGCCACTAAAGAAATTGTAGACTTAGATACTAATTTAGGTATCTCCAGTTTTATTGGTGAGGAATTGGCTGAATCAGATAGACCGGAATTAACCTCTGCAGATATTGTTATATCTGGTGGACGGGGGATGCAAAATGGAGAGAATTTTAGCCTCTTAGAGGGTATAGCAGATAAACTTGGAGCAGCAATAGGAGCTTCAAGAGCTGCGGTTGATTCGGGTTTTGTACCTAATGATATGCAGGTTGGCCAAACAGGTAAAATTGTAGCTCCTAATTTGTATATAGCAGTAGGAATTTCAGGAGCAATTCAACATTTAGCAGGTATGAAAGACAGCAAAGTAATCGTTGCCATAAATAAAGATGAGGAAGCACCTATTTTTCAAGTAGCAGACTACGGCTTAGTAGCTGATTTATTTGAAGCCTTACCAGAATTAGAAAGTAAGCTATAGTTTTCTTAAGACGACCCCAGTTTCGATATGATTGGTATAAGGAAACTGATCAAACAATGCTGCTTTATTAATTTTATAATCAGTTAAAAGTTCTTTTAAATTAGATTTAAGAGATTCAAATCCACAAGATAGGTAGATAATTTTCTTAAATTTAAGTTGTTTTATTAAGCTAATTGATTCGACATCTAAACCAGACCTAGGAGGATCTAAAAAAAGAACATCTTTTTTAAAATTAATTAAGTCTATATGTTTCATTCTGTTAAATTCTCTCTTATTAAGTAAAGCTTCTAGAGTTTCTAATCCTGACATTCTTGCTATCTCTACATTCTTTATAGAATTTGTTTGTATATTTTTCTCTAAAGCTCTTATGCTGGGTCTACTGTTTTCAGTTGCCAGAACTCTTGAATAAAGATTACTTAGAAGAATAGTAAAAGTTCCTACTCCACAATGTAGTTCAGTGACATGATGATTTAATTTCTTTCCTTCATTTACCCAAGTTAACATCTCGTCACATATGTAAGGGTTAGGCTGACTAAAACATTGCTCGTATAGATTAACCTTAATTTTTGTTATATCTGCTTTATAGGTTTCAGTTACAAAATCTTTACCTACAACCAGTTTTTGTTTCTTACTTCTGCCAATAATTGACGACCCTATTTCAGAACTTAACTTTGTGGCTTGTTTAATCCAATGTACATCTAAAGGCTTATGATAAATAAGTGAAACAATTCCTTCTCCTTTTCTTGAAACTTGAATTTCTATTTGAAAAAGTTTTTCTTTTAATTCATCGCTCCCTAATAATTTATGTTTAAGTTGTGGAATAAGGTGATTAATTTTTTTATCACAAATTGTAAGTTCTTCTACCTTTATCTTTTTCCCTTTTTCAACCATGGTGAATTGAATTTGATTATTCACATGGACTCCCAACTCCGCTCTGGTTCTAAAGTGGGTAGGGGGTGAAGGAAAATAGTTTAGACTATTAGTTAGATCAGAAAAATATGATAAAAATAAATCTTTTTTATCTTTTAACTGCCTAGCATATAGAGCTTCATTTTTATTCAAGATTAGTACTGTAATACTTTTTAATTAGGTTTATGTCTTCGTTCCTGTTTTTAGAGATGCTTTTTATTTGTTCCTCAGTTATTTTGCCTAATCCAAAATATTTACTGTCAGTGTGAGAAAAGTACCAACCGCTTACGGAAGCAGCGGGTAACATGGCAAAATTTTCAGTTAAAGAGATATTAGCTTTATTTTCAGCTTCCAATAAAGAAAAGAGTTTAAATTTTTCAGAGTGATCAGGGCATGCAGGATATCCAGGAGCTGGTCTTATTCCAACATACTTTTCTTTAATTAATTGTTGATTAGATAATTCTTCTTCTCTTGCATAACCCCAAAGTTCTTTTCTAACTTTTTCATGAATATACTCCGCAAGAGATTCTGCTAGCCTATCAGCTATTGCTTTAAGCATGATAGAGGAATAGTCATCATTATTTTTCTCAAAATTAATGCATTCTTCTTCAACACCCAAACCTGAGGTTACTGCAAAAGCACCAATATAATCTTTAATTTTCTTGTCTTCAGGAGCTATAAAATCAGAAAGAGATAAATTTGGGTTTCCTTCTCCTTGAAACCTTTGTTGCCTTGGAAAATTTAAAGTAGCTATAACATCTTTTCTTTTTTCATCCTTAAATACTTTAACTTGGTTTTTATTATCTTGAGAAGCTGGCCAAAATCCTATAACTGATTTATTGCTGATTTTATTAGACTTTTCCAGATCATCTAACATTTGATTGGCATCTTTAAATAATTGAGTTGCAGCTTCTCCTACTATTTCATCATCCAAAATTTTTGGATAACTACCTGCGAGACTCCATGATTTAAAGAAAGGGGTCCAATCTATATATGGCCTTAAGGAACTGATAGAAATTGACTCTAGATTATGAGTTCCTAAGAAAGAAGGTTTTATTATCTTAGATTTTTTCCAATTGATATTGGGTTTATTATTGTTAGCCTCTTCTAGACTTAAAAGTTGAGGAGGGCTCTTTTCGTTCAGTCTATTTCTTGTATCAAGATAGTCCTTTCTAATTAATTCTGTATAAGGCTTATTTTCTTTCTTATTTAATAAATTTTGTACTACTCCTACACTCCTAGAAGCATCCAGGACATGCATAGCAAATCCTGTTTTATAACTTGGTTCAATTTTTAAAGCGGTATGAGCTTTTGAAGTTGTAGCTCCACCAATCAATACTGGAATACTTAATTTTCTTCTTGTTAGCTCTTGAACTACACCTATCATCTCATCAAGCGAGGGAGTTATTAATCCGCTTAAACCGATTAAATCAGCATTTTCATTTATTGCAGTTTCAATAATTTGTTCAGCTGGCACCATTACTCCCAAATCTATCACTTCATAATTATTGCACTGAAGAACAACACCAACTATATTTTTTCCAATATCATGGACATCGCCCTTAACTGTAGCCATGACTATCTTTCCATTTGTTTGAATACCACCTTCTTTTTCCTTTTCTAAATATGGAACAAGGTAAGCTACAGCTTCTTTCATTACCCTGGCACTTTTAACAACTTGCGGAAGAAACATCTTGCCATCTCCAAATAAATCCCCAACAATATTCATTCCATCCATTAAGGGGCCTTCTATAACTTCTACTGGTGAATTACTCTCACATCTGGCCTCTTCAACATCTTCTATGATGAATTTATTAATTCCTTGAACTAAAGCGTGGTTAATACGTTCCTTGACTCCTTGTTGTCTCCATTCTTCATCGGTAGTTACAGTTGTTTGTTCGTTTAGAAATTTGGTAGCCTCATCAACTAACCTTTCTGTCGCATCTTCTCTTCTATTAAGAATTACATCTTCAACTAAATTTTTTAACTCAGGATTAATATCTTCATAGACAGCTAATTGACCAGCATTAACTATTCCCATTGTGAGACCTTTGTTTATAGCGTGGTAAAGAAAAACGGAATGCATAGCTTCTCTTACTGCGTCATTACCCCGAAAGGAAAACGAAACATTACTTATACCACCAGAAATGCTTGTTAGTGGAAATTCATTTTTGATATATTCGCAAGCATCAATAAAATCTTTAGCGTAATTATTGTGTTCTTTAAGACCTGTAGCTACTGCAAAGACATTAGGATCAAAAATTATATCTTCGGGAGGGTACTTAACTTCTTTAGTTAAAATATCATACGATCTTCTGCAAATTTCCTTCCTTCTGTTTAAAGAATCAGCTTGCCCATTTTCATCGAAAGCCATAACAATTATTGCCGCTCCGTACTTAAGACATACTTTTGCAACCTTGATGAAATCTTCTTCCCCTTCTTTAAGGCTAATAGAATTAACTATTGCCTTACCTTGTATAACTTTTAAACCACTTTCAATAACCTCCCATTTAGAAGAATCTATGACAATAGGGACTTTTGATATATCAGGCTCAGTTGCAACAAGTTTTAAAAAGTGATCCATTTCTTCTAAAGAATTAAGCATGCCCTCATCCATATTGACGTCTATCATTTGGGCGCCTAACTCAACTTGCTCTTTAGCAACTTCTAGGGCTTCTGAGTAATTCTTTTCTTTTATTAATCTTGCAAATTTAGCGGAGCCGGTCACATTAGATCTTTCTCCAATATTTATAAAAAGAGAATCATCAGTTAAAACTAAAGGTTCAAGTCCACTAAATGATCTTTGAGGTTTCCTTGAGTCTAACTTCCTTGGCTTAGTTCCTTTTACAGCATAACTAATTGCTTCTATATGATCAGGAGTTGTACCACAACATCCTCCAACTATATTTAATAGGCTACTTTCAGCCATTTCTTTAATGATATTTGCCATATGAGAAGGGGTTTCATCGTATTCACCCATTTCATTAGGAAGGCCTGCATTGGGGTGCAGACTTATTGGTACGTCAGATATTTTGTTTAGAGATATTAAGTGCGGTCTAAGTTGTTCTGCTCCTAAAGCACAATTAAAACCAATTGAGCAAGGATTTGCATGTTTGACTGATGTCCAAAAGGCTTCAGCCGTTTGTCCAGATAAAGTTCTACCAGAATTATCAGTTATAGTACCCGAAATCATTAAAGGTATTTCTTTTCTAATTTCTTCATGCTTGTCTAGATAAGCATAGATACCAGCTTTAGCATTTAGGGTATCAAAGATTGTTTCAAACATTAAAAAATCTGCTCCACCTTCAATTAATCCATCAATGCATTCACTGTATGAAATAACTAACTCGTCAAAAAGAATATTTCTTTTTGCAGGATCAGTAACATCAGGAGATATTGAAGCTGTTGTATTTGTTGGACCAATTGATCCTATTACCCAAGCGTTGGAATTTGTTTCAGATACTGCTTCTTTGGCTAATTTGGCTCCTGTTAGATTTAAATCATAAGATTTTTCGTGTAAGCCATAATCCTTCTGGGAAATAGAACTCGAATTAAAAGTATTAGTTTGTATAAAATCACATCCTTTATCTAAGAAAGATTTATGAATTTCCTTGATTATTTCCGGTTGAGTAAGATTAAGAAGATCATTATTACCTTTTAAATCTTTATTGTATTCTTGAAAAAGATCACCTCTAAAATCTGCTTCTGAAAGTTTTTTAGACTGTATTTCTGTGCCCATAGCACCATCCATAACTAAAATTTTTTCTTTTAACCTGTTATTAAAATCAGTTATTTTCATTCTTTTTTAAATAATCCTTCTAGTTCTTAGAGTGAATTGTAAGTGTTTTAGCTATAAAATGTGCTTATGACAGCTATCGAGATAACAAAATCTGCAGAAAAGTATCTAGAAGACCTTTTACAAAAGCAAGATTCCGATACAGTAGGTATAAAAGTTTTTGTAAGTGAACCGGGCTCTCCAAGAGCAGAGACCTGCATAGCCTACTGCAAAGAAGAGGATGATTTAACCGAATATGAATTATTTAGTAATTACAGCTTCTCACTTTATCAAGAAAAGAAATCTCTAACTTTTCTAGAAAATGCTGTTGTAGACTACTCTCCAGATAAGTTTGGTGGAACCTTAACAATTAAGGCACCTAATGCAAAAGTGCCAAGTATAGGTGAAGATGCTTCTTTAGAAGAAAAAGTTAATTACCTTCTTTACTCTGAAATTAATCCAAGTCTAGCTGCGCACGGAGGGGAGGTGTCTTTAGTAGAAATTCTTAATAAGGACACGGCTGTTCTACAGTTTGGGGGAGGGTGTCAAGGTTGTGGAATGGTAGATGTAACCTTAAAAGATGGAATAGAAAAGACACTTATTGAGGAGATACCTGAGCTTAAAGGTATAGCAGATGTAACAGACCATAGTTACCGAGAGAATGCTTATTACAAATAAGTTTCATACAATTTCCCAGATTATAAGTGTACTGTGACTAAACTTAACGCAGATCATTGCTATATCTTTACCGATACAGAAACAACTGGATTAGACATAAATTTTTCTCAAATCCTTCAGGTGGGCTCTTTATTAACTGATGAAAACTTAGTTGTAGAAAAGGAGCATAGTCTATTTTCAAAACTTTTACCTTGGGTTGTTCCTAGCCCAGAAGCTTTTCTTGTGCATAAAAAAATTGAGTGCCTTGATGATGATAGCCCGACTCATTATGAAATGATGTGTCAACTTAGAGAAGATTGGCTAAATTGGTCAATTAACAAAAATCCTGTTTTTATAACTTACAACGGCCATAGATTTGACGAAGAATTATTTCGAAGACAATTTTATTGGTGTTTATTACCTCCATATATAACAAATACAGGAGGAGCAACAAGATTAGATTTAATGTACACATTTCAACTAGTCGCTAACTTTTTTCCTAACTCATTGACTGTACCTATGAATGAAGAAAACGAAATTAGTTTAAAGCTTACAGATTGGGCTGAAGCCAATAAGATCTCGTCTCTTAATGCGCACGATGCTGTCGCTGATTGTTATTTGATGGTTAATCTATCAAGACTTGTAGCTGAAAAAGCACCCGAAGTATGGAATTCTTCACTTAGAGGTTCTTCCAAGGATGGCAATTTAAGGTTAATTCAATCAGAACCATTTGCAATGATTGGAGAAGTAATAAGAAAAAGTAAATTTACTTATCCTGTAACGTTTTGCGGACAAAATAATAAAATGCAAAATGAGGTAGCAGTCGCAGACTTATATTTTGATCCTGATACTTTAAACGAATTATCTGACTCTGAGTTGTTAGAGCAGATATCAAACGCAGGGACTGCAATAAGAAAAGTAAGGATCAACAGAAGTTTACCAATAATGAATGCTCTAGATATACCATCAATCCATGACACTTTGGATATACCGTTCTCGCAATTAGAAGAAAGGGCAAATAAAATTAGGAATAACACAAAATTACAATCCCGAATTAGTGAATTACTGACTAATAATCAAATTCAATACCCACCTCCAAAGTACGTTGAACAATCTGTCTATTCCGGATTCCCTTCTAAAGAAGATGAATTATGGATGGAAAGATTTCACTCAACTCCATGGCAAGACAGGTCAAAACTCGTTGAAGGATTTGAAGACTCTAGATATAGAGAACTTGCTGAAAGACTTATTTGTGCACATGAAGCCAAAGGAACTTCCGATAACTCAATAAAGAGATACAACACTTTTATTTCACAAAGACTTTCGGATAAAGGTCCTTGGTTAAATATTGATAACACGTTGTCTAAAATAGAAGAGATGTTAAAGAAAGAAGAAGCTGAAGAGAAAAAAAATATACTTCGTCAATTAGAAAAGAAACTTAAAAAGATGGCATCTACATAGGAATTCTATTCTGATGTCCACAAACTTACTCTTATAACGGCTCCAAAATATGGATGATCAATATAATGGTAAGAATCTTCTTTCATCTTAATCCGTTGATTAATTTCATATAGGTCTTTGTAATTGCTATTAATAGACAATGAAGTTTTTTCTGTACTAGAAACTGGAGAAAACTCTTTTGTTCTCAGAACCCAACCTGAGAATGAAATAAATTCTTCTCCGATAGATTTAAAAAAACTAACAAATTTATTTTGTGCTTTAGAGAGTTTTAGTAAGTTATTGAAATTATAGAGTTTTACTGAGGAGAAGATTTGATCCTCATTGGTAATTTCAGATAATCTTATTCTTAGATATGAATGTAAAAATCTTTCTTTATAAATCAAAAGTTCTCCATGTATACCATTAATTTCATTCTCTGCTTGAATGTATATAGGACTTGTTAAATCTGCTTGGAATAATGGCTGAAACCAACTGCCCTGAAAAAGTACTTCATATTCCTTTCTTTTATTTAATCGACTAATAAGTCTTTTATTAAGATCGTTATTATTGATTAGTTCAAAATATTCATAAGGTAACAAGGTAGTACCGATGTTTGTGTCATTGTTTTCACTATCTACTTCTTCAAGATTAACTGGAGTTTCCTTCGGATTTAAATTAATAGATTGTATAACTTGTGTACTAGGAGTTAGTCCTACTTTAATGGCTTGCTTTTTTACTAAAAGATTTGGTGTGTCTAAAAGCTTTAATAAATCTGGTGAATATATAAACTCATCAAGTTTAGGAAATTGTTCTTGCTTATCTCTTTCATTTATTTGTTTATGTGAAAAGACAATTAAATCAATTCTATAAATAGGATAAAGGCTTTGGTTTTCTGAAAAAGATTTTGAGGAAAGGAGAAGTTTTTCAGGGATATCCTGACTAAATACTAGGTAGGAATTTAATATCATCACTAAGAGTAAAAGTCTTTTCATTTGATCTTTTTATTTAGATTTAATCCTTTATATATTTTTTGAATATTATCTTTAAAGTCTACTCCTTTGTTAAAGATCTTGTCTTTAGTTGAATCTAAAAAATTAATCTCAATACTTTCTTTCTTAATTTTTATCTCAGTAATATTCTTTTCAGAAGCGACAAGTGTCAGTTCGTACTCAAAAAATAGTGCCTTGAGTTCTTTAGGGAATAAGCCAAATCTATTTATCATTTCTATTTGAATTTCCTTCAGTTCTTGTAAGGAGATCGCAGAAGAAATTTTGTTATACATTATTAATCTTTGGCTAATATCAGGAAGATAGTCCTCTGGAATATATGCTGAAGTATTTAGGTTTATTTCTATATCTTTTTCAATTATGAAAGATTCTATTTCTCCCTTTTGAATTTGGTTAGTAGCTCTGTTGACTAGCCTTAAATATAGGTCTATTCCAATGGATTCCATTATTCCACTCTGATTTTCGCCTAATATCTCACCAGCACCTCTAGCTTCAAGGTCTTTTAAAGACAATAAAAATCCTGCAGATAAAGAATTTGTATCTTGCAAGGCTTTTAATCTTTTATCTGCTTTTTTTCTTTTTAATATTCGGTTAGATTTAAGGAAATAAGCATAAGCTTGTTTTTTCCCTCTTCCTACTCTTCCTCTTAGTTGGTGTAACTGTGATAAACCCAATCGATCTGCTTCTTCAACTATGAGTGTGTTTGCATTAGCAATATCTAATCCACTTTCTATAATTGTTGAGCATACTAATATATTTATTTGTCCATTCTGGAAAAGAAGCATTTTCTTTTCTATTTCCGATCCTTTAAGTTTCCCATGTATATAATCTACATTACTAGATGGAAATAATTCTTGTATTCTTTGTTTTCTGTCCTGTATAAGCCGCAAATCATTGCATAAGTAATATATCTGTCCGTTTCTGAGAAGTTCTCTTTGGATACTCTCTTTTATTAGGTGCTCGTTAAATGGATAAACAAAAGTTCGTACAGACAATCTGTTTTCAGGAGCTGTGGCAATTATTGATAGGTCTTTTAATTCTGCTAAAGCGAAATTTAATGATCTGGGAATAGGGGTGGCAGATAAATAGAGAACATTTACTTCTTCTTTCAACTTTTTTATTTTTTCTTTCTGTCTAACACCAAATCTATGCTCTTCATCTATTATGAGCAATCCTAAATCTTTAAATTCTATTGATCCTTGCAGTAAAGCATGCGTTCCAATAATTATGTCTATTCGACCATCTTTTAATTGAGAAAGAATTTCTTTTCTTTTGGTCACACTAATATCCCTACTAAGTTTTTGAATATTGATAGGAGAATTAGAAAATCTTTTAGCAAAACTTTCGTAATGTTGTTGCGCTAAAACTGTTGTGGGCACCAATATACAAGCCTGACAATTATTAAAAGCTGAAATAAAAGATGCTCTCATGGCCACTTCTGTTTTTCCAAAACCTACCTCACCACAAACTAATCTATCCATTGGTATTGAATCCTGAAGATCGTTTTCAATTTCTAAGATAGTATTTTTTTGATCTTGAGTTTCTATGAACTGGAATTCACCACAAAACTGATTATATTCATCTTTAGGAATTCGATATTTTTTTCCTTTTCTTGAATTTCTTTTAGCTTGTGTATTTAAAAGTTCTGCCGCAGTATCAAAAGTCTTTTTAATCGCAATCGATTTCTTTCTTTCCCATTTCTTTGAACCTAATTCATCTATGGTAATTTCTTCTGGTCCAAAATATTTAGAGACTAAGTGCATAGATTCAATTGGTACGAAGACTTTGCTGTTATTTCTATATTCAATCTCTAAACATTCATTGCTTATACTTTTGGTTTTTATATTTTTTAACCCTTTAAAGATTCCTATTCCGTGAAATAAATGAACTACAAGATCATTAATTTCAGGTATTTGATGTTTGTAATCACTTTTTGCTTGAACAGGCTTCTTTTTTGGCTTAATAACTTTTTTGCTTTCAAAATTTTTGAAAGCAAATTTAGTTATTTCGCGATCTTTTAGAAATCTTTTGACTTCATTTTCAGTTACAAAAAGCTCACTAGGTTTAAGCAAGGGTCGAGTTATGTCGTACCTATATTCCTCATACCTTTCATTAATTAGTAATTCGTAATTTTTTAATTCCATTAAGGTATTTTTATCTAATAAAACAGTATCGAATTTATCTATGTAGTTAATTACACTAGATTTACCACTAAAAAATAATGGTAGATACATCTCAGAACCTTCTTCAGCTTTACCTTTTACAATAGACTTAAAGATGTCACTGTCTTCCTCATAAGTATCAAAATAATTTCTCCAATTTTTTTTAAATAAATCTATACCCTTCTGATTGAGTGCATATTCGTAGGGAGGCATAGCTGAGAAAGAATCTATTTTTTGTATTGTAATTTGAGTGGTTGGATCGAAAGTCCTTAGAGATTCAATTTTGGAAGCAATAATTTCAATTCTGATAGGTTCATCATATCCAGTCGTGTAGATATCTATAATTGATCCCCTAAGAGCAAACTCACCAACTTCTTTAACTATATCTTTTCTTTCATATCCTGAGCTTAGGAGTCCCGAAATAAGGTTTTTACGATCTACTTCCTCGTGTGTTTTAAGTAAATTAAAAGGTAATAGGTGAGCTTTATCTGAACAAGGACTCATTAAAGCTTGTATAGATACAACTAAGATATGTGTTTCATCGGCAATTAATCTAGAAAGAGCTTGTAATCTAAGATTCTTAATATCTTTAGAAGGAGAAAAAAAGTCATAAGGTAAAGTTTCTGTATGTGGAAATAAACTTACTTTACGGTGTTTTTTTATCAGTTCTTGATAAATGGATTCAGCTAATAAAGGATTAGAAGTTATGACAACTTTTTGACCTTTTCCATTAGCCCAGGAGAACAATTGCTTTTGAAAATTAATGTTTCTATTATTTCTACTCACCATTACAAAAGAGCTTATATATTTAGACCTTTAAACCTAAGTGTATAATACGGCCTTATTTTAAACTGAGTGTAATTTATGGATTTAACATTTTCACAAGAAGATTTAAATTTTCAAAATGAAGTTAGAGATTTTCTATCTTCAGAGTATCCCCTTGCAATAAAGGAGAAGCAAGATAAGAGACTACCCCTGGAAAAAGAAGACATTATTTCTTGGCAAAAAATTTTGGCCTCTAAGGGTTGGTTTGCTATAAATTGGCCTAAGGAATATGGAGGAGTTGGCTTAACTCCTACTGAAATATATATTTTACAAAATGAATTAGCTGCGGCTAATACCCCAGTTCTTATACCCTTTGGTGTGAATATGTGTGGCCCAGTTGTTTATACCTTTGGTACTGAAGAACAAAAAGAGAAATTTCTTCCAGGAATACTTAATAGTGATACTTGGTGGTGCCAAGGATACTCTGAGCCCGGTTCCGGATCTGATCTTGCCTCTTTACAAACAAAAGCAGAACGTAAAGGAAATAATTACTTAGTTAATGGTACTAAGACTTGGACGACTTTAGCTCAACATGCAGACTGGATTTTTTGTTTAGTTAGAACTGAAACTACAGATATAAAACAAGAAGGCATAAGCTTTCTTTTAATTGATATGAAATCAAAAGGAGTTGAAGTAAAACCAATTATTACTATAGATGGTGCTCATGAAGTTAATATGGTTTATTTCGACAATGTTGAGGTACCTGCTGACAATCTTATAGGAGAAGAAGGACAGGGATGGAATATAGCTAAGTTCCTTTTAATGCATGAAAGAACAGGCATAGCAGGTATAGCCGCTTTAAAAAGAGAATTAAAAAGATTAAAGGAGATATCTTCTGATCTAGTAGTAGGAGAGGCTAGTCTCTTAGATGACACTAATTTTAGAAATAAACTTGAAGCTGCAGAAATAGAGTTAACAGCAACTGAATTTACTGAACTAAGGACTTTATCACAGATATCTTCAGGTGGAGCCCCTGGACCGGAATCATCAATATTAAAAATTAAAGGAACGGAACTTCAACAAAGTATTTCTGAACTTTTTATAGAAATGCTTGGCTATTATGCCCATCCATTTATCACGGAAGCGGAATTAGGATCTAATGCATCCATAGGCCCAGATTATGCTGGGGCAGCAATGCCACATTATTTAAATTTTAGGAAGGTATCAATTTACGGCGGAAGTAATGAGATACAGCGAAATGTAATTTCAAAAGCAATATTAGGATTATAAAGATGGATTTTAATTTCAACGAAGAACAAACATTGATACAAGGACAAGTAGCACAATTTATTCAAAGGGACTATGAATGGGAAAAGAGGCAAAATCTTATTTCATCTGAGCTAGGTTTCAGCGAAAAGAACTGGAAGATTTTTGCAGAGCTTGGTTGGTTAGGTATATCTTTAAGTGAAGAATCAGGTGGGTTTGGTGGAACTGCACTCGAATCTATGATCATTATGGAAGAGTTTGGTAAAGGACTTGTGGTAGAGCCTTTTTTAGAAACAATAATTTTGTGTTCAGGTCTTATAGATTCTTGTGGAACAGACGAACAAAAAGGAGAAATATTAGGTCAAGTTGTAGCAGGTAATATGCATTTAGCTTTAGGATTCACAGAACCTCAAAGCAGGTTTAATTTAGCAGATGTTACGACTGAAGCTAAATTAAAAGATGGAAACTATGTAGTAAATGGATTCAAGTCAGTTGTAATGAATGGACCCAATGCCAATAAATTTATTATTTCAACTAGAACATCAGGAAAACAAACAGACAAGGACGGAATAAGCTTACTTGTTGTAGATGCTAATCAAGATGGTGTTTCATTAAGAAACTATCCTACAGTAGATGATAGAAGGGCATCTGAACTAACATTAGAAAATGTTATAGTCCCCGCAAGTTGCCTTTTAGGTTCTGAAAATCAGGGTTTCAAACTACTAGAAGACGCAATCGACAATGCTACACTAGGAATCTGTGCTGAAGCTGTTGGTGCAATGGAAGTGCTCTACAAAACAACAGTTGAATATACTAAGACCAGAGAACAATTTGGTCAGCCCATTGGCAAATTTCAAGTATTGCAACATCGTATGGTTGATATGTTTATGGAATATGAGCAAAGTAAATCTCTTTTGTATATGGCTACCATTAAAAATGTAGAAGGATCTCAAGATGCAAAGAAATCAATTTCAGGATTGAAATATCAAGTAGGTAAGGCGGCGAAATTTATAGGGCAACAAGCTGTTCAACTTCATGGAGGGATGGGAGTAACAGACGAGCTAAATGTTGGTCATTTCTTCAAAAGACTGACCACAATAATTTCAATATTTGGAAACACTGATTATCACTTAAAAAGATACTCTCAACTATAATTTAAAATTATGCCTTCTGATCAACCAGACAAACGGAAAAGATCTAATCTTCCCTTAGATACTTTTGGTGATTTCCAGTATCGACAAGCATTGGCAGAAGAAATGCTTCCTATGATAGGTCGTTTATATAGAAACAATGTACATTTGATGCTTTATGGAAAATTCCTAGTTAATCTTTCAGTTTCAGAGATTATGCAGGCTCACAGGTCTATCAGAGAGACAGAAAATAATGAATTAAGCGAATTCGAAACTTATCAAGTTATAACCTCTCTAAGCTCATTAGAGCTTGGGCCTTCAGAAGTCGATATTGGAATAATTGCTGCAGCTTTCCTATTTGATGATAGGAAGATGACAATGGAAGAATTTGTGCTCGATTCAGTAAGAGATTTGGTAGGAAAGGAAGGTTCAGTTTTAGAAGATGCACAGGATGTAGTTCTATTTGGTTTTGGAAGGATAGGTAGGTTATTAGCCAGAATTTTAGTAGAGGACTCTGGTGGAGGTGATAATTTAAGATTAAGAGCAATTGTGGTTAGAAAATCAGGTAAGGAAGACCTAATAAAAAGAGCAAATTTACTAAGAACAGATTCTGTCCATGGTCCTTTTAAAGGGACTGTCAGAGTAGAAGAGAAAGATGAACAATTAATAATTAACGGAAGTGAAGTAAAAATTATTTATGCTGATAAACCAGATTCTATAGATTATACAAAGCATGGTATTAAAAAAGCTTTATTAATAGACAATACAGGTGTTTGGAGAGATGAAAAAAGCTTAGGTAAACATTTAAAGTGTAAGGGAATTGATAAGGTTCTTTTAACAGCACCAGTAAAAGGTAAACTTAAAAATATTGTTCATGGTATTAATAATGAAATAATAGGTTCAAAGGATCATATTTTAGGTGCTGCCTCTTGTACCACAAATGCCATAGTCCCAGTTCTTAAAGTTATAAATGATGAATTTGAGATTATTTCTGGGCATATAGAAACTGTACATGCTTATACTAATGATCAAAATTTGATAGATAATTTTCATAAAAAGTCTAGAAGAGGACGAAGTGCTGCTTTAAACCTAGTGATAACTGAAACAGGGGCGGGTTCAGCAGTAGGACAGGTATTACCTGAACTGGAAGGAAAATTAACCGCTAATTCTATAAGAGTTCCTACACCTAATGTTTCTTTAGCAATCATGAAACTTAATTTAAAAAAATCTACTGATGCTACTGAATTAAATAATTTTTTAAGACAAACAGCCTTCCATTCGCAATATAAAGATCAAATAGACTTTACTAATTCAAATGAAATCGTTTCATCTGATTTTGTAGGAAATAGATATGCGGGAATTATTGATTCAGCTGCCACCATTTGTAATGAAAATCATGCAATACTTTATGTTTGGTATGATAATGAGTTTGGTTATACAGTACAGCTACTGGGTTTAGCTAAAGACATGGTAGGTTTGACCTATAAACGATACCCTGAATATCAATAATCTAACTAGTAAATACATCTCTTCAACACTATAATACGCGCGAATTTTACTGCTCCTTAAATACTTAATTCACCTCAAAAGTTGAGAGGGAATGAAAAAAATAAGAAACGGTTTAGATATTCCTATCTCTGGTTCTCCTGAACACAAGATAACTGACTTCAAAAAACCAAG
>CAZTLP010000023.1:0-18696 GCA_964614345.1 uncultured Gammaproteobacteria bacterium | reverse complement strand
AATTCAAACATTTGCCCGTTTGAACCATTAGAATTATGAGGAATAGCTATCGTATCAACACCTCTATCTCTTAACCCATCCATCCAAGTCCACAAGTCCTCTGGGTTTAATGATTTCAGTCTAGAGAAAGGCTCAACCGTTACTTTATCTCCTTGAAATATTACATTTCTATGAAGATTTCCTCCTTCATAAGGTCCTGTTCCAAAAGGATTAAGAGCACTTATATTCTCACCAGAGCGAGTAGTTGAGCTAGTGTATTCATAGGCCACGAAGGTCGTAAAGTTTCCAGGATCATTATGCTCTTGGGCACTACGAATAATATCTTTCCATGCAGATCTGTGTTTATCAACGTCGTAAATACTGATTACTCGTGCCTGATCGCCCGTCCACAAATACTTTATCATTCCCATAAAGTTGAAATTTGAAGCTAAGCTTCTGACTTGTGTAGCAAATAAAGCCCCTCTTCTTGGAATTGATTCAACCGTTCTATTCTCAGGGGTATTAAGGTCAGTGAAAGGCTCAGTTCCTGGCGTGGTGTTATTGGGATCAGCCCACCATTCAACATTCCCCATTAAAAACCCATGATCAGTGACAGCATAAAAATCTAAAGGTTCTCTCAATTGCATTTGATAGCCTAAAGGGTGTTGAATTGGGCCTCCTTTAGCGTATTCATAAGCATCATCAGGAGTGGCTGTAGTACCGAATATATATGCATCAAAAGAATGTTTGGTATGAACATGAAGATCTCCAAAATAAACATTTCTATCCTCGTTATAACCTATAGTGGGTCCAGATTCTGTATTTTCGGGTGCCAAATTACTGTAATCAACAATATCGTCACCTGAAGTACAACTCCACAAGAAAACCACTAAAACTAAACTTAAATTTCTCAATATATATTTCATTTTTTCCCCTAATGAACTCTAGCTACTTATAACAGAATAAGTAGTAAATAAAAAGTTAATAACTAGTCTACCAGAGGTCGTATTTTTGAAGTTCTGCCCTTCCCACCACCATGTGATGGACCTCATCGGGACCGTCAGCAAATCTTAAATGTCTCATATCTGTATACATGCCAGCAAGAGGTGTCCATTGTGAAATGCCTGCAGCACCATGCATTTGAATTGCCTGATCTACTATCTGACAGGCCTTCTCTGGAACCATGGCCTTAACCGCACTAATGTATATTCTTGCTTCCTTATTACCTAATACATCCATGGCTTTAGCTGCTTGCAAGACAGACAACCTCATAGCATTTATGTCTATCCTAGCTCGAGAGATAACCTCTACGTTTTTTCCTAATTTGGCTATAGGTTTTCCAAAAGCTTCTCTGGACCCTGCTCTTTTGACCATTAATTCTAAAGCTTTTTCTGCTTTTCCAATGGTTCGCATACAGTGATGAATTCTACCTGGACCAAGCCTAACCTGTGATATCTCAAATCCTCTTCCTTCACCCAGCAAAATGTTTTCTTTAGGCACTCGCACATTACTAAACTTGATGTGCATATGTCCTTGTGGAGCATGGTCATGACCAAATACCTGCATACCTTCAAGTATTTCAACACCCGGGGTATCTTTAGGCACTAAGATTTGAGACTGCTGTTTTGAAGGGTGAGCATCTGGGCTTGTCTTAACCATTGTTATCATGATCTTACACCTTGGGTCTCCTGCTCCAGATATATAGAACTTCTCACCATTAATAACCCATTCATCACCTTCAAGAACTGCGCTAGTACTAATATTTTTTGCATCCGAGGAGGCTAAATTAGGTTCTGTCATGGCGTAGGCTGATCTTATTTCTCCATTCATTAAAGGTTCAAGCCATTGTTTTTTTTGCTCAGGAGTGCCGACATGCTGTAGTACTTCCATATTACCGGTGTCAGGAGCACTGCAATTCATAGATTCTGAAGATAGAGGATACTTTCCTAACTCATCCGCTATGTAGGCATAATCTAAGTTAGTTAATCCTTCCCCAATATTCCCGTCATTGTCAGGTAAAAAGAAATTCCATAGACCTAAATCTCTGGCTTTATTCTTAACTTCCTCAAGAAGTTCAAGTTGTCGAGGATGCCAAGACCACCTGTCTTCCTTTTGGCTCTGCAATCCATAAAATTCTTCTTGAATCGGTGCAACATTTTCTTCGCAATGTTTTTTAACTAAATCCATTAAAGGCTGGGCCTCATCGGACATCGCTAATTGGAAAAGATCTGGATTTAAGTTTACTGACATAATTTCTCCTTCTAATTATTATTAATTTTATACCAAATTGGTGATGACCATGCTCTTTCTTGTATTGTAACTTCTAAGCCTGGTCTCACTTGAGCTCCTGATCTAACAGCATCCCAAGTCGTCCACCTGCAAGTAGGATTCTCTAAAACCCTAACGTAGTAAAAGGACTCCACACCTTTTTCAAAATCTGGATCAGTCCAAATAGTCTTTAATTCAGAAGCACCATTATTAGAAATGGAACAATCCTTTAAATTGACCTTAGCATTATTTTCAGGGCATCTATGAGTCTTAGGATCTACTTCTAAACCATCTGAACAAGCAACATCATAAACTTTCTCTCTGGTTTGTTTGTCTGGTCCATGGTCATACCACCCTTTAATGATTTGAAGTCTTTGCAGAGGAGCTCCATAACTATCTCTTTGTGCCCAAACTAAAAAATGGGGAGATTCATTACCCTCACTTATCAAATCAGCTCCCATAGGAACACCTCTTTCATATGCTTTTTTAATTAAATCATCTGAATTTAAGTCAACGTCTTTTAATGTAAAACCACCAAAGAATCTTACTTTAATCCTGTTGCCTGAAGTACCAAAAGTCTCTTTGCGCCTTAAAGCATTAAAAATAGACTCACGAGTATTTTCTTCAGCCCAAACTCCTGCTAACCCCGAGGCTCCAAATCGAGTAGTTCTGTCAGAGCCAGGTAAGTATTGATCTATAACTATTTCAGAACCATTAAGTTGAGAAGTACTAGCAGAACCATCTAGGTATTCTTCATTAAATGGTATAGAGCCTCTTGATAGAGGTGAAGATGTTAGTGGTGTTGTACCAAAATAGTTATCTTCTTCGTAGGAACCTGAGGAATTGTGATTATCGCTTGAGCCTATAAAGCCTATTTTAAAGGGATTGCCTCTATTTTCTTTTTCAAGGGCCATGCCGTTCATTAAAGCCTCCCTTACATAGCTACCATGAGGATTGCTGTAAAAATTAACTTTCCCTTTTCGTGTGTTCAATATCTCAAATCCAGCCCACTCATCTTTCGGAGATAATCTGGGATGAGTTTCAGAAGTGCCTTTAATTTGGGTAATCTCAACCAAGGGTTCATTTCGCATTCTTTGCTCCGCGTAAGCTTGATCGAGCGGTCTGCCGTCATAATAAGCTAGTCTAAAAGTCTTACCATTGGATTGGTTTGAATTATGAGGTATCGCTAAACTATCTAGCCCTTTTTCTCTCATAACGTCCATCCAGTCCCATAAATCTTCAGGATTCATAGAATCCATTCTTGTAAAAGGCCTTTTGGGTGCCTTACTTGAATTAAATAGAACATTCCTATGATAAGAAGCACCGTCTGGTGGTAAAAAAGATGAGGTCCACTCATACCCTATGAAAGTAGTAAATTTACCTGGTTCATTGTGCTTTTCTGCCGCTTTAATAATATCTGTCCAGGCTTCTCTGTAGGACTCATAATCAAATGATGCTGAACCTCTTGCAATATCACTCTTCAACCAAGCTACGAATTGCTTCCAGTAGCTACCTCGCGTCTGAGCATATTTACCAAAATGTTGTCTAAAAAGAGATACTCTATCCAGATTGCCATCAAGATTAAGAAGGCTTAAATTTTCTTCCGCATTTACATTATGAAAAGGTTTTGCCAGAGGATGTTTTGAAAGTTCTGTTGATGTATCAGCCCAATCATCCACAACTCCCATCCAAAAACCGTGATCGGTAACTGCATAAAAATCTAAAGGCTCTCTTATTGTCATATTAATGCCAAAAGAATTTTTCATAGCTTCTCCTTTGGCATAACGATAAGCTTCATCAGGATTGTTCATGTTACCTAGCAGGTAAGCATCAAATGAATAAGTGGTATGGATGTGCGTATCTCCAAAATAGACATTTCGATATTGGTTATAGTTTTCTGTCTTGGTATTTTCAGATTCTTGGGCTTGTGAGTAATCTTCTATAACCTCTGCGTCGTTTGAGCACGCTAATAAAAAACTCAAAATAAAAGGTAAGATTAAAAGCTTGTAATCCATTTACTACTCCTCATTAGTTGAAATTGGTGAATACCAAATTGGCGAAGACCACGCTCTGTCTTGAGTTATATGGTCAAAATCTTCTCTAGGCTTTTTGCCATTATTTACAGCATCCCACGCAGTCCATCTGCATGAAGGGTTTTCCAAAACTCTTACATAATAAAAGGCACTCTCTTTTGGATTAAATTCAGGATCAGTCCAGACAGTCTTTAATTCAACTGCACCGAGTTCAGAAACAGAACAGTTGGATAGATTAACTCTTGCTCCATTATCAGGACAGCGATTGGTTACGGGATTAACTTTCAATCCATCAGAGCAAGCTGCATCGTAAACTTTTTCATGGGTGCTTCCGTCAGAAGGGTCTATCCAGCCTTTGATGACTTGTAGTCTTTGAAGTGAAGTAGTTTTCGGATCTTTTTGTGCCCAGATAAGAAACTCAGGACTTCGAACCTCATCAGAAACAAGACTTCCTCCCATTGGAACTCCTCTTTTATAGGCTTCTTTGATTAAGTTATTAGAAGTCAGATCCAATTGTCCAAAATCAAAACCTCCAAAAAAGCGGAGCTTAATTCTATTCCCGCTTGTTGCGTAGGTTTCTTTCCTTCTAAAGGCAGCAAAGATGGATTCGCGTGTATTTTCCTCGGCCCATACTGCGGCCAGTCCAGAAGCACTCCATAAAGAATAATAAGTATCCACATACCTACCTTGATCTTTGTCTATAAAGTTATTGGAATTATTTTCTCCGGAACTTAGCAGTTCATATTCTTCTTGTTCTAATGGAACGGACCCTCTTAATGGAGGCAATCCATCCAATACCCCAACTTTCGCATAAAAATCTGATTCGACGAATGCTCCTGCAGCTGTATGCGTGTCGCTTGATCCAATCACTCCAAATTTATAAGGGTTTCCCCTATTTTCCCACTCAAGACCCAGACCTCTTTTATAAGCCTGCCTAACATAACTGCCATCTGGATCACTATAGGTTTTTCCCCTTCCTATACGGTAAGGAAAAATTTCGAAGTCAGCCCATTCATCGTCAGGAGATAAAATAGGATGAGTGTCAGAAGTACCTTTTACTTGAGTACTTTCTACTATTGGTTCATTACGCATTCTGAAATCAGCATATTGATCGTCTACCAAAGTGCCATTCCAAGATTTAGTTTCAAACATACGTCCGTTAGATCCATTTGAATTATGTGGTATGGCTATTGAGTCCAACCCTAAGTCTCTTAACTTGTCCATCCAAGACCATAAATCTTCAGGATTCATAGAATCAATTCTTGTCCAAGGACGTTCTGGATAGTTTGAAGATTCAAATAGTACATTTCGGTGTAGGTTTCCGCCTTCTAGATCACCCGAGTTAGTAGTAAATTCATATCCGATAAATGTAGTGAACTTACCTGGTTCATAATTTCTTTCAGCTGACTCAGCTATCTCCTTCCAAGCCGACTTATGAACACTGTAATCAAACATAGGCATAGAAAGAGCAATGTTATTTTTAAAATTGACTGCTCTCCATTGTTGAAATTTATTTCCAAAGGTACTCAGCCAAAAGAAATTGGCAAAAGCATTCCGTCTTCTGGAGATGGAATCAATACCTGTATTACCTGCTGCATTGATATCGTGATAAGGAATAGCTCCAGGTAAAGATGAAGCCGAGTGTGTTGTGTCTGCTAACTTCTCAAACATCCCTAAAAAGAAACCGTGGTCTGTAACGGCATAAAAATCTAAAGGATCACCCAATTGCATATCAAAACCTAAGGGATGTTTAATTGAACCTCCCTTAGCAAAAGTATAGGCATCATCAGGAGTGGCTGTTGTTCCAAAGATAAAGGCATCGAACGAATATTTTGTATGGACATGCGTATCTCCAAAGTACAGATTTCTATCTTCATTGAATCCTTCTGTTTGAGTTAAATCCTGTAATTGACTCTGTACACCTTGCTCCTGAATGACTAATGAGTCATCTGAACAACCAAATGTAAATAACACGAGAAAAGTAATTAGAAAGCCTTTTTTCATAGTCTTTATTTCTCCTCTAAAAACCCTTTAGGACTTCATACTATTAAGGTGAGAAATAATGTAAAGGTAAAAAATTTGTCATTTAATAAAAATACTGTATATTTATACAGTATGAATGATTTATATAAGAAAAATAAACCTTCTGGACAGCCCATGGCTGTTAGAAGCCTAAATTCAATAAGTCAAAATGTATTGTTGCAGAGTATGTGGATAGATCGTTTAATAACATCAGTGTATGTTGTTTTATCAGGAACGATCATAGCAATTTCTTTAGCAATACTACTTGGCTTAGATGGGTAAAAAGCAAAAATCTACTAGAAGAAATCCGGTTGCAAAACACGCTGGAAAGTTTAATAAACCTAAAGTCTTCAAAGACAAAACTAAGTACTCAAGGAAAGATAAGGCCAATAAAAGCTAATGGATAGCTACTATAACCTGTTAATAGCGTGGTTAGTCTTATGCATAGCTGCCGGCTCTTTTCTTCTATTTAAAACAGCCCCTTATGGCAGATATTTGAGAGAAGGATGGGGTTTTCTCGTTCCTTCTAGACTAGGCTGGCTTTTATTTGAATCTCCACCTGTTTTCTTAATGATTATTTTCTTTCTACTTTATAGTGACCAAAGTTTGATTCAAATTGTGTTTCTTTCAATTTGGTTAATTCATTACATTAACAGAAGTTTTATTTGGCCTTTAAAGGCAAAGATATCTGGTAAGCCAATGCCGCTTTTAATTATTCTTATGGCTTTGGTATTTAATGCAATAAATGTATATCTACAAGGAAATTGGATTTTTGTTTATGGAGAGTATTCGAGCTCTTGGTTAACTAGTAACTGCTTTATTGTAGGTACATTAATATTCATTATTGGTTTATATATTAATGTTACTTCAGATAACATCTTGATTGCCCTTCGTAAAAATAATGAAGAAGAATACTCCATCCCTAAAGGATTTTTGTTTAACAAAATATCTTCTCCAAATTATCTAGGAGAAATGATTGAGTGGTTAGGTTGGGCGATAATGACATGGAGTCTTGCAGGTTTAGTTTTCTTTTTTTGGACAGTTGCAAATCTACTCCCGAGGGCAATAGCAAACCACAAGTGGTATAAAAAGGAATTTGAAAATTACCCACCTCAACGTAAAGCAATTATTCCTTATCTTTTTTAATCTTTTTCTTGTTTCTACCAATTACAAGAATTATTCTAATCGGTCTATTTACTTTTAAGTTAGGAGTCTTATATGGATTTAGAGTACGGACCTGAATACGATGAATTTCGTGCAGAAGTTAAGTCTTTTGTTAAGGAAAACGAAGGAGTTAATCTAATTGGAAAATCTTTAAGAAGTTCAGACAGGGTTGATTGGCAACAGAAACTTATTGATCACGGTTATTTTGCTCGGTCCATTCCCAAAGAATATGGAGGATTTGGAGGCGATACGGATATCTTAAAAACTAGAATAATTGCAGAAGAGTTTTCTAAATCTCCTATTCCTAAACCCCTAGGAGGTCAAGGAATACAAATGCTTGTACCTACTTTGTTAGAACTTGGTACCGAAGAACAAAAACAAGCATATGTTAAACCCACTCTTAGAGGAGAAATTATATGGTGCCAAGGCTATTCAGAACCTAATTCAGGAAGCGATCTTGCTAGCCTTCAAACAAAAGGAGAATTGGATGGAGATGAGTGGGTTATTAATGGCCAAAAGATTTGGACAAGTACCGCTAAATTTGCACAGATGTGTTTCTGTCTGGTCAGAACAGAACCTGATGCTCCAAAACACCAAGGTATTAGTTATCTGCTAATACCGATGGATACACCTGGTATAGAAATCCGACCTATTATGCAAATGACAGGCGATGCAGACTTCAATGAAGTTTTTTTTACGGATGTGCGAATACCTGCCGACAACATTGTTGGTAAGCGCGGTGAAGGCTGGAAAGTAGCTAATGCTACCCTTACCCACGAAAGAGGATCTCTGGCTGATCCAGATGTGATGATGAATAGGCTTTATGCACTCATAGATTTGATGAAATCAGAAACGATTGATGGTGAAAGAGTTATAGATAAACCTGCGTTTAGAGATAGATTATTAAGGGTTCAAGGAAAAGTTTTAGCTCAACAAGCTAATGCACTTAGACTACTTTCTAGCTCCATTAATAAAGGACAAGATACAACGATGGCAAGATTTATAACTAAACTTATCGGAACCGAACTAAGGCATGAATTAGAAGGTTTAGCTATAGATGCCATGGGTGAGATAGGAACTCTATATGAGGACAGTCCTCACTTGAGAGACAGTGGTTCTTGGCAGATGTCCTATATGTATTTCCTAGGATTAATTATTGGTGGAGGTACAAACCAGATTCAAAAAAATATTATTAGTGAAAGGGCCTTAGGTATGCCTAAGGAACCAAAAATTCCAGGAGCATAAAGATGTATTTTGGTTTATCAGAAGAACAGCAAAGTTTAGAAGACAACATTAAGAAGTACCTAGAGGATAATGCTTCCCTTGATACCATCAAAGAAGTCGCCTCTGGTGACACAGCTAAGTCAGCAGATATTCACAAAGGACTTCTAGAATTAGGAGTAAGTGGCTTAATGGTTCCAGAACAATATGGAGGCTTAGAGCTTGATATGCTTTTTGCTTCTGTGGTTTCAGGAGCTCTTGGTTCTGGAACAGCACCTGTTCCGTATGCTGGTGCTTATGTCATGGCACCCATTGCTTTAACTTTGGCAGGAAGTGACAATCAGAAAGAAAATTGGTTACCTAAGATAGCGGGTGGTGAAGCAGTTATCGGAATTGGTCTTTCTGAATATGTAGGAGCACGAGAAGATGCAGCAATCACGGCCTCGGGTAAGACTATATCTGGACGCTGTTTGTTTGTAATAGATGCAAAAGAAGCAGATGCTTATATTCTTTCAAATAAAGCTGGCGAACTTTACTTAGTTGATGCAAAAGCTAAAGGTATATCTGTAACAGATCTGGTTACAGTTGATAAAACACGTCCTTCAATTGAACTAAATTTAGATAATGTAGAGGCAGAACTACTTCCAGGATCTGAAAATAACCAAGACATTATCAATAAAGTTTTAGATGCCGGAAGACTTATGCTTGCAGCAGATAGCATTGGAGCTTCTCAAGTTATGTTGGATAAGGCTGTAGCTTACTCGCTAGAAAGAAAGCAATTTGGAAGAGTGATAGGATCTTTTCAGGCCGTAAAACATATGTGTGCTGAAATGGCAGCCGAACTAGAACCCTGTCATTCAATGATTTGGCATGCTTCCCATTGCTATGATCATGACCCCTCGCAAGCTAGATTAATGGCTTGTCATACTAAAGCTCATGTTTCTGAAGTGGGTAAGCAAATTTCTAAAACAGCTACAGAAGTGCATGGCGGTATGGGTTTTACTGACGAATTAGGATTACATTATTGGTTTAAAAGAATAGGACTAAACAGACAACTTTTAGGTTCTCCTGAACTAGTTAGAGAAGAAGCAGCAAGGATCCAAAACTTTGACCAATCACCTGCTGGGGGCCAAAGTAAAAAAGAAGTTGGTAATCCGCTTCTAGTCTAAAGAGAATAAAACTCAGCTGCTGTTTTATAAAAAAGATATTCTTTTTCTTCTGTGGAAAAATCTTCAACGATTTTTTTGAATCCATTCCAAAGAACAGGATAAGAGATGGATCGTTTATCTACAGGAAAGTTACTTTCGAACATGCAGCGTTCTACCCCAAAACATTTAATTGCATGTAAATAATACCTACCATGACTTTCAATAAACTCATCTGAATTAACTGGTAGTTCTCTTTTGTGCCAACCCCAACCGTTTATGGGCATAGCGAGTCCACCTATTTTTATAACAACATTATCCCTTTCTGCTAATTCAGTGATTGATTCTTGCCATACTGAAAAAACCTCTTCTCGACGACCTGCATAAGGACCTATACCTAAAGGGCCACCAAAGTGATTTTGGACTATCTTAAGATTTGGAAAACATTTAGCTAATTCTGTTAACTCCTTAATTTGTTTATGATAATTCCATGCATCTAAGGTGAGGTTAAGAGCATCTAGCTGTTCTATTCCTTTCTGAAATTCATCATCTAAGTAGATGGATTGAATAGGGTTTGAATGAGAATTTCTTATCTCATCACTTTCATCCCAACTTGCTCCATGACGTATTCCTTTAAATCTTCCCTTTCCTTCCTCTAAGTGCGCTTCCAACACTTCTCTAGCTGATTCTCCTAACATCATGTCTGCGTGCCCTACTATGCCTTCAATTTGCGCTTTGGAAATATCTTGTTTGGCCTCCTCAGCAACTTCAACAACAAACCTGGTCTCGCCTACCGGTTTCATTGCTTCAGAACCTGATTCATAGTAACCCTGACCGCATTCCACAAAGACTGTCTTCACAAGATTATGACCAGATTGAGTATCATTCCATAAATCTTCTAACAAATAACGATTGTCTGCAGAAACTCCGTCAGTGCGAGGAGTTCCCGGCCAAAGATGATGGTGGGGATCTATTATTTCTAGGTCTTGGTCAACTATTTCTTCAGTGACTTGATCTAACCACTCCTGTTGATTAGAAGGTCTGTTCACTTTTTAACTTCTAGCCCGGGTAAAAGTTTTAACCAGTTTTTCAGCTTCTCCTCCAGCTCCTCCTTTAGAAAAGTCTTTATGACCTAAAAAATCATCCCTACCCAACATTGTTGCTAGTTCTTTAGGTTTTCCTTCCAGCCACTTTTCATCTAAATGGTCATAGCACTCTACTGTCCTTAGAGCCAATCGACTGAAAGTTATATGAATAACCACCCTTTCTCCTTCTTTAGTTCTAGGGTAATTACTGTGCCAGATAGAACCATCCCACATAGCTAGAGAACCTGAAGAACATTCTACTGGAATGGCGCCTTGTTGAGCCGTAATCTCTTCCGGCAAAGGGTGTCTACGTTTTAAGTGAGATTTGGGTATAACCTTAGTACACCCACCCTCTTCGGTGTATTCATCACAAGCCCAACAAAGAGTTAATAGTTGGTTGTGAATTGGAAAAGGTGCGGGCGTCCAGTTTTGATCTGCATGTAATCCTATTTCTGGAGATCCCTTTGGTCTGACGCTTGCAATCAATTGAGATAACAAAGCTCCCTTTCCGCACATCACTTCTACCATTGCTTGGATCTTAGGATTTAAGACCACTTCCTCAAAGATAGGATCGCGTCCTAACAAGATCGCAGCAGCATAACCTTTAGCTGCACCTTCTGTTTCTTGAGCTAATTTGATGCATGTTTCCCTTAATCTTTGATTAAAGTCTTCAGAGACGCCAGCATCCATCACGGCATAACCCTGCTCTTTCATATGATCTACTGTTTCCAATAGATCTAACTCTTTCAGTTGTTTGGTAAATTCCTTCGTAAATTCAAAAGGCTGAACTGTACTTAAAGTTTCATCCGGTTTTTCTATTGCTTTAGACATTACTGAATTAATTTCTTAAATAGTAGCATTTTCAAGTCAATTAACTCAATCTACCCATCTTTGATAACTGACAAGGCATACCCATATATATCTGCTATCTCCTCAATTCTCTTGCTTCTAGGTGTACCAGAACCATGACCTGCTCTGGTCTCAACTCTCAATAACACAGGATTATCGCATCCTTGGAGTTCTTGTAATCTTGCTGCAAACTTAAATGAGTGAGAAGGAACTACACGGTCATCTCGGTTTGCTGTTGTAATTAATGTGGGTGGATAACAAACTCCTGTCTCAATATTATGATAGGGAGAGTATGAAAGAAGATTAAAGAATTCTTCCCTATCATCAACAGAACCATAATCACTCTCCCAAGCCCACCCGATTGTAAATTTACTAAATCTCAACATATCCATAACCCCTACTTGCGGGATGGCCACTGCAAATAATGAAGGATTTTGTAACATCGTTGAGCCTACTAACAAACCTCCATTTGACCTGCCTAAGATAACTGTGGATTTACTACTACCTATATTCTTTGAATGTAGAAACTTGGCAGCATAAGCAAAGTCATCAAAGACATTCTGTTTGTTTAATAACATGCCGGCTTCATGCCAAGCATCGCCATATTCAGAGCCGCCCCTGAGATTAGCAACAGCTACAACCCCTCCTTGATTCATCCAGGCTAAATAAGTTTTACTAAATCTGGGAAGTATCGATATATTAAACCCACCGTAACCATAAAGCAGGATGGGTGTGTCTGCTTTAATTTGGATATCTTTTTTATAACTTATATGCAGTGGGATCTTTGTTCCATCTTTTGATTCATAAAATCGTAGCTCAGAAATAAAATCAGACGAATTAAAATTGGGTAGAGATTCTTTCCAGTACTCCTCAAAATTTAGAGTTTCCATATCCATTTTATAAATCTTGGTTGGAGTTACATAATTAGTAAAACTAAAGTAAGTGTATCTATCACTCATCTTTCCATTAAAACCAACCACAGAACCATTCGATGGCAAATCCAAGTTAGATATAAATTCTCCTTTTAGATTATAAAAAGCAACTTTAGATAGAGAGTCTTTAAGGTATTCAATTACAAGCTTGTTATTAATTAAGCTAAATCCTGATATAGCAAGCTCAGATTCATTTACTACCTCTTCCCACAAAAAAGATTCACTTCCATTAATTTTTAATTTTACTATCTTGCCTTTTGGTGCGTTCTTATTTGTATAAAACCAAAGATCACTTCCTTGATTTCCTAAAAATATATAAGTTGCTTCTAACTCTGCTACGACAGGGATAAAAGAACTGTCTTTACTAAGTTGAACATAAAGCCTGTTACTATCATCAGTTCCTTCACTTACAGATAAAATTCTAAACCTTCCATCTTCACTTGTTTGAATGCCCCAAGACCAGTTTGGTCTATCAGGTCGCTCGTAAACCAGTACATCTTTTTTTTGTGAGGTACCTATTTTATGGAAATATAACTTAGGGCTTCTGTTGATTTCAGAAAGTGCTACTTCTTTGGGCTCTGGGTATTTTTGATAATAAAACCCAGAACTGTCTGCTTCCCATGATCCAGAAGAAAATTTAGTCCATTCAATTGTGTCTTCTAGTGTTTGATTAGAGTCTACATCTAATACCTTCCAGGTTTTCCAATCTGACCCCCCATCAGAAACAGAATAAGCTACAAATTTTCCATTTGGGCTGATACTTAAGTTCGATAAAGACACAGTACCGTCTGCAGAAAATTTGTTGGGATCAATTAATACTTTTGATTTGCAAGTGTCACAATCTTGTTTTAGTAATTTACTTTGTTGCCAATTACCTTCGTTAAAAAAATAAAAAATATTGCTTCCTCTTATCTGAGGAATGCTTTTCGAATTGCTTACCCAAATAGATTCTAGATTTTCTTTAATTTTTTTTCTGTATCTATTCTTAGTTAAATACTTCCTGCTTAAATCATTTTGCAATTCAACCCATGTCTCGACTTCTTCGCTAGTAAAATCTTCTAACCAGCGGTATGGGTCTTCAACCTCTACACCATGTAATAAGTCTGTATGTGAAACTTTTTTGGTTACCGGATATTCAGTTATTGATGCACAAGACCACATCAATAGAGAACAAATCATGAATAAAAATAAATATCTCTTATTCTTCATACCTATATCCTATCAAGTTAAACTTTTACTAGGTAGATTGGTTATCTTTACTTTCATCCAGTTATTCTTAGTATGGTGATGATATGAATAAATCCCATCTTAAATTTCTCTATTTTGCCTTGTTATTGTTCGTAAGTTCACTAAGTTTAGCTGAAGATAATATTGAAACACTGAAAATTGGATTTGGATCCTGTGTAGACGAAGCAAGACCGCAGCCTATATGGAAAGCTGTAGAAAAAGAAAATCTGAATGAATTCTTCTTCATGGGAGATAATGTTTACGGAGACCTTGATTCGGGTGAACTTTCCAACATGGCGCCTGCTTATGCTAAGCAAGGCAAAAATTTCCCAGATTGGTTAAAAAACTTAAAACCTCTAGCAATTTGGGATGACCATGATTATGGACTAAATGATGGTGGAAATGAATACACACTAAAAAGTGATTCTCAGAAGTTGTTTTTAGATTTTTGGAGAGTTGATAAACAAGATGATCGTCATAAAAGAGAAGGTATTTATTTTTCTGAAACTAGGCAAATAAAAGATAAGAAAATCCTATTTATTGGATTAGATACTAGATACTTCCGCTCTCCCCTTGAAGGAGAAAAAAGGAACTATCGATCTACTACAGATGTTAGTAAAACTATATTAGGCAAACAACAGTGGGATTGGTTGGAAAAAAAATTCCAAGAAACCGCAGACATTATTATCTTGGTTTCTTCAATACAAATTCTTGCCACAAATCACGGGTTCGAGAAATGGAGTAACTTTCCTCATGAAAAAGAGAGGTTGTTGTCTTTAATAAAACAATTTCAAAAACCTGTAGTTCTTGCTTCGGGAGATAGGCACAAAGCAGGAATATATAAGCAAGGTAATCTCTATGAATTAACCAGCTCTTCTTTAAATAAACCGTTGCCCAGATGGCTAGTTGCTGTTTGGGATGAAACTGACCCTTTGCTTTTAGGTAAGATGCATTACGACATGAATTATGGATTGATTAATATAGACTCATCCGGAACTATCAAAATTGAATTGAAAAATGAAAAAGGGATCCTTTTAGAAGCGGCAGAATTTGAAATTTAATAAAAAAGCCCGGCAAAAAACCGGGCTTTCTCACACCCAAAATTTAATCAGTTATCGACGATCACGTAATTGATCAATATTGAAGATAGCATTTGTCATAGAATCTATTTTTTCCCATGCAGAATCCACCGTAATAATGGTTGCACGTTCATCTCTAACATTAGCAATTATCGCGGATCTCCACATAAATCTACCAGTAGTAGGCTCCCAGTCACGTGTGTCATCCCAAATACGCCATATATCTCCATTTCTATCAACCATTTCCAAGTATTGAGCATAATAAGTCTCTTTATCCACATGAACACGTTTAACAGAATATTGGTAAGTTTCTGTAAGATCAGTAATTTCATAAAGCCAAGTTGGGCGCAATTCCATGTCGACGATCCCCGACAAGTTACAGGCATCATCGGAAATTCGGAGTGGGTCATAAACATTTCCGACTTCTGGACCAGCAAGAATAATGGCTTCCTTAATTAATGTGTACTTAAACTTACGTCGATCCGTTTTAAACCAATTTGAACGCCATTCGTCCCAAGTGAGTTCAAGTCCTGGAGCGATAGGATCTTGACCATTTGTTCCTGTTAGTGCCCGCGTGCGGCGAAGCGAAGGAATGTAAAGCTTGAAATCATCATCTAAATCCGCGTCAGCGAACCTAAGTCTTACACCCGCCAGACCACGAACATCACGTGGGGATTTGATTAACAAAGCACCTGCTTCTGTTATACCCTCGAAACCTTCGACATTCCCTAATGGTGGTGCACTCACACGTCCTGCCATTCGGCGCCAAAAAATATTCGCTTTATACATACGTTCGAGGTTATTTGCTCTATTGCATGCTGCCATATCGATCGTATCAAAATACAAATCATCCGTACCTACGCCATGGGCATTAAACAACCAGTTGAGTTCTTCACCATTTTGAGGATTGATAAATGGCAGGCCGGCTTCGCTTATAAACCCATGCTCACCATTTTTGTCACGGAGTTCTCCTTTTTCATTAATTTTAAAATGATCTGGTTCAAGTGTCTTGGTTGCGTCCAATCGCGCTTGTTGCATGTAATAATGCGTAGTTGGAACAACACGGATACCTTTTATCGGCGTCCAATCAGAAGTTAAACGATCGATCCAATATTGCGGCAAATAGTCTTTTATCCATGGTAATGAATCTATGTTTTCTTTCGTGATGATAAAACCAGGTTTCAATTCAGCAGGAAGTGTTTCTTTCGCCAGTAAAGAAGACGCCGTATATCCACGGAAATCTTCCCAATCTTTAGCAAGTGCCCTTACTTCAGCATTATCTATTGCAGCAGCCCAGGCAGCATGTTCGGGCAGCCCAGTTTCAGCTGCGAAGGATTTCCATTTATCAATCCATTCATCACCAGCCTGTACAGTAGAGGCCATAGAGCCAAATGCTGTTAGGGTTAGGCAGATTAACAATGTTTTTATTTTATAAATTTTCATTTGTGTTCTCCTTTATATATAGGGATTAAAATTGATAGGTGAGTGAAAACTCGACATAGTCAGAATCTTTGTACAAAGCGAGCAGTCCTTCTTCCGTATCACCATCAAAAGTTCCTATCTCAATTCTTGGAATCAATTTGTTACCCATAGCCGAGAAAGTAACCCTTTGTCGATATGCAAATCCATCTTTGCTAAGATCCCAAACAGCCAACCCATCAAGAATTACATTGTCGTTACTTAATCCAAGTGAATAAGTTTGAGTAAAATATTGTTGGTTTTCTTCTACATCTAACAATGCATAAGGTGCTTGAAACATTAAATTTTTATGATCCTTCGTCTTAATGTTAAAGAATTGTGAGGTCACAAAAATAGAACTCCGTTGACTTTTCCAACTGGATAACCACATATTGTAATCGAACCCTATTAGGGTTGATGTTTGATCGCGGTGGGTGACGGTATCAGCTTTAGTTCCAATTAATGCTGGGGTACCTTTTGCTAATAGTCCTGGTATGAAAGGATCATTTATAACCTGACGGTTAAACGCTTTATCTAATTCATGGGTTATCTCCAGTCGAAGTACTGGTGACACATTTTTAGGTCCGAACTTCCACTCGCTCATATCCCGAGTAAACGAAAAACCAACTGTTTTTTGGCGTTCCGTGTAATCCAATTCAAAATCCGCAGTTACTGAGCAAGGGAATCCACCAGCGCCGGGGTTTAGAATATCTAAACAACCAAACGGAATTAGAGGGAAGTCTCCCGGTGCGGCAGTTCCGCCTGCAAGAGACTGCAAGAAATCAACATATTGACCCGGTGCATGAATGGCACCGATGGTCGTGGGAACATCAAGTGGTACGTTCGCAACTGAGGCTGCTGGATCGTTGATAAATGACCCGACATGAAGGGTAGCACCTGTGAGCACGACAACTGGTAAGTCTTGATACCCATAGAATACGTTAAATGTAGCCTCTCCACCAAAAGCATCAAATTTCAGACGCGCACCTACTTCTTCATTTTTCCATTCTTCCACTTCACGTTCAGTGAGATGAGCACCAAGCAAAGGCATTCCGAACCCAGTTTGACCTTCAATAATACGTGGGAAAGGGAATCCAAAACCACCACCAGAAGTTTGACTATTCGGTGTAGGATTATTAATCACGAATTCTGAATGACGAACTTCCGGTATATAAATAAGTTCAAGTGAAACATCATTTGATATTTCGGCGGTAACGGCGATGCTCCAAGCCGGTATTCTGATTTCATCGGTATCTGCCAAAAGAGTCCTTTGACGCAGATCTTGGGCATTAAGAATGTCTAACAGCCTAAGGCCATCTGCCTGCCCCCACCCTCTTTGAAATTTACCTACTTTCACGGCCAATGTACCTTCGTCGTTCGTAAACCTTACCGATAACTCACGAAGAATTTCATCATCAAAATCGTCTAAAAGTTCCTGTTCTTTACCTGACGCTCCGAAGGGGTCTGGTAATAAATATGATCCGTCGCTTGAAGCAGACATACTAAATCTATCCAAAAAGGCACTCTGTGGAGATGTGAAGTTTTGAAACGCCGGTGCTCTAAACTCACCGTCATCTAAATCATAAAACCTATCTCCTCTCAGCCAGACATCACCAATAACAGTAACGTTATCATTGGGAGACCACTCAGCTTGCAATTCTAAGACAAACTGTGCAGGTCCTTGACCGGATGAGTCATCGAGTCTGTCATAAAAGACACCATTACCTACTTTTATACGCCCTCCAAACCAAACGTCTTCGGCATAGGCTGGAGCTATAAAAAGCAAGGAAGCCAAAGAGACCGAGGCTAAAGAAATAAATTTATTTAACCTCCTAACTGTTTGCATTGATAATTTTAAAGTTGTGTTATTCATTTGGATTTCCTCCTTTTTTACTAACTTTATATTGATTAATTTCTTATAAATCTTTATGGAATTCGTTATGGTCATTTGCTACCACCTAATTCGGGGGTCTTAGCAGGTCGTGGATAAAGACCTAGGCCAGGAACAATAGCGGGGTCGTGTGAAAGATGCTCATCTAATCTGGAGTTCCAAATTTTAACTAGTCGATAGAAAGGAACGTTCGGATAAAGATGGTGCACAAGGTGATAATTTTGATACATCATTAATGGTGAAAGAAGCCATTCCATACCTTCTCGAATGCTAGTGGCTCTATACGCGTCTTCCTTTTCAGATATCTCATTTGGTACGTGAGGCAGGTAGACAAAAATAAACG
>CAZTLP010000022.1:0-20926 GCA_964614345.1 uncultured Gammaproteobacteria bacterium | reverse complement strand
GTGGTCCAAACTATCCAAATATGTAGGAAATATAAGAAAAACTCAGGTAAAAAAAGGGTCAAAAAAAACTTAAAAAAAAGTTAAAAAAGGGGTTGTATTTTTTTCCTATAAGAGTAATATCACTAGACCAATTTAATCGACCTGGAACCAACTCGAGACGAGAAAAGGAGAATTAAAAAGGTTAGAGAACGAAAGGCGAAAAGCTCTAAAAGTAAAAGCTAGCAAAAAAAACTTTTAGACCACCAAGATAAAAAGAGAAATTTATCAAGGAGCTAAGAAAAAAGACTCAAACTTAGACACTTTCGAACTCGAACTAAACAGAGCCTCGGCTCTGTTTTTTTATGTCTAAATTATATGAATTAAATTTGTAGACGTCCTATTTCAAAAGTTTGGTTATTGCTTTTTAAAAGAAAAATATTCTCGTTATTCTCTTTCTTAATATCAGACAGTTCTACTAACTTGTAGTAAATATTTCGAGATATTATTCCTTCTAGATTAGACCTAACTAATATGTATGGCTTTGGTTCACCTGTTTTAGGATTTGTAGATACTGTAATGGGATGTTCTTTATCTAACAAGAACATATCACCTGTATTGGTTTCAAAACTTATTAACTGTCGTTTATTTTCGGTTGTTACTTGATAATCAATTATTAAAAAAGGTCTTTCTTCTACTTCAATTCTAATCTTTTCAACAGGAGTTACTAAATAGTATTCGCCATCATCATCAAGTCTTAAAACTTTACTAAAAAGTTTTACCATCCTTTTTCGTCCGATAGGTGAGTTCATGAAAAACCACCTTCCCTCTCTGTCAATACGCATTTCTACATTCTCACATAAAGGTGGATTCCATAAATGGACAGGAGGTAAAGTCTCATCTTTGTATTTGGAGATTTGTTTAAGTATAGAACCAGGATTAGTTGTATTCATTCAAACCTTTAAATACTAAAAGCTTTCTAAAAGAATTATCTGAATAGCTAATACTATCAAGAATAAGCCTGTAATTTTTTCCAACCAAGGAATTGCTATTTTAAATCTCTCTGTGGCTATCTGATTAGTTAAAAGAATGCTTACAAAGGTAAACCAAATAAATGTAGCTAACGACATATAAATTCCTAAAAGTCCCTTGATAAATAACCCTGTATCTTCATTTATAACTAAAGTAAATACAGTGATAAAGAAAATGAAAGCCTTAGGATTAAGGGCATTTATAAGAAACCCTTTGCTAATAGATTTTAAATACCTATCCCCTTTTTCCATAGAGACTTTCTGTAAGTCAACTGACTCTTTCGAAATTAAAGAGACAAACCCTAAATAACCTATATATAAAGATGCTGCTAGTTTTAGATACCAGAATAGATCAGGTTGGCTTTGTAATAATAAGCTTAGGCCAGTAAGAGATATTGCAACGTGAAATAATATTCCTAAAGCTATCCCACCACTTGTCCAAATAGCTACCATTCTTCCGTATCTAAAGCTTTGTTGACTAACTAATACAAAGTCAGGACCTGGACTTGCAACTGCAAAGAAATGAAGTAAGGCAACTGTCAAAAAAATTGACACTTAAATAACCTCAGGCTCAATTTCTAATTTAACTTGGGTTTTCTTATAAATATCTTCCGTAATTGATGATGACAGACTTAATAATTCATCACTAGTTGCACCTTTGTCTGCAACTAATACCAAAGCATGTTTTTCAGAAACTCTTACATTACCTTGTTGATGACCTTTCCATCCGGCATTTTCGATAAGAAAAGCTACAGGAACTTTATAAGTTAACCCATCTGCATTTTTGTAATAAGGAAGACCAGATACCTTCTTATTCAATTCATTTAAGTTTTGTTCATTTATAGTTAAGTTTTTAAAAAAACTACCTACATTAGGTTCATCCCTGAAGTGAGGTAATATTTGATTTCTAATTGAAGCAACTGCTCTGCAAACCTGAAAAGGTGTTGCATAAGCAGGATCAATATCATCTTTAATTAGATAATTATTTAATGACTTATAGCTTGTATTAGTTTTAGGCTCCTTCGTAAGTTCAAGTTTTATGGAGGACACTAAAAAATTATTACTTTCTAACTTAAAAATACTGTCTCTATAACTAAACTTACATTCTGCATTACTCATAGAAATTAGTTCATTTGTTTTTATATTGATCGCTTCAAGAGAAACTAATTTAGTACTAATTTCTTCTCCATATGCTCCTATATTTTGTATAGGAGCTGCCCCTACAGTTCCAGGTATCAAAACTAAATTTTCTAAACCAAATAATTGATTTTCTAAGGACCATAAGACGACTTCATTCCAATTCTCTCCGGCACCAAAATTAACAATATTCTCTTCTTTGATCCTTCCTGGTATTGAAACTTTCAACACCCCTCCTTCGATATTTTTAGTTAGAACTATATTAGTACCTTCTCCAAAAAACTTGAGCGGCTTATTCTTTTTTAAACAAAAATCAATAAATTCATGGCACTCTTCAACTGTCTTTCCCTCACAAAAAAATTCAGCTGAATAATTAAATCCAAAACTATTAAGCTCTTCTAAGGAATAGTTTTGTTTTATATCAACCATTTAAATCTAGCTTTCTAGCTTTATTTAAATCTTCTTGCGTATCTATACCTATGTGATCATTAGATAAAGATTTAATGGCGCCTATTTTTCTTCTTTTATCAAGAGCTCTAAGCTGTTCCAGATTCTCTTTTTTCTCATTCTTGCTTTGCTTCCAATTTACAAATTGTTTTATGAATTTTACTTTGTATATATAAATGCCTATGTGTAAAGCCCTTAAAAATTGATTATCCTCTATATAATTCTCTGTTCTTGAAAAAGCCTTTACTGTATTTTCTTTATCTAACCACAGTTTAACTAAGTTAGGATCACTTATATCCTGCTGACTAGTAAAATCTGAATAAAGAGTACAAAGATCAAACTTTCTTTCCTCAATGAAAAATTTAGCAAGATTATCTATATCCGAGAAATGTAAAAAAGGCTCATCACCCTGAACATTTATTACAACTGTATCTGCCGAAAGATTTAATAATTCTGAAGTTTCAGCAATTCTATCTGTTCCTGAAGGGTGTTGGCTATTAGTCATTACTGCTTTGGCTCCAAACGATTCACAACAGCTTATGATATCGTTATGGTCTGTTGCTATATAAACTTCATCGGCCTTACTCTTTCTAGCTACTTCATAAACCCTCTGAATCATTGGTTTACCGCCAATATCAATCAAAGGTTTCCCGGGCAATCTTCTTGATGAATATCTTGCAGGAATAATTACAATAAAAGACATTATTCTTTTAATTCGTCTTTTCTGAGCTTTCTTGCCTCTTCAGGTAGCATTATTGGAATACCATCTTTTATTGGATAAGCTACTCCGCTTTCATAACAAACTAACTCATCCCCTTTTTGTATTAAAGTTTTTTTGGACAGAGGGCAAACAAGAATTTCCATTAACTTCGGATCTATCTTACTCATCTTCTTTTTTAATTTTATTTAATAACTCAATAGCAAAATTATCAGGTAAATCTGCCTCAATTTTTAAAACCCAGATATTCTTTATATCTATTTTATGACATCGAGCTGCGTCTTTCTCTGTCATGACTATAGGAAGCTGCTCTGAAAAACTAAAATCGTCTTCTGTAAATTGATAATGATCAGGAAACGAGTGCTCTATAACCTTAAAGCCAAGTTCTTTTAAAGTTGTAAAGAATTTGGAGGGATTACCTATGCCGGCTACACCATGAATTACCTTACCTAATGGCCAAGCATCTAAAGCGATCTTCTTTTGATCAGAAAGTCTAACCCATTCTGTTGGTTTAAATTTCATAATGGCATTTTCTGATATGCCTTCTTTGCTTAAAGAACTGCTGGAGCTGATAATAAAATCTACTGACTCAATTCTTTCAATTGGTTCTCTTAAAGGACCAGCCGGTAAACATAAGTTATTTCCTATTCCTCTATAGCCATCAAAGATAACAATTTCTATATCTCTTCCAAGCTGATAATGTTGAAGGCCATCGTCACTGATAATTACATTACAATCCGTTTCTTCTATCATTTGTTTTGCTGCTTCTACTCTGTTGGGAGAAACGTAAACCGGTACATTTGTATTTTGAAAGATTAACCTTGGTTCATCTCCAGATATCCTAGCTCTAGTAGAATCATTGACAATTAAGGGATATTTTTTTGCCCTACCACCATACCCTCTACTTATAACACCTGGTTTATAGCCCAATTCAGATAGTTTCTTAGTTAGCCAAATAACAAAGGGGGTTTTACCTGTTCCACCTGCCACAATGTTGCCTACTACTATGAGTGGAATATCAGTACTCCAAGTTGTCATATTTCCTTCTAAGAATTTAGTTAACCTTCTTTTTGAAATTTGTTTCGTAATAATAGAAAAAGGCCAGAGAAACCATAACCAGAGACTTTTTTTATACCAAGCTTTTTCAAGATAAGGTGTATGGTCTTTTGAAGGAGGTAAGCTAGACAAATCGTAGTCTTCAAATTCTTTAACTGCCTTGTCTTCTTGTGGAACTGAATCATCCTTGAACTGTTTGGCATGCAGATTTGCATAATGTTTCCCTTTCTTTAGAAGTTCCTTGTGTGTTCCTTGCTCTACAATCTTTCCATCGTCTAACACCACTATTTTATCTGCACTTTCAATAGTAGATAATCTATGAGCTACAACTAAAGTAGTACGGCCTTTAGTAAGTTCAGACATTGCATCTTGAATGTATTCTTCTGATTCTGAATCTAAAGCAGAGGTAGCTTCATCAAGAATTAGGATGGGAGAGTCTTTTAAAATAGCTCTTGCTATAGCAATCCTTTGTCTTTGACCGCCGGATAATAAAACACCATCATCACCTACTACAGTCTCATATCCATCAGGTAATGCTTTAATAAATTCATCTGCATGGGCTTTCTTTGAAGCCGACTGTATTAAATCAAAATCTTCACTTATAGATCCATAGCTTATATTTTTATTGATGGTGTCATTAAATAAAGTAATATTCTGTCCGACCAATGAAATATGTGATCTAAGATTATTTATTTCATATTCCTCTAGGTCTATTCCATCAATAGTTAAGCTACCAGTAAAATCTCCATAAAATCGAGGAATAAGACTAACCAAAGTTGTTTTACCAGCTCCAGATTTACCTACAAATGCTACGGTTTCTCCTGGACTAATAATAAGGTTAATGTTTTTAAGAACCTCTGATGAATCAAAGTTATATGAAAACGATAAATCTTTAAATTCTATGAGTCCTTTAATCTTATCATTCTCATATGTACCTTCATTTTTTTCTGGTTCTTCATCAAGCTGTTCAAAAATATCACTTGCTGCAGCTAGTCCTTTCTGAATTTGACTATTTATTTCTGACAGTTGTCTTACTGGTTTTGCTAACATGCCTGCCGCTCCAAAGAATGCTACAAATCCACCGGGGCTCATTGCTTCCAAAACAGTAGGGTCAAGAGCTAACCAAGTTATCAACGCCAATGCAGCTGAAACTAAAAACTGAATTAAAGGAGAAGCAAGTGCGTTGGTTGCTTCAAGTTTAAGATTCTGCATCCTATTATTATCACTAGCTCTAAAGAACCTATTAACTTCATATTCTTCTCCTCCAAAGGCCTTGACCTCCTTATAAGCACTTATAGTTTCTGATGCTACATGGGTTACATCTCCCATGGCAGTTTGGATTTGGTTACTTATTTTCCTTAACCTCCTTCCGGCATAGCCAACTACAACAGCTATAAAGGGTGCAGCAATGAAGAATATTGATGCTAACTTAAAATTTAAAAGCATTAGGTAAGTTACTAGTCCAATTACTAGAAGCCCTTCCCTTATGAGAATTTTTAAAGCATTAGTCGCTGCACCTGTAACTTGCATGACATTAAAAGTAATACGAGAAACTAGATGGCCTGAGCTTCTAGTATCAAAAAAAGAACTTGGTAAAACAGGTATCTTATTAAAAAGATCTGTTCTTAATTCATGAACCAATCTATTAGAGATAGAAGCCAAAAGGTAATTACCTACAAAAAAACTTATCCCTCTAATTAGAGCTATTAAAATCAGTAATATAGGCCATACCAATCTAAAATCGTCATACGGGTTATCTACGTAATCAATAACACGTTTTAACCATTCAGCAAACGCTACTTGCGAACCTGCAAAAATAGCAAACCCTAAGATACTTATTATGAACTGAGGATAATAAGGTAATACGTAGGAAATAAGCCTTCCATAGATCTTAAAGTCAGAAGGTTTTGTTTTATTTAAAAGATCAGTAGTTTCCACTGCTTTACCTACAAGCTAAATAATCTGTCCATCTTTGACGATAAAGAAACATCATGAGTAGCAATGATTAAACTAACCTTTAATTCTTGGGATAACTCTAAGATAGTTTCCACTATATTAAGAGCATTATAAGTATCTAAATCGCCAGTAGGTTCATCCATTATTAAGCAGGAGGGTGAATTAGACAAAGCCCTAGCAACTGCAACCCTTTGCCTTTCTCCTCCAGATAATTCAGATGGTTTATGATTTGCTCTATTATTTAAATTTACTTTCTTTAATAGAGTGTTACTTTTTTCTAAAGCTTCTTCACTATCAATACCCGAAATCTGCATTGGTAATGAAACATTCTCAAGAGCAGTAAACTCTGGTAACAAATGGTGAAATTGATATACAAAACCTATTTCTTTATTTCGCATTAACGCTATTTCTTTATCGTCTAGATTATGTATGTCATTTTCTTTAAAGATTATTTCACCGGATGTAGGACTATCTAAGCCTGATAGTACATTTAGTAAAGTAGTCTTGCCTGAACCCGAAGGACCAGTAATGGCAACACTAGAAGATTTTTCTAAGCTAAAATCTATATCTTTCAGTACTTCAATAACTCCATCTCCCTGATAGAAATTCTTACAAATTTTAGAACAATTAAAAAGTAGATTATTCATACCTAAGTACCTCTGCTGGGTTAATCTTAGATGCTAATCTAGATGGATATAAGCTTGCTAAAATAGTTAAAAGTATTGAAATAAGACATATAGCTAATATCCAATTTACTCTTAAATCAACTGGAAAATAATTAATAAAATAGACTTCCAAAAACCTCATTCCTAATAGATTTTCTATAAAAGTAATGATGGGACCTAAAAAGTAAGTGAGTATTAAGCCAATCAATAACCCCAGTAGTGTTCCAGCTAGTCCAATTAAACTTCCAAAATACATAAATATATTTTGAATAAAAGAAGGTGTAGCACCAATAGTCATTAGAATTGCTATTTGTGATCTTTTTTCATTAATAGTCATAACAGATAAAGAAACTATATTAAAAACAGCAATCACAACAACTAAAGACAATAAAAGAAAAACTAAGAATTTTTCCATATTTATAGCCTTAAAAAGAGTTCCATAAATGTTAGTCCAGTTACTGGAAGAGTAATATGAGTTAAGAGCCTGATTAACTCTTATGGTATCCAAGTGAGCCATTTGAGGTGCTTGGAATAAATCTTTATATCTAATCCTAACTCCATGAACTGTGCTATCAAGCCTCAGTAACTTCTGTGCATTGCTTATATTAATATAAGCAAAAGATTGATCCATCTCAGGAGCTCCTATGCTAAAAATACCTGTCACTTTGAATCTCTTAGTTCTAGGTAGGATGCCTGCTAAGCTTAAAGTTGTATCAGGGAAAAGTACATTCACCATATCACCAATGCCTATACCTAGTTGATAAGCCAATATATCTCCGATCACTATTCCATATTTTTCCTCTTCTATTGAACTCCAAGAGCCTTCAACAATTCTTTTACCAACTATTGATACTTTATTTTCTAAATCAGGATTAACTCCAAAAATGTAAATTCCCTTGAGTGACTCAGAAGATCCAATTAACCCTTGAGATTCTATAAAAGGTGCAATAGCTACAATTTCTTTATTTTCTAAAAGGATATCTCTCACTTGAGAAATTTCTTCTATTTCTATACCCCCAATAATAGAGGCGTGAGGGATAGATTGAAGAACTCTTTCTCTTAGCTCTTTTTCAAATCCATTCATTACAGAAGAGACAAGAATTAAAACTGCAACTCCAAGTGCTACCCCTACAAAACCTGCAGAAGATATAAAAGACAAAAACCCTGATCTTTTGCCTCTCAAATACTTAATTGCTACATATAGCGGTAAAGAAGACATGACCGTTAAAAGATTTCTTCTTCTTAATTAAGAAGAAGTTGGAGCTTTATCAACCTTACTTTTATAAGGAGGCACTAAGCCTGCTAATTTATTTAAATTTATTTTAGTTTGCTTATAAATTGATTTAGCATGCGAGAATTCTTTGAAACCATCATATCCATGATAAGACCCCATTCCGCTTGGGCCCACTCCTCCGAAAGGTAGATCTTCCATAGTTATATGTGAAATAACATCGTTGACTGTAACTCCGCCAGATGTGGTATTTTTTAATACATAGTCCTGATCTTTTTTATTATTACCAAAATAGTACAAACCTAAAGGCCTATCTTTAGAGTTTACATAACTTACTGACTCTTCTATTTCTTCATATGCCTTAACAGGCAGTACTGGTCCAAAGATCTCTTCCTGCATTAACTTCATGTCTTCACTTGGATTTAGAACTAAGGTTGGAGGAATTTTGTAGTGTGGTTGTTGTGAAAAATCTTCAGAACTAGGATTTATTTCCACTACCTCAGCTCCTTTTTCTTTGGCATCATCCAAATAACTTTGAATTCTGTCAAAATGTTTTTCATTAATTATTGAGGTGTAGTCTTCGTTGTCCTTCAAAGATGGGTACATAGTAGAGACAGCATTAACACTTTCTTCAACAAATTCTGAAACTTTATCTTTAGGCACTAGGGCATAGTCTGGTGCTAGACAGATTTGGCCAGCATTCATTGTTTTTCCCTGCATAACTCTCACAGCTGCGCCAGCTACATCAGAGTCTTTTCCTAAGATAACTGGCGATTTACCCCCTAATTCTAAAGTTAAAGGCACTAAGTTCTCAGAAGCAGCTTTCATAACGTGTTTTGCTATTGAAGTCCCTCCAGTAAATAACATGTGGTCAAAAGGTAAACTACTAAACGCAGCTCCAACTTCGGCATCTCCTGTAAATACAGCGATTTCAACCTCATCAAAATATTCACCAAACATTGTCTGCATAACACTTGAGGTCGCTGGAGTTATTTCAGAAGGCTTTACCATTACCCTATTTCCTGCAGCTAATATTCCTCCCATTGGGGCTAAAACCAGATTAACTGGGAAATTCCATGGACTAATACAGCCTACTGTACCCATAGGCTGATATTCAATCTTGGCTCTTGCTCCTAATAACCCCAATAAGGGACCTAAAGGCGCTATCTGTGCTTTTCTCTTTTCTGGCTTCATCCACTTTACTAGATTCTTTTTGGCATGTTCTAAGGGCCCAATAGCAGACATAACTTCAGTGGCTACACTCATAATTGGGTCTCTATTGCCAAAATCTTCTTGAAGAGCTGAAATTATTGGTTCTTGATATTTCTTAACCATTGCAATACATCTATCAATCCTGTCTTTCCTTAATTGAGCACTTGCCGGCCCTTCCTGGATATGAAGTTGTTTTTGTAGGTCTAAGACCCTTTTCATTTCTGATATTGTTGATTCACTCATAATTACACCTAAATTAATTTTTCTTTAAACAGATCTCTTTTGCTTATCTTTCTCGTTTGTCGCCTTGATAGTTGATTTAATAGCTTCCCAATCCTCATCTTTTAAGGACGCTAATGCCCTATAAAAAGTCCCCCCAGTTAAGTATTCTCCGCCATCTAAAGCTATGGTTTGCCCAGTTAAGTAGTCACATCCATCAGACATTAAAAAGGTAGCTAAGTTCCCTAATTCTGCCATCTCACCGAACCTGCCCATTGGGTTGCCCGAATACATGCCATCGCTTGCATCTGCATTAGGATCCTGACCTGGGGAGAGTCTAGCCCAAGCACCTTCTGTAGGGAAAGGTCCTGGAGCTATAGCATTTAGTCTTATTCCAGCATGTCCCCACTCAGTTGCTAAAGATTTAGTCATAGCATGAATACCACTTTTTGACATGGCAGACGGCACGGTAAATGCTGAGCCAGTCCAAACCCAAGTAGCTAATATAGAGACTATTGATCCCTTTCTATCTAATTCAAGCCATCTTTTACCTACTGAATGAGTTACATAAAAAGTACCGTGAAAAACTATGCTAGCTATTGCTTCAAAGCCTCTATGGGACAAATCTTGGGTTCTAGAAATAAAATTTCCTGCTGCATTGTTTACCAAACCATCTAAAGGACCTTCTAGGAATATTTGTTCGATTGTATCGTCTACGTCCTGAGCTCCTCTTATATCTAGACCATAACATTTGATCAGCCCACCATTTTCATCCATTAATTCTTTTGCAGTGTCTTCTAAAACACTAACCCTACGCCCACAAATAAGCACTTCAGCTCCATACTTTAAAAAGTATCGAGCCATCTCTTTACCTAAACCAGAACCGCCTCCTGTAACCAGAATTCTCTTACCTTTAAGCAAGTCTTTAGCAAACATATGTCTTTCTCTTTTTTTAGTTACTAACTATCAATAATACCATTATTTAAGCCTCTTCTAGAGCCTGAGTTTCTTCTAAATTAACTCTCTTGTAGCCTTTTTTTCTAATCCACTTATGCTGCCTATTCAATTGAATAAACAAAAGAGAGAAAAGCATAACTAGAAATCCCAACAAATAGGGATAATTAGGAGAAGTCATATACAGAGGCATGGCAATTAAAGGTGAAAAAATATGACCAACTGGTATAACCATACCCATAAATCCATTAGCCTTGCCTTGATGATGTTTTCCTACAGACAAAGATAAAGCAGCAGCCAAACCTGTACTTTGGGTTCCTTGACCTAACCCAAATAAAAAGAAAGAAAAATATATTAAATTTAGAGTTTTACTAAATGAAATACACAACAACGCAACAGCCATTAACAAAGTTCCATATCGTATTAACGAACCCGGCGATACTCTAAGTTTATCGGCTATTAAGAGCTGACCAATAATACTTCCAAAAGCTGCTAACATAAATCCTACGCTAGCATAAGCGATGGGATTAGACGCAGTAGGAACAATGACATCCAGAAAATAAAAAGATGAAGTTTGAACTAAAGCTGCATTACATATACCTAAAGAAATGCCAATAATTAAGAAAGGCCAAACCCTGTTATCTAATAATTTTAAATCACTTACAGGGGCTTCTTCTTTTTTATTAAGTTCAGCTGAAGGTTGTTTTAATAGCATAACTGAAATAAATATCAGTCCTATTGAAAAAATATAAAAAGGCAAGGTATATGAAATTACAAGAAGGAATCCGGCTATGGCTGGGCCTGCGATTCGACCAGCCGAAAATCCTGCGTTTAGCCTACCAAATCCACCACTTCTCTGTTCTTGATTTGTTACATCAGCAATCCAAGCCCCCGAACCTGGTCTTGTAGCACTACCTAGAACACCATTAATCATCCTTGCCAAAATTAAAACTACTAATAATTTCCAGCCTAGTAAAATGCCTGAAGTCCCAAGAGATAATGCACTACTAAACAAAATCAAAGATACAGCGCAACCAATTAAGCCTACGATAACTACAATCTTCCTTCCTAATTGATCACTTAATTTACCCCAATAAGGACTAAACAACATCCAGGCTAGTGCTGAAATCGCAAATATAGAACCAGTTTCAATTTCACTTAAACCTAAATCTCTAGCTAAAGGCGGTATAGTTATAAACACCACAGACTGACCTGCCCCAACAAAAAAGAGACCTCCTGACAATAACCATATAATTGATGGAAGTTTATTCATCTCAATACTTAAGCAACTAGATCAGATTTCATAACCCTGATCTTTTGAAAGTTTAATTTATTTAATCTCCAAAGCCTCTAATGCCAACTGCCTGTCTAACTTTATTAATAATAGGAGTTGATACATCAAGAGCTTTTTCTGCGCCTGTTTGTAATATTCTTTCTAACCCCTTTCTGTCATCAACAAGTACGTCATAATTTTGTCTTAAAGGGCCTATTTTTTCTTCTAACAATTCAAATAATAATTCTTTAGCTTCTCCCCAAGCAATTCCTTCCTTATATTTATTGGCTAGTTCTTCAGTTAGCTGTTCTGAAGCAAAAGCACGGTAAATGTTAAAAATAGATGATTCTTCAATGTCCTTAGGCTCTCCAGGTTCTTTTGAATCTGTTTTGATTTTCATTATTTTCTTTCGTAGTCCATCTCTATTTAGAAATATAGGTATAACATTTTTATAACTTTTACTCATTTTTCTACCGTCAATGCCAGGTAATGTGCCAGCATCTTCTTCTATAGATATATCTGGAACTGTAAACACTTCTCCGTAATGATGATTAAATCTGAGAGCAATATCTCTAGTCATTTCTAAGTGTTGTTTTTGATCTTCTCCTACAGGAACCACATCAGCATTGAACATAAGAATATCTGCAGCCATTAGTACAGGATAATTAAATAGTCCCATAGTAATTCCTTTATCAGGATCTTCTTCTTTATTTTCTGCTACGGCAGCTTTGTAGGCATGAGCTCTGTTCATAAGGCCTTTAGATGTTAAACACCCCAGAACCCAGGATAATTCCATAATATGTGGAATATCTGACTGTCTATAGAAAATTACCTCTTCAGGGTCTAAACCACAAGCCAACCAACATGCTGCTATTTCATAACTTGAAGTATGAGTTAATTCAGGATCATTGTTCTTAATTAACGAATGGTAATCAGCTAAAAAAAGGAAAGATTCAGTAGATTTATTTTGACTTGCCTTTATAGCGGGTAAGATTGCACCAGCTAAATTACCTATATGTGGAATACCGCTTGTGGTTATGCCAGTTAATACTCTTTTTTTATTGCTCAAAATGTTTTCCCTTGTACATATTTTATCCTAACGTACGAATAAAGTGCTTGATTCCATTAAGGTAATCATTATTATTTTTACATTAGTAATGTCTAGAATATTTATAGCTTTAACACCTAATCCTGAGTTCAATAAGGTTATCTGTGAGTTGAAGGAAGATCAAAAAAAATTTCTTATTAGAAATCATAAAGTAAATTGGTCTAAAGATAATCAGCACCATATAACCATTAACTTCATTGGATCAATGGAACCAGAACAAAAAGAGGAATTATTCACTAACCTAGAAAATAGATCTGCTTTCAAAAATTTACCAATTGAAATAGATTCTTTAAGTTATTTTCCAAATGAAAATGGACAGGTACTAATAGCGAACATTACCCCAACACCAAGACTTCAAAAACTTTTTGATGAAGTAGATAAAATAGTAGCGAGAATAGGATTTGGAATGGCGCTAAGAACTTTTCGACCTCATATAACGCTTGCAAGATTTAAAGATAAAAATAGGCCTTTTTCACAATTCGTAGAAATAGAAGAGCCTGTAGATTCAATAATAAAAGCATTAGATGTATACGAAAGTTCTTTTAAATCTGGTAAGACCTCACATACATTAATACAGAGTTATAGCTTTGAATAAAAAAACACCACTTTAAGTGGTGTCTTTAATCGAAGTTGAAGGGGTCAGTGTGGGTTTCTCACTGTGCTACAAGTACCCTTCTTGTGCAGTCGATTTGCTTTCGCTTATCTTTTCACCCTTCTTCTTCTGTCCATTCTCTTCTGAATCTGGGTCTCGAGGTCCAATTTCGTTAGAGTAATAGCGTAGAGGTAAAGATAACAAATTAAATTTAGATTGCAAGCAAAAGACAAATTAATTTATAGAAATATTAGAAATTCTTATTTTCCTTTAAAAACAATTATTTAAAGAAAAATGTTGAGTAATATTATTAATCTAGACCTCTAAAAAGCCTATTCTTTTAACCTTTTAAACCATTGACTTTTGTCTCGTGGCTTAAAATTTTTAATGCACTCAATTGCATCTTCTACTTTATTAATTAAAAAAAAGTCATCTAAAGTTGACTGAGGAATAAACCCTTCTTTAGAAGCTTTTAATGAGAATGAATAAAGTTCATCATAATAACCTTCCACATTTAAAAGAATTATAGGTTTTGAATGAATTCCAAGTTGGTTCCAAGCTAAGGCTTCATAGAATTCTTCCCAAGTCCCTACTCCTCCAGGTAAAGAAATAATTGCATCAGATAATTGAGCCATCTTTGCTTTTCTTTCGTGCATAGTCTTAACAACATATAATTTTGTAAGATTTTTGTGTCCTGCTTCTACATCCTTTAATCTTTCTGTTATTACTCCTGTAACTTTACCGTCATATTTTAAAACTTCATTAGCTATTTCATTCATCAAGCCTACCCCGCCGCCTCCATAAACCATGGAGAAATTATTTTTAACAAGCTCTTGGCCTAAAGAAATAGCTAAGTCTTTATAAGCCTGCTTAGCGCCTAAACTTGACCCAGCAAAAATACAAACTGATTTCATAAATTAACTTTTGTTTAATATAACTATATCATTCCAAGTAGATTCAGATGAATAGAAGTCAATTAAAAATAGATATAGTGTCTGATGTTGTTTGCCCTTGGTGTGCAATAGGATATAAAAAACTTTCTGAGGCTATGACTCAAATGAATGAGGAGGTTAATTTTATAGTTAATTGGAAACCCTATGAATTGCATCCTGAGATTCCAGCAGAAGGTTTTGATAAAAAAGAATATTACAAAATAAAATTTGGTGAATCTTCAGGATCTAACGATAGATTTAATTTCATAAGTGATGAAGGAAAAAAAGTAGGTATTGAATTTAATTTTAACAAAAGCAAAAACCTTCCAAATACTTTCTTAGCTCACAGACTTCTTTGGTTATGTAGGTCAAAGAATATACAAGATACCTTAGCAGAAGCCCTTTTCCATGCTTATTTCACTGATGGTAGAGATATAGGCGACCAAGATGAATTAATAGAGATTGCTTCAGAATATGGACTTAATAGAGAAGAGATAAGGAAGTTTTTTAAAACAAATATTGGTCATGATGAAGTTTTAAGAGAAGAGAACAGAGCTAGAGAGATGAATATCTTTTCTGTTCCTACTTATATCTTCAATAAGAAATATCTTTTAGTTGGAGGGCAAGAACCAGACACCTTCGTAGCATATATGAAAAAGGTTATAGAAGTGGAAGTTAAAAATTCTAAGACTTTAAATGCTTAATTTTGAATTAATTAAACAAGCAGAAATAAATTCTGAGTACTACCCTTTCTTTACAATCCAAGATGTATTCTTAAATCAGGAAGATCATAAAAAAATAACCGCTGATTTTCCTGATATAAGAAAGGGAGGTAGCTTTCCAGCTGACTCAGTCTCGTATGGAGAGAGTATACAATCTTTAATTGATGTTCTTGAAGGAGATCAAATGCGTTCTATCCTAGAAAATAAATTTCAAGTAGATCTAAAAGATAAACCTGTTGTAAGCACTTTCAGGGGATACTCCAGAAATAAAGATGGAAAAATACATTCTGACTCAAAATCCAAAATTATTACTGTACTGCTCTATTTGAATGAAAAATGGGATAAAGACAATGGTCTTTTAAGGATGCTAAAGGATAAAAATAATATTGATAATTACATTACAGAAATCCCTGCTTCAATGGGTAGTATGGTTGCCTTTAAGGTTACTAATAACTGTTGGCATGGATTTATTCCTTATGAAGGGAAGAGATGTTCAATTCAACTTAACTACTTATATAAAGAGGCACTTTCAAAGCATAAAATTAGACATAGACTAAGTTCATTCTTTAAAAAACTCTCTTAGCATTATGCGAGTACTAATCATTAAACTAACTTCTATGGGTGATTTGATGCATGCCCTACCTGCCCTAACAGACGCTGCAAAAAAAATACCAAATATTGAATTTGACTGGGTAGTGGATGAAAATTTTTCTGAGGTTCCTTTATGGCATCCAAAGGTTAAATCAATTATTACTACCAATCATCGCAGTTGGAAAAAGAATATTTTCTCTACTAGTCTGATAAGCGAGCTAAGAACCATTAAATCTAGACTCAATAACATAAATTATGACGCAGTTGTTGATATGCAAAATAATCTTAAAAGTGCTGCTATATCTTTTTTTGTAAAAGATTTAGTTCATGGCTTGGATAAAGCCAGCGCAAGAGAATACCCATCACATTTAGCTTATAAATTTAGATATGAAATTTCTAAAAAAAATCATGCCATTTCAAGACAACGGCAACTCCTAGCACTTAGTCTCAACTATGAATTTGATGTTCAAAATATTGATTATGGAATCCAAAAGGATAAATTTGAAAGACCTAATCTTGAGCTGCCAGATAAATTTCTTTTCCTAGTTCATAACGCAAGTTGGCCTACTAAAATGTGGTCTATATCACGCTGGCAGGAATTAATTAGATTAATTAATAGTGAAGGTTATATGGCCTTACTTCCTTCAGGTTCAATAGAAGAATTTGAAAGAGCTCAAGAAATTGCTTCAATTAGTACAGATGCTTTAGCAATTCCAGCTCAATCTTTAAACAAAACTGCTTATATAATTGAAAATTCTGCCGGAAGTATATGCTCAGATACAGGTCTAGCTCATCTTTCAGCAATGTTAGGAAAACCTTCCGTTACCATGTACTCAGTTACAGATGAAAAATTGATTGGAACTCGAGGTAATAATCAAACTCATATCATTTCTTCTGATTCAAAGATGGATAGCATTACTTCACAAAGGGCTTGGGAAGAATTGAAAATTTTAATTGGAACTGGCGGAGGGTGAGGGATTCGAACCCCCGAAGGCTTTAACACCTTGCTGGTTTTCAAGACCAGTGCATTCAACCAGACTCTGCCAACCCTCCTTTTATTAGGGAAGCATTCTACTATTTTACTTGGAGTTGGCGTTAATGGAATTTTGAAGCAGAGTAATCTAGGTTCTATAAATGTTAAATCTGGCTTTTTCCATTGCTGTCTTGATGTTTAGGTTTAAAGCTATCAGAATGGTATTGAGTGAGTATTAAAAAAAGAACAGTTCGGTGATGTCATGACATATGCTGGTGATCGTATAATTTTTGATGCGGATAGTCACTTGATGGAGTTACCAGACTTTCTTAGCGCCCATGCTAGTGCAGATACTCTTGATATCCTGCCTAACCTAAAGAAATCACTTAAAGGTCAGTTTAATCCAGATACTCACGAAGGTAAAAAGGGCCATAAACCCGAAAACGTTAAGCAACTTTTAAAACTGGGGGATAACCTGACAAAAGGACCCAAGTGGCACGATGCTTTGGGAGCTTTTAATGGCAAAGAACGTAGTCAAGCTTTGGATCTCTTAGGTTTTCAAAAGCAGGTCATTTTTTCCTCATTTTGTGCTCGTTTAATTTTTGGTGCCTCTAATGATGATATTGCCTATGGTGCTGCCGCTGCTCACAATCGTGCTATGCAAGCCTTTTGTGAGAAGGATTCTAGATTGATAGGTGTAGCCATGGTACCGTTTCAAGATCCGGTTAGAGCTTTAATAGAAATTGAACAAGCCATAAAGCTTAATCTAGGAGCTATATGGATTGCAGCTGAGGCACCTGGGGGACGCTCACCCGGACATCCTGACCATCACTACCTATGGGCCACACTTGCCGAGGCTGGCTTACCTTTTATTTTACATGTCGGTAGCTCTCCATTAACTATAGGTGATAAATGGATGAATGATGGAATGCCTAGCAATTTAACAGCACGAGGTGGTGCTGAAGTTATTGGAAGTAAAGATCTCACTGCAATCCACTTTGCCTCTAACCGTTTTATATCTACTCTGGTTTTGGATGGAGTGTTAGAAACTCATCCCAATCTAAAAGGTGGTGTAATTGAAATTGGCGCGGGTTGGGTCCCTGACATGATTAGAAGATTAGATCACGCAGTAGAGATCTGGTCTCGCTCTGAACCTCAGTTAGCAAAAATGAAACGGAGACCCAGTGAACAAATAGCTGAACAACTACGATTTACCCCCTACCCATTTGAAGATGTCTCACAGCTTGTTTCTGAATCAAGTCCTGATTTATATATGTTTTCATCAGATTATCCACACGCGGAAGGTGGTCGTGATCCTATTGGCCGGTTTAGCCGCTCAACTGAAACCTTAACTGAAGAGGATCGTGAAAAATTTTTTTCTAAGAACTTTAAAGTTCTATATCCAAACGCATCTGCAGTTTGATTGCCCTCTACTTTTCTTCTATATTTTTGAGCTGGGCCGCTCTGAAACTTCCTTATGCCATCTGTATAAATTAGTTAAGACAGGATTTGGTTTTAAATCTACCATGGCTGTAGCGAAGTCTATGGCTGTTAAGAGAGTAATATCAGCGATTGTAAATCTATCTCCAGCTACAAACTGAGTAGCAGCCAATTCATCATTGAGTCTTTCGTAAAACTTTTCGGTATTCCTGTCACTAGATTCTTTAGCCTCTTTTATTTGTTTAAATCTACCTAATCTACCGACTATAGGGCCATTTACCCATGAGATTCCTATTTGTGTCCAGAGTTCGAGCTCTAGATGACGGTTCCTACTTTCAATATAAGCTAATTCATAAGGAGTAGAACCAAATAAATTTGGTTCTGGGTGTATCTCTTCCAAATAACGACAAATAGCCACTGATTCTGAAATACAGCGACCGTCATCTAACTCTAAAACAGGAATCTTTCCGCTTGGGCTCTTCATTATAAATTCTGGTGTTTTATGTTCTCCTTGAGCCAGATCACATTGAATTAATTCGAGCTGAATATCTTTCTCAGCTGCAAAGATCTTAACCCTTCGTGGGTTAGGCGCACCATTGTAATCGTATAACTTCATAGACTTATATTAAGTAAAATTATTAGGGAATACTCTGGTTAATCCTTTAGATAATAGATCTAGTCCTTTACTGAAACCAGTAGATTCATGTCCAAGACCTATACGAAAGTATCTATCCATTCCAAAGCTATCTCCCGGAACAATAAAAACTCCTTCATTTTTTCTTAAATCATGAACTAAATCTGTGCTGTTTATATCCATATCGTATTCAACAAACGCAAATCCACCTGCTTCTGGCTTTAAAAAAGAGAGGTGATTTGAAAAAGGGAGAACCCATTTACTAAAAGTTTCCAAGTTTTTATTTAATAATACTTTAGTCCTCGATCTTAATTTTGAAATAGTCTCTGGTTCTAAAACTTTGGCTGCTATGTGTTGAGAAAGACTAGAACTGGCTATGGTGGTGTAATCTTTAATGGCCCAAGCTTCTTCAACAATACTTTTTTCTGAGACTATCCAACCTATTCGCAATCCTGGATGTGCATAGGATTTAGAAAGACCCGAAGTAACAATTGTTTTTTCATACATACCTAAAAAGCTCTTAGTTTGTTTCGTTCCAAGCTCTGCACCTATGTAAACCTCATCAACTAACAAATAAGCACCTACCCTGTCTGCTATCTCTACAATCTTTAACATCTGTTCTAAATTTAAGATTGATCCAGTTGGATTGTTTGGATTACAAATGGATATAACTTTTGTTTTATTACTAACTGCTTCATCTAAACAATCTAAATCCCACTCCCATTTTTCTTTTTTTATTAAAGGAACATAATCAACATCTGCGCCTAAGGCTTCGGCTACTCCATTGAAAGAAAGGTAATTCGGCGTCATCATTACAACTCTATCGCCTTTAGATACAGTCAAGACAGCTGACAAGAAGATAGCTTCAGAAGATCCAGAAGTTACGAGTACATTATTTTCATCAGCCCCTTCATAGAGATTTGAGATTCTCTGTCTTAATAAGGGAGTGCCTTGCGTATACCCATAACCTAAAGGTAAATTTATTAGTTCTTCTATTTCTTTTGGATTCATTAATTCTTTGAGAGAAAGCGGCTCAATGCCACTTTCAGTGAGATTAATTTCAACTGAGTTTTCGTAAATTGATTGAATCCTTTCTAAATCAAAAGAAGGGAATTTCATTCTTATGAGCCTTTAAAGTTTGGTTTTCTTCGTTCTAAAGAAGCTTTTATACCTTCTTTGAAGTCCTCTGTGGATTGAAGGCGCATTTGCTCAGATAATTCCCAAGAGACTATTTTCTCTACTTCATCTGCTAATCCACTTCTAATAGTTGCTCTAATAGATTGGATTGCTAAAGGTCCTGATTCAGATATTTCTTCAGCTAGCTCTATTGCCTTTGTTCTTACATCTATCTGAGGAACTAGATAATCAATAAGGCCTATATCTAAAGCTTCCTCTCCTTTTAGCCTTCTACCAGTCAACATCATCATAGCTGCATTCTGGCTACCCACTACTCTAGGTAAAGTTACGGTAGTCCCAAAACCTTGATGGAATCCTAATCTAGAGAAATTTGCACTAAATCTAGATTCTGAACACCCTATTCTAAAATCTGCCACCAAAGAGAGCCCTAAGCCACCTCCAATAGCGCCACCCTGAACTGCAGCAATTACAGGTTTTTTATTTCTAAAAAGTCTAACTGCCTGAGTATATAGCTCAGAATAAGGATCAGTTTTATCTTGCATATCTCTATCTTTTCCAAAATTTGCTCCTGCACAAAAATGCTTACCTTTAGAACAAAGAACTATGCTTCTGCAATTATGATCTTTATCAAACTCTTCAAAAGAATCAGCTATCTGGGAAATAAGCTGGTGATCAAAATGATTATTAGGGGCTCTATTGATTTCAATTATCCCTACTTGATTCTCCAAGAATATATTTAGTTCTAACTCTGTTGACATATTTCTACTCCCTAAAAGAATTAAAGAAGGTTATAAGGCTAACTCTATCCCCTGTAACTGTCATTAAGCCAGTAGCCATAGATACGGGAAGACTCCTGTTTCCCGTGACTACTTCTTTCCAAGATACTTCGTCTGTCTCTACCTGTACATCAGATCCTTTAATT
>CAZTLP010000021.1:21811-23324 GCA_964614345.1 uncultured Gammaproteobacteria bacterium | reverse complement strand
ATGGATTTTTTAGCCAGAAGAGAACACACAGGCAAGGAAATCTTTTCCAAGCTAAAGAATAGAGTTGAGTCCGTAGAGCTTTTAAAAGCTGAAATAGATAAACTTGAAGAAGAAGGTTTGATTGATAACAAGAGATTTGCAGAACAGTACATCTATTCTAGATCTTTAAGAGGGTATGGACCTCTAAGGATAGAACAGGAATTAAAACAAAGAGGTGTAAATGAAAATATTAGTCAGCCTTTAATGAACGATTTAGATTGGACTAGTTTTGCTATAAAGGTTTTAGAGAAGAAGACAGCCGGTATTTTTCCTGATGAGACTAAGCAAATACTTAAAATAAAGAAATTTTTGAACTATAGGGGTTTTGATTTTAATCATATAGAACAAGCTTTCTCTTTGTATAAAAAAACATAAAAATAGGTTGTGGACTTAGCAAATACACAATCATATGATTACACTATCTTTGAGTAATGAGTTATCAAGTATTAGCTAGAAAATGGCGCCCCAATAGTTTTGCAGAGGTTGTAGGTCAAGAACATGTAGTAAAAGCATTGTCCAATGCATTAGACGGCAACAAAGTTCATCAAGCTTACTTATTTAGTGGAACCAGAGGAGTCGGTAAAACCACTCTCGGAAGAATTTTAACTAAATGTTTAAATTGCGAAGAAGGCCTCAAGTCTTCTCCGTGTAATAAATGCCAAGCATGCGAATCCATTAATGAAGGTCGATTTATAGATTTTCAAGAAGTGGATGCGGCCTCAAGAAGGGGAGTGGAGGAGACCCAGCAACTTTTAGAAACAGTTATGCATATGCCCGGTTCATCCAGGTATAAAGTTTATTTAATTGATGAGGTCCATATGCTTTCAAAACACAGCTTTAATGCCTTACTCAAAACTTTAGAAGAACCACCTCCCCATGTTGTTTTTATCCTAGCAACAACTGAACCAGAAAGTGTTCCAGCGACAGTGTTATCCAGGTGTTTGCAATTTCATCTTAAGAATCTAACACCGACTCAACTAAGCGAAAGATTGAAGGAAGTATTAAGTGAAGAAGGTGTTAAATATGATGAGGAAAGCATTAATCAGATTTCAAGAGCTGGCAGGGGAAGCTTGAGGGACTGTCTGACTATAGCGGATCAAGCAATTGCCTTCTGTAATGCAAGCTTAACAGATTCACTTATTTCTGAAATGCTGGGAACTCTACCCTACGATAGAGTCTATGAGTTAATAGATTGTGTTATTAATGAGAAAGCTGACAAGTTAGTTAAAAATCTCCGAGATATCTCAAGTCTAAGTGTTGATTATCAGAGGCTAATGGATCTAATTTTAGAAACACTTCAACACATGGCCATAATCCAGATTTCACCAGAAACTGTTTCGGATTTGAATTTACCTTCAGAAGATATCATTCCTTTGTCGGAATCTTTAAAAGCTGAAGATATTCAATTGCTTTATCAAATAGGCTTGATAGCAAAGAGAGATATGGATTTAGCTCCTAATATCGGTGATGGGTT
>CAZTLP010000021.1:0-21711 GCA_964614345.1 uncultured Gammaproteobacteria bacterium | reverse complement strand
ACAAAACAATTAATTTCCCATTGCTCCTTTCTAAGGACAGAAGACACAGTTATTTATTTTTCTATGCCAAAAGATAAGTTAGAAATACTCAGTGGAACACACCGGGAAAAATTCCAAGATTGTATAAATGAAGCCTTAGATCTTGAGTGTCTTATCTTTTTCGAGGAAGGTGAAGCTCATGAGTCCTCACCAAATAAAACTAAGGAGAAAAAGAAAGCAAAGAGGCTAAGTAAGGCGTCAGAAGACATAAAAAATGACCCTGCCGTTAAGAATATATTGGATTCTCTCGGGGGAAAAATAGTAGAGTCTTCAATAACTCCTAAGGAATCTCAGTGAATAATATCAGCCCCTTTGTTGATAGCTTGATAGAAGCTTTTCAATGTTTACCTGGAGTAGGTCCTAAATCTGCACGACGAATGGTATTGCATTTACTAGAGAAAGATAGAGAAGCCGGCAAGATCTTAGCGGAATCCTTATCTCAGACATTATCAAATGTGGGCCAATGTAAAGAATGTAGGATATTTTCAGAACAAGACCTCTGTATCATATGTAATGACAAAAAGAGGGATTCAACCACGTTGTGTGTTGTTGAAACCGTTTCCGATGTTTTTGCTATCGAAGAAAGCCATCAATACAGAGGAAAGTATTTTATTCTACACGGCCACTTATCTCCCATAGACAATATGGGTCCAGAAGAATTAGGTCTAAATCAGTTATTAAAAATAGCCAAAGAAAATTCATTTGTTGAGATTATTTTGGCTACTAATTCCACTTTAGAAGGTGAAGCCACGGCTAACTTTATCTTTGAAGGATTAAAAGGAATAGAAACTTTAAAGCTTAGTCGATTAGCTCGAGGTGTTCCTTTAGGTGGTGAATTGGAGTACGTTGATGGAGGAACTATCATGCATGCTCTTAGTGGAAGAACGATTCTAAATTCTGAAGACTAGTTTTGATATAAATCTATAACAGCCTCACTCATAGCTTTTACACCTGTTGATATAGTAGGCTCAGGATCAGGAAGAAAGAAAGCTGAATGTAGAGATGGCAGTCCTATATTTTCTCTGAGAGAGGTGTCATAAACTTTCTTATTTACTGAACCCAACCAAAATAAAGCTGTTGGAATAATTGGTTCAACTCTACCGTACATACCAAAATCCTCACCTCCCATTACTGGCGAGAGTTTCAACACATTCTCTTTACCTAAAGCAGTTTCAAAGCTGATCCTTACTTTTTCGGTCAGTTCAGGGTTATTAAAGAGTGCGGGTGTGTACTCATCCTTAAGGGTAATTTCAGGGTAGGATTCTTTGGGTAAGCCATTGGCTTCAGCTAACCCTCTAGCGATTCTTCTAATCGTTGAGATAGTTTGATTCCTAACTTCGTCTTTGTAAGAACGTAAAGTTAACTGAAGTCTAACTTCACTAGGAATAACATTGTGTTTTGTGCCACCATGTATGGAGCCTACGGTTACTACAGCAGCTTCTATAGGAGCTATTTCTCTGCTTACTATAGTCTGTAAATTGTTTATAAGCTGAGAAGCCATGACAATAGGATCTTTTGTAGTATGAGGATAAGCCCCATGTCCTCCCACACCTTTAATAGTAATATCCACTGAATCAACATTTGCCATTGCCCATCCAGGTACATAGCCAACTTTTCCAGCAGGAAGATCAGCACTTACATGAAAAGCTAAATTAAAATCAGGTCTAGGAAATTTTTCAAAGATACCTTCTTTGATCATATTTCTAGCCCCTCCACTAACTTCTTCAGCTGGTTGCAAATTAATCAATAAAGTTCCCTGCCAATCATCTCTTCTTTCAATTAAATTAATGACAGTTCCAATCAAGGAAGTCATATGTATGTCATGACCGCAAGCATGCATCGTGAACACTTCATCTCCTACTTGGTTAAAAGATTTAGTTTTACTTGCATACGGAGCGCCTGTTAATTCCTCAACGGGCAGGCCATCCATATCAGCCCTGAGCATGATTGTTTTTCCTTCACCATTTCTAAATAATGCAATTACCCCATAGCCTCCAAAGTTTTCTGTAACCTCAAGACCAAGGTCTCTCAAAATATTAGCCAATTTTTTTGAAGTTTTTTCTTCTTTAAAAGAAAGCTCAGGATTAGCATGAAGTTCTTTATAGAGATTTATAAGATCAACTTTGTTATCTGCCTGTAAAGACGAAGTCGAAAGAATAAAAATAAATAGAATAGGGAGTATAATTTTCATAATTTTTAAGAATTTAGTATCTTTGCGAAATAACAAAATAGCACATAACTGATCAACAGGAAATTATAGTTAATGACAATAAAATCGGATAAATGGATTAAAAGAATGGTTAGTGAGAAAGGAATGATTGATCCTTTCGAGCCTAAACAAGTCAGAAAAAACGGTGAGAAAAGACTTATTTCTTATGGTACATCTTCGTACGGATATGACGTTAGATGTTCAAATGAATTCAAAATTTTCACTAATATAAATTCTGCTACGGTAGATCCAAAAAATTTTGATGAAACAAGTTTTGTTAATTTAGTGAATGATGAGTGCGTCATACCACCAAATTCTTTTGCACTGGCAAGCACCATAGAATATTTCAAAATTCCAAGAAATGTACTTACTATTTGTTTAGGTAAATCTACTTATGCTAGGTGCGGAATAATAGTTAATGTAACTCCTCTAGAGCCCGAATGGGAAGGCCACGTAACGCTTGAGTTTTCTAATACTACCAGCCTGCCTGCTAAAATTTATGCAAACGAGGGTGTCGCACAAATGATATTTTTAGAGTCAGACGAAGAATGTGAAACCAGTTACAAAGATAGAGGTGGTAAATATCAAGGTCAAAAAGGCGTAACCTTGCCTAAAACTTAATCGCCAAACTCTAGGCTCTTTAATAAAAGGTCTGATTCTCTACCGTCATTATTGAGAATTCTTACAATTGTAAAGTCCAGATCTGGAGCAAACCAGTATATTTGTTCTCTTTCCTCTTCAGGAAGAAACTCTCTCTCCACTTTTAAAGTATTAAATGTTCCAAAAGGTGTCTCTGTATCCTCAAACCCTTTTAAAGAGTAAGTCCTCTCCTTTATTTCTCCTCTAAAATAAACCAAGTATTTAATTTTTTCAGGCAGAGCGTTGATATCCATTGCTCTTAAATCTAGTCTCATTTTAAGTTGAGCTGTTGCTGGGCCTAGTGTTCCATTAACTAACTTGAGCGAACCTTGGTTTTTCCCTTCTTTATAATCCAAGGTATAACTTTCCCAATTAAAGCGAGCAGAAGCTTTAATCTTTTTGAATAGTATTTTCATCTTTATTTTATGATCTAGAGGAATTACAGAGTTATCTTTTAACTCGAAAATGGAGATTTCCTCTCTTTGAAAAACTCTTCCGCCATCTACATTGGAGCCCATTTCCCAAATATTATTGTCTTTTTTCTCAAGCCAAACTTCCATATCTCCAGCATTCATGGTCAACGTGGCCTTCGAAGGCTTTAATACCTCTAATTTTTCTGCTGAGATTTGAAAGGCAAACGATATAAGCAAAATAATAAAAAATTTATTTCTCATTAATCTCTCCTATCTTTAGTTCTCTATTCTCAAAGTATACTTTTCCATCAGTCAATTTTAATAGACCTTCACCAAACCAACCTACTACCTTTGGATATAATTCATGTTCAAGTTTGTGAATTTGTTGTTCAAGCTGTTTCACTGAATTAGTTGTAATTTCAAGTGAAGATTGAGCACATATGGGGCCTCCATCTAAGGTTTCGTCTACAAAATGTACTGTAATGCCGTGTATATTATCTGAAGAATCCAAAACCCTTTCATGCGTGTTTAATCCTGGGTATTTTGGAAGAAGAGAAGGGTGTATGTTCAGAATTTTTCCCGGAAAGGCGTTTACAAATACTGGGCTCAGAATCCTCATAAATCCTGCTAAAACAATCAAATCAGGGTTATAAATAGACAAAACTCTTACCATCTCAGCATCAAAGTCCTCTCTTGTTTTAAAATCCTTGTTACTTATTACTTCAGTAGGTATTTCTACCTCTTTAGCTCTTTCTAATCCGTAGGCATCTTCTTTATTGCTCACGACACAACAAATTCTTCCTGAAATCTTGTTTCCATTAATTGCTTCTATCATAGCTTGCAGATTAGAACCATTACCTGAAATAAGTACTGCAAAAGAAAAATTTGTCATTTAATTAACTTTTATTTCTATGGACTCTTCTTCTGTTTTCTTCGGTTCTACTTTCCCTATTACCTTTGAATCAATATTTAGACTATCCAATAGCTTAATTGCATCTTCTACATCTACCTCTTTAAGTGCTAAGACCATACCTATCCCACAATTAAAAGTAGATAACATCTCTTTTTGAGTAATATTTCCTTTAGACTTTATCCATTCAAAAAGTTCATAAGTAGGCCATTCTTTTTCCTTAAAGTTGATCTTTGCAACAGAGTCAGTTTTAAGAATTCTGGGTATATTTTCGTAAAATCCTCCGCCCGTTATATGAGAAATAGCTGAGATTTTAAAAACCTTAGTTAGTTCAAGTACTTCTTTTACATAGATTCTAGTTGGAGTTAAGAGTTTTGACCCAAGACTTTGCCCGTTAATTTTTAATAGTAATGATTCTGGTTCTTGACCAATAATTTTTCTGATCAGTGAGAACCCATTAGAATGAACACCATTAGAGGCTAAGCCCAAAAGGATGTCTCCATTTTCGGCTAATTCTTTACCTATTATTTTATTCTCGTCTACTACGCCCAAAGCAAATCCTGCAAGGTCAAAACTGTTTTCAGGGAAGCTGTTTGGATGTTCAGCAGTTTCTCCGCCAACAAGAGAACAATTAGCCTGCTTACACCCTTCAGCAATTCCTTGTACTACTTTAGAAGCTAATTCTACGTTGAGACTGTCAGTAACATAATAATCCAGGAAGAGTAGAGGTTCAGCCCCGCATGTAACTAAGTCATTGACACACATGGCAACCAAATCAATACCTATGGTGTCGAACTTTCCCATTTCTCTAGCTAATTCAATCTTAGTTCCCACCCCATCTGTGCAAGTTACTAGAATGGGGTTTTCTATGTGTTTAGGTAATTTACTTAAAGCGGAAAAAGAACCTAGACCTGAAATAATTTCAGATCTACGAGTTTCTTTAACAAACGGTTTTATCCTTTCAACAAGCTCATAACCCGCCTCAACGTCCACACCCGCATCTTTATAGCTAAGAGATGAATTTCTTTTATACAGAAGAGATTTGTTTTCCTTTGGAACTTTTTTGCTCATAGATTTAGAATTAGGGAAAGTATTTTAGCAACCATCTTAATTAAGTTCTGCTTGTTATTTTTTAAATGAAAAAATTTTATTTAGTTTATTTATTTTTACTTTGTATTTCGCCGTCTATATACGGTGAAGAGGGCTATGTATTTAAAGAACTTTATGAAATTCAAGTGGAGTTAGAGGGGACTGATAGAGTTTCTATCGATGAAGGTATGAAGCTCGCTTTTCAAAATCTAATGTTAACCGTATCAGGTAATTCGGAGATAAATACTTATCCTGCAGTTGTTAAAGCTGTTAAAAACTCAGAAAAATTTATTAGCGAGTACAGATTGTCATCAGAAGCAGACAGTATTTTGGCCATCTTCTCATTCAATGGCGAAGAGGTTAGAAAACTTTTATCAGAAAACAGTTTGCCATTATGGATAGGAATAAAACCCAAAGTATTATTGTTCCTTCCCTGTAAATCTGAATCATTCTTAATAGTTGATGAAGAAGAAATTTTAATAAAAAGACGGGAAAGCTGTACTGAAATCAAATCAAAGATAGATACTAGGGGCTCAATGAGAAACATTGTTTTTATTGAGCCGGTATTAGATTTAATAGACTTGAAGTACTTAAACCTTTATGAACCGAGATCCGATCAAGATTTTCTAAATAAAATTTCTTCAAGATATGGTTTAGAAGATTGGATGATTTGTTATATTCAGAACGAGTATGGCCTTTTAATTACAGAACCATTTTGTCTATCACCTATCTCTGATTTTAAAAGGATTACGTTAAATGACATGATAGATACGCTAGCGGACGAGCTGTCTAAAGATTTTCAATTAAATATAGATCCTAATATCAAAACTGAGTTAAGAATTTCAGTTTCTGGAGTTGAAGAACACAATGACTTGCTGAATGTAGAAAAGATAATTGAAACCAACGCCTTGGTTTATGCGTATAGTATTGGGTCCATTTCTAGTGATACTGTTACTTATGTATTATCAATAAGAGGGCAGGTCTCTGATCTGGAGAAATTAATGAACGTGAATCCACTTTTAACTAACCAACCTTCCCAAGGGAATGGAATAGCTCTCGAATATATTTATCAGGCAGAAAGATAGTGCTTCAACTCGTTCCCAATGTAATTACTTCATTAAGATTGTTATTGGCTATTCCTATTTGTATTTTTATCTATCAAGGAAATGAGTTACTGGCTCTTCTTTTATTTATTTTTGCAGGTATTTCAGATGGTTTCGATGGTTATCTAGCTAGAAGTTATGGCTGGGAAAGTGAATTTGGGAAATTATTAGATCCTTTAGCTGATAAATGCTTAATCCTAAGTACTTTACTTGCTCTTGCTTACGTTCAGCTATTACCTATCTGGCTTGTCAGCATACTCTTAGTTAGAGATGCTCTTGCGGTAATGGGCTCCATGCTTTACTTAATGTTGTTTGAAGGACGAAACTCCGAGTCAAATAGATGGGGCAAACACTTTACTGGATGGACGATAGCTCTTTTCATCATAACCCTTCTGCAAGAATCTATAAATTCGTACTCAATGCTTCTAAATTTGCTTTATGAGATAGCGGTTGTTGGCGTATTAATATTTACTGCTTTAAGTGTCTTTACTTACGCCAGAGAGCAAGGACAAGAAGTTTACAAACATCTTTTTAGAAGTTAAATGAACTATCCCAAACAATTGAACCTCGATGTGAAATTAGATGAGGCAATCAATCTAAATAATTTTATTCTCTGTCCATCAACTGAAATTATTTTGAAAGCTTCTAAGGATTTTGTCTCTGGATCCGACACAATTAAAACCTTCTTTTTATGGGGCAAGAAAGGAACAGGAAAAAATTATCTTTTACATTCTATAAACAGAGAATTTCTTGAAAAGAAATTACATTCCGCTTTTGTTTCCTTTGATAATAATTTATTAGATAACCCTTCAGTATTGGAAGGCTTAGAAGAACTTGATGTCATTTTTATAGAATCTATGGAGCAATTTCCCTGTTCAAAAGAATGGGAGTTGGCGCTTTTCAATTTAATTAATGCTTGTTTATTAAAAGATTGCAAAATTTTCATTTCTTCAAGGGTTACTGCAAAACAATTAGAGATTAATCTTGTAGATCTTAAATCCCGGCTGTTAGCTTTCCCAGCATTTGAATTACCTGAGATTAATGAAGATGAAAAAATAAAGGCACTGAAGGAAGCTGCTTCCAGGAAAGGGTGGGAGCTTGAAGACAATGTCTTGTCCTATATTCTTACCCATACCTCCCGAAACTTATCAGATCTAATGAGCTTAATGAACGAACTGGACACTTTCTCTTTAGAAAAAAAGAGAAAAGTATCAATCGCCTTGGTCAGGGAACTGATTTCTAATAAATAAGACAATCCAGGCATTTAAGGTAAATGCCTTTAGGGTCATTGTAAGTTTCAAGATCGTTTACTAACTCAACAGACCTTTTAATTAAATCTTTGCTACCTGCTCTAGATCCAAAAATACCAACCACTTTAGAAAAAAACTGTTTCAGGATTTGGTCTGTCCACTCTAAAGGCAGAGAAGGATAAAAAGTTTTGTAATCCTCCAAGTCCGCTAGATCTGCAGCTCTTTTAACTGCATCTTCCATATTTCCTAAGTTATCTATAAGTCCTATCTCTAGGGCTTTTTCTCCTGCCCAAACTCGCCCTTGTGCTATTTCATCCACTTCTTCTAAAGTCATGTTTCTGGATTCTGAGACTAATTTAATAAACCTTTGATAACCGTGTTCAATATTTGATTGTATGACTCTAGCAAGTATAGGATTTATAGGTTGCATAGGGTCTATACCTGTTCCAATTTTAGTTGTTGAGATACCGTCAGTATGCACTCCGATTTTATCTAGAGTTTTCTCAAAAGTAGGTAGAAATCCAAAAATTCCAATGGAGCCAGTAATTGTGTCATGAGAAGCCCAAATTTCATCTGCACTTGCAGATATCCAGTATCCTCCTGAAGCAGCAACATTCGACATGGAAGCTATTACTTTTATATCTTTGGATTTAGCTATCACTATTTCTTCTCTGATAACTTCAGAAGCAAAAGCGCTGCCTCCCCCTGAATCTACTCTCAATACAATTGCTTTTACCTCTTCATCTTCATGTGCCTCTCTCAAAAGCTGTGCGGTTGAGTCTCCGCCTATCATGCCAGGAGGTTGAGTTCCATCTACGATACTGCCTGAGGCGACAACTACCGCTATTTTATTTTTTGATTTGTTTTTTGCTTCTTCTTCTTTAGCAATCGCAAAATAATCTCTCAAAGAGACTTGGGCGAAACTCTTTTCTTCCTCATCACTTCCAACCAGATCAATCAGATAGTCTCTCTGTTGATTCCTATTTAGCAGTTTATCAACTAATTTGAAATTCAAAGCTGTTTTACCAGTATCCCCGATTTCTTTTATAACCAATTCATCAATAGTATCTGCATAATTCTGTATGTCTTCAGTCTCTAGGTCTCTATTTGTTGAGACTACTTTTTTCCAAGAGTCCCAAAGGACATTTAGATAAGCTATGCTCGCTTCTTTTGCAGCATCTGACATGTTATCTCTAATATAGGGTTCCATAGCTGACTTAAACTTTCCTACTCTAAACAGGTTTACAGTAACTTCTAATTTATCTATCAGAGTCTTGTAATAAGTCCTAATTCTTGAATAGCCCAAAATATCTACAGCTCCATCAGGATGCATAATAATTTCATTTGCAAAAGAGGCTAGATAGTAAGAGCTTTCGCTATAGTAGTCAGAGACGGCAACTATGTTCTTACCTGAGTCTTTTAGTTCTTGTAAGGCCTGACCAACATCGTAGAGTACAGTTTGACCTGTTCCTTCAATGTTATCGAGTTGAAGGATAACATGCTCTATCCTTTCGTCTTCTTTAGCATTTTTTAAAGCAAACAATACATTTCGTACATTCACCCCCGGAGTAGGAGGTCCATACAGAGCAAAACTCAACGGATCTAAAGAGCCTGCAACTTGTTCGACTATTGGACCTTGAGGGTTAACAACTAAAGCTTTTCCTTCAGGATCAGGTAGCTTACTTCCACTAAAAATAGATCCCAAAAGGGCTCCGAGAAAAATCAGAACAATTAAAAGGAATAATAAGTTAATTGTAAATTTTCTGGCTGTAGTTACCCATTCCCAGAAACGGTTCATTTTTGTTGTTTCATTCATTTGATAATTTTAAGAACATTTTCAGGAGGTCTTCCTATAACTGCTCTTTCTCCGTATATGACTATAGGTCGTTCGATTAATTTCGGGCATTCTATCATGGCACGAATTAGATCTTTCTCAGATTTTGATTCATCTGAAAGATTTTGTTCTTTAAATTCGGCTTCCCCTTTTCTCATTAAATCCCTTGGTTCTAATTTTAATTTTTTTAAAATTGATATTAGCTGTGTTTCAGAGGGCGGGGTTTCCAAATATAAAATAATTTCTGGATTGATACCTTTTTCTTTAAGTAAATCCAAAGTGAGTCTAGATTTACTGCATCTAGGGTTATGATAAATGGTAAAATTATTCAAAATAAAGATCCTTCTCAACTATTAAGCTCTTATAACAATAGTACTATCGATAACTAAATATTAGTAGGATGTTAAGATTCAAAAAATTTAAATTTTCTAAATCTATCACTATTTTAACAATTTTATTATTGTGTCTCACAAGCTGCTCAAAACCAGACTTTGAAATTTATAAAGACTCTTCTGGTTATATTGAAGACTTAAGAGGACAGTGGGTCGTAATAAATTATTGGGCCGATTGGTGTCCACCGTGTATTAAGGAAATGCCTGAATTATCTTCCTTTTATGAAGATAATAAGAAAGAGGTACATGTATTCGCATACAATTTTGATCAGCTAGAGGGAGAGGAATTAGAAGAACAGATTCTAAGATTTAAAGTCCAAGTTCCAAGTTTGCTGACGGATCCAGGTGAACTATTTGGATGGGATGTTCCTAAAGGCCTACCCACAACTTATATCATTGACCCCAATGGAGTTACAAGAGAAGTCCTGCTTGGACCACAAACCAAAGAATCTTTAGAAGAAATGATTTTGAAACTTAAAGAAACCTAAGAGTTAGGCTCCAGAAATAATTCTGGATCAACTGGGATACCCGACAAAATTATTTGCCAATGTAGGTGAGGGCCGGTAACTCTTCCTGATTGCCCAACCTCCCCAATAAGATCTCCTTTCTCTAGCGATTGCCCTTGCTGAACAACAACTTTACTCATATGGGAGTAAGTACTAATCATGCCACCACCATGATCTACAAATACAGTTTTACCTCGATAATAAAAATTTCCAACTAAAATAACTTTTCCTGACAATGGGGAGATTATTTCTGTACCAATAGAAGCAGCTAAATCCAGTCCTGTATGCCTATTTCTAGGTTGACCGTTAATAAACCTCTTTACACCAAATTCACTACTTTTAATTCCTTGGGTTGGCGCGGGCATTTTTAAGGAAGTATGAAATCTCTTTGATAAAGTTCCTATAGCAACTTTTCCCAACTCAGATTCCATTTTAATTCTAGATAAATATTCTTCTGGAGGAGAGACTAAGTCTTGATTAGTAATAGTGATTTTTGATTCTCTATATGCTTTATTTGAAATAGGAACTTCCAGAATGGGCTGTCCATTTTTAACAATAGCAATTGTTTTAATTTCTTCAGAAAGGCTTATTGGAGCAAGAATCTTCCAATGATCTTTGTCCACCTGGCACAAATAAACATTTTTTTGATTAATATCAATTTCGTTTATTTCATTGGCATCTATTCTTAAAGTTTGGCTTATGACGCCTCCCGGAAAGGGAGAATGTTCAGGGAAATCACATAGAGGATAAGAAATATCAAGTGTCGCACACGAGGATAAAATAAAAATACAAATAAACGACAGTTTATTCTTCATTTTCGTTTTTAGACTTAATTTCAGCTTTTATACTGCCTTTACTTAAGATAGCAGAAATACTTTGTCCGATTTCTACTTGATTTGAAGACGATAAGATTTTTCCATCTGGTTCTGTGCTAATTATTGAATAACCTCTTGATAGAACTGACAGTGGGCTAACTGCTTGTAAGGTTGCTACTATTTCTGCCAAAACTGTATTCTTCCTTTCAATTTCTAACTTAAGAGCCTTCAGTAAATCCTTGGAAGCATTTTGCAAGTAAACCTTCGCTTCTTTTACTTTATTCTGTGGCGAATTTTGTTGTAAAGAAAGATCTTTTAAATTAAGTCCATTTTTTTTGAAAGAAATTTCTTGGTTAATATTTTGAATAAGTGTGGTTTCTATATAGTCTAGCTTTTGACTAATTTCTCTTAATTTATCTCCGGGATGTCTTATTCTTTTAATTAGATTAGTAATTTGAGTTCTCTGGAGATCAATTTGAGATATTACACTTCTAGAAATATAGTTTTGGTACCCTTCTAGAGTTTCTATTAATTCACTGTACGGTTGGCTAATAATTTCTGCAGCTATTGAAGGGGTAGGAGCTCTTAAATCGGAAACAAAATCGGAAATTGTAAAATCAGTTTCATGGCCTATAGCACTAATTATCGGGGTAGGGCAATTTACAATCGCGCGCGCTACTTCTTCATTATTAAAAGCCCAAAGGTCCTCTATTGAACCACCACCTCTAGCTAAAATAACTACATCTATATTTTTTAATTTGCCTACCTTATTTAAGGCATCACAGATTAAAGGCGCTGCCTTTTCACCTTGGACTAGAGTTGGAACAACCGTTAAATCTAAAAAAGGTGACCTTCTATCTAATACATTAATAATATCTTGAATAACTGCTCCATCTGGAGAAGTTACAACAGCAATATTTTTGGGGTAGGCAGGCAGTTGGCGTTTTATCGAGTCATCAAAAAGTCCTTCTAGTTGTAATTTCTTTTTAAGCTCTTCAAAAGCTTTTAATAAAGCGCCTTCACCTGCTAATTCAATGTGCTCAACAATAATCTGGTATTGACCCCGTCCTTCAAAAATACTTAAGGTACCGTTTAAAACTAGATGATCTCCATCTTTTGGTTCAAAAGTAATATGGTGATTTTTATTAGTGAACATGGCACACCTAATTTCAGAAGATTCATCTTTTAAAGAAAAGTACCAGTGACCAGAGGCAGCTGAAAAGAAGTTTGAAACTTCTCCTTGTATCCAGACGAAAGGAAAATTCTCTTCAAGAATAGATTTGGCCCTTTTATTTATCTCAGACACTGAGATAATTTCTTGAGTGTTATCCAATTGGTTTTCTACCATAATGGAAGTATAACTGACTAAGCTTTAGAGATATTAATGGAAAATTCAAAATCTGTTTACCCAGGATTGATAGCTCTGTTTATTGGAGCAGCTCTATTAGGATCTTCAGCAATCTTTGTAAGATTCAGTGAAACTAGTCCTTCATTAACTGCTTTCTACCGCGCTTTTTTAGCTTTACCTTTCCTATACATATGGGTTTTAAATTCCAAAACTAAATACCCTTTAAGACATTATTTAACTAAAGAAAACCTTCTGACCTTAGGGCTAGCTGGAATTTTTTTTGGAACTGATATGGCGGTCTGGAATTGGGCTATAAGTTTTACCTCAGTAGCCCATGCGACACTGATGGCCAATACCGCACCTGTTTTTGTAACTCTCATTAGTTTTTTCTTTTTAGGTGAAAAAATTCGATCAGCTTTCTTTGGGGCTCTAGCTCTGTCTTTCATGGGGGTGAGTTTGGTAATTCTTTCTGGAAGTGGTTCAGACTCATTTAAGCTATTGGGAGACGGCTTAGGTTTGGTAGCTGCTATTTTTTATGCAGCCTACATACTGGTCATTAAAAAGCTAACAGATTTCTTACCACCAGCTCATGCGCTCTTTTTTGCAACTTTATCTACATCCATTTTCTTGTTCCCAGTTGGTCTAATTGAATCAGAGTCACTTTTTCCAAGCTCTTACAAAGGGTGGCTGGTTCTTTTGGCCTATGCGTTCGTAAGTCAATCTTTAGCTCAAGGACTTATCACTTTAGGGATTTCTAGACTTTCAGCCCACCTTTCTTCCCTAACATTACTTATACAGCCGGTTGCAGCCGCTATCTATGGATGGTTGCTTTTATCAGAAACACTTAACCTATGGCAAGCATTGGGCGGGTTAATAGTTTTACTAGGTATCTACTTAGCTACCAAGGAACAAAGCTAGTCCCACTTAGGTTCTCTTTTTTCCAGAAAGGCATTAATTCCTTCTTTAGCATCATCACTTTGTATGCATGCTGCTATTTGCTCTTGTAAAAAGGGAAGTGCCTCGTCAAAACTCATTGAGTCTTGGGTGTTGTATGCAGATAAGCCCATTTGCATGGTTGTAGGAGCTAAATTTGCTAATTGAGAAGCTAGCTTTTCAACTGTAGTGTCCAACTCAGAAGATTTAACTGATTGGTTTATTAGTCCCCACTCTTCAGCTTTTTCTGCGTTGATGGCTTCCCCTCGCATACAAAAGTCTAAGCCAGCTCTTTTAGGCATCACTCTAAACAGACCTGCCATAACCATAAAAGGCCAAATTCCTCTTTTAATCTCAGGAGCTGAAAATTTTGCCTCTTCAATAGCCACAGCGTGAGTTGAATTAGTTACCATTAATAGGGCTCCAGCCAAAACAGATCCTTGAATTTTAGCTATTACAGGTTTATGTAAATGCCTAAGTGAAAGACTTATATCCGTCTTTCCTTCCAATCTGGGAACTGCAGACTCAGGTGGCTTCTCTTTACCAGACATATTTCTTAAATCAGCACCAGCACAGAAAATGTCGCCTTCCGCTGCCAACACCACTACACGAATTGATCTTTCTTGTTTAGCGTAGGCCAGGGCATAATTAATTTCATTGGTCATCACTGAATTTAAGGCATTTTTCCTTTCGGGTCGATTTAAAGTTATGGTAAGAACATTCCCTTCAATGTTAATTTTTGTGGCCTCAAAAATCAGCCCCTCAAGTGATAGTTTTTCTGTGTTCATAATCTATCCTCCTATAGCTTCTATCAGATAGTCAGGAGCTTCTATTTCTTTAGCACGTATATACTCTCCTAATGACTTGGCTTGACCATCAAGCCTGGTTGAAGAAGAGACTCCATCTTGTAATATGTCATGAATGTAAAAATTTAAAGAGAGTATGTTTGGAAGTTCGTGTCTCTCTACTTCATATTGAGATACATCTGGTAAAAGTTCTTTTAGTTTATCTACTGTAAGGAAATCATATAAAAATGAGTAGGCTTCAGCTGTTTTAGCCCATACCCCCAGATTAGCACATCCGCCTTTGTCCCCGGATCGTGTACCAAACAAGCGTCCAAAGTTAGTTTTCTTTGTATTCTTTATTTCAGGTAATTTATTTTCATAAGGTTCTTTTTGATAGTAAATCTCTTCGAGATCCATTTGGCTAGTTGGGACAACATCAACGGTTTCCCCTTCAAAATGAACCTTTTCGGTGATGAATTTACTATCAACGAGAGCAGGCCAATACTCAATATAATGACCGCTGGGTACCGAACCACCTCTTCCAGTCCAACCAGGAAGATTAGCCAATCCTAGTTCAACAATTTTTGCACTGAAAAGTCTACCAACGAGATCTGGATTTTGTGACATAACACTAATTCTTAGAGAAGCCTGAGCTTGTTCATTGGAATCAGGGTTTTCTTTATCTGTTCTGTGAAGTTGCACATCAACTTTATCAAACTGTTCTTTTCCCCCCACATTCTCAAAGATTGAATCGGTTACTAGTTTAGCTTTCTCTTCTATATCCAAACCAGTTAGCAGAATTTCCGTTCCGTTTCTAAATCCACCTGCCAAGTTTATGCAAACTTTATGAGTCTTTGGAGCACTACTTCCTCGACAACCGGATACATGAACTCTGTTTTCAGCTTCTTGGGTAATCTTTAGGGTATCAAAGTGAGACACCACATCAGGGTTCATATAAGCAGGACTTCCAATTTCGTAGAGTAATTGAGCTGTGACAGTACCGACTGATACCAGACCACCAGTACCAGGGTGTTTTGTTATAGTAAAACTACCATCTTCAAATATCTCAGCAATTGGGTAACCCATATTTGAAAAGGAAGGGACTTCTTGAAAAAAAGAATAATTTCCTCCAGTAGCTTGAGCTCCACACTCAATGATATGACCAGCTGCTAAAGCTCCCGCAAGGGCATCATAATTGTCCCTAGACCAATTGTATTTCCAGGCTGCTGGTCCAATAACCACAGCAGCATCAGTTACTCTAGGGCATACAACAACATCTGCTCCTTTATCCAAGGCTTCTTTGATCCCCCAAGCCCCGAAGTAGGCGTTTGCCGTAACAGGTTTTTTTTCATAACCTGATAAAGGAATATCTTTCTCAATATTTTTTAGTAGTTCGCCTTCTTTATTTAGTTCATCAAGCCTTGGTATCAAGTCATCCCCATCTATGTAGGCTACTTTTAGGTTTAATCCTAATTCTTGTACTATTTCTTCTACTTTTGAAGCCATTGACACTGGGTTTAAACCTCCGGCATTAGTAACAATTTTTATATCTCTTTCTTGACAAGCTGAGGCTACGTCTTTGAATTGCTTTAAGAATGTTCCAACATATCCGTGATCTTCTCCTCGCTGCATTCTTTGGTTATAAAGTATTGTCATGGTTAGCTCTGCTAGATAGTCGCCTGTAAGAACATCTATAGGTCCGCCTTCCACCATATCTTTAGCTGCTGATAGGCGATCTCCATAAAAACCACTGCAATTACCTATTAAGATTTTGTCTTCAGAACTACTCATAGACTTTTCTCCAAACTACTTTGAATCCACTATCATTAAAAGAGCCCCATTATCTAATTGTTGTTCTTTTTTGATGTATATCTCCTTAACTTTTCCTGCTTCTGGAGCATTAACTTGATGCTCCATTTTCATTGCCTCAAGAATAACTACTGGATCTCCTTTAGAAACCTTGTCACCCACTTTGACTTTAAGATCAACAACCTTGCCAGGCATCGGTGCAATTAATCCTCCAATCACTTCTTCTGAACCCGGCAGAACAAATCTAGGAACAACTTCTAAAGATACATTCCCCCAAGGCATTTTTACAATTACCTGATCATCTGATTTTGTAACTTTTGAAGAAATTCTATGCCCATCAATTTCTAAACTTATTGATTTATTATTCCACTGAAAAATTTTGACTACAGAATCTTCATTTAAATCAAAATTTCCATCTCTTCTGGATCTGTAAGTGATGGGGATTTCAGTTTCTCCACAAGTAAAATTCATTTTTTGTTTTGGTAGTCTGCTATTTCTCCAGCCAGAAGGCAGATCGCCTAACAATTCTGCTTCGTTTCTATTCTTGCCTTGAATCCACATAGCAGCAATAGAGGCCACCTTCTTTAATTCATCATCACTAGGTGCATAAGATCTGGGTGGTTTAACTTTTTCAATAAAGTTTGTGGTAGTTAAACCATTTAAGAATGCTTCAGAACGTAAAGTTGAAACTAAAAAATCTCGGTTCGTAACAACTCCCCCAATATGTAAGGATTCTAACGCCATGGATAATTTATTAGCTGCTTCTAATCTATTTTCTCCATAACAAATTACTTTGGCGATCATTGGATCAAACTCAGTACCTATAACTGAACCTTCTTCTACTCCGGAATCCCATCTAGCTTCGACTTCTGAGTTAGGCTCATAAGCAATTAATGTTCCTGTTGCAGGAAGGAAATCATTTCTTGGGTCTTCAGCGTAAAGTCTTGCTTCAATTGCAGAACCATACCAATCAATATCCTCTTGGTAATAACCGAGGTTCTCACCTCTAGCTATCCGAAGCTGTTCATGAACTATGTCGATACCTGTAGTGGCTTCCGTGACAGGATGCTCTACTTGCAACCTAGTATTGACTTCTAAGAACCAAAACTCACCAGTTTTGTCATCAACTAAAAATTCAACAGTCCCTGCAGATTCGTATTTCAATTTTTTAGCTAGTTTTAAAGCAGCTTCTCCCATTGCATCGCGCATTTCTGGGTCTACACGTGGCGAAGGAGATTCTTCAATTATTTTTTGATGCCTTCTTTGTATAGAGCATTCTCTTTCACCTAGGTGCACTACATTTCCATGAGAGTCTCCTAAAATTTGAATTTCTATATGTCGAGAGACAGGAACATATCTTTCAATGAATATCCGGTCATCTCCAAAACCGGTCTTTGCTTCCCTTTGCGCAGATTTAATAGACTCCTTCAGGTCTTTAGCAGAGTTAACTATCCTCATGCCTTTTCCTCCACCCCCCGCAGCTGCTTTAATCAAAAGTGGGTAGCCAATATCTTTAGCTTTTTTAGGATCAGTCGTCATAGGAAGAGTTGGGACTCCTGCTTTTTCAGCTAAGTCTTTTGCCTTAAGCTTATCTCCCATAGAAGTAATAACTCTGGACGAAGGACCTATCCAAAGCAATCCAGCCTTTAAAACATCTCTAGAAAATTTAGCGTTTTCTGATAAAAATCCGTATCCGGGATGGATCGCTTCAGCGCCTGTGTCTAATGCGGCCTGAATTATTTCCTTTGAATTAAGGTAGGAATCAGAAAGCCTGATGGCTTCATCGGCCATTTTAACAAATGGGGAATCTGCATCAGCATCCACGTAAACCGCAACACAACTTATACCCATATCATGTGCGCTTCGAATTACTCTACAAGCAATCTCGCCACGATTTGCAATCAGTAACTTATGATAATTTTGAAAATTCATAGTCTGTAAACTCCATAACCTGGGGCTCCTTCAACTTCCTTACCATTGACTACGGAAAGACACATACCAAGAACCATTCTGGTATCTCTGGGATCAATAATGCCGTCATCGCTAATGGCTCCAGTAGCTCTTAGAGCCAAAGATCCTTCTTCTTGCATTGCTTCGGCCATGGCAACAATCTCAGCGTCTTCCTTTTCATTAAATTTTTCTCCTTTTCTTGCTGCTTGGCCTCTTCTTACTATGGACATGACTCCAGCGATTTGTTTAGGGCCCATAACCGCAATTTTCGCGGAGGGCCAAAGGAATGTGAAACGGTTGTTGTAAGCTCTTCCGGACATTGCATAGGTACCTGCTCCAATTGAAGCTCCTACGATAACCGTAATATGAGGTACGTTAGAATTTGAGACCGAGTTAAGAAATTGGGCGCCTTTCTTAATTTGTCCTGCTCTCTCATAGTCTTTCCCAACGATAAAGCCGGTTACATTTTGTAAGAAAAGTATGGGGATATCTATTTGATTACATAGCTGAACAAAATGCGCTCCTTTTTGGGCAGAATCGGGGTAAATAATGCCTCCGTTATTTCCTAATATGCCTATCTGATAACCATGAATTGAAGCGAATCCACAAACGATATTGGGTCCGAATAGGGGTTTAAATTCTTCAAACCTTGATCCGTCAGTAATTCGTGTAACAACTTCTCTGATATCAAACGGTTTTTTTAGGTCTGGATCAACTAGACCCAATAAATCTTCGGCATCATTAATTGGTTCTTCAGGTTTGAGCAAAGGTTTGTTTCCTCTTTTTCTCCAATTTAAATGTGAAATGACTTCTCTTCCTATTCTGATTGCATCCATTTCATCCTCAGCCAGATAATCTGCTAGACCAGACGTTTCAGCATGCATTTGCGCTCCCCCGAGAGTTTCATCATCAGATTCTTCACCCGTCGCCATTTTTACCAATGGGGGACCGCCAAGAAAAACCTTTGATTGTTTTTTTATGAAAATATTGTAATCAGACATGCCAGGCTGATAAGCACCACCTGCAGTTGAAGACCCAAAGACTAAAGAAATTGTAGGTATTCTTAATTTAGATAATTCGGTTATTTCATAAAAAGTTCTTCCTGATTCAGCAAAATGACCTCCTCCAGTGGGGGGAGGGGTACTACCTCGTCTGCCTTTACCGCCCATCCTGAGATCCCCTCCAGCGGATTCAACAAACTGTACATACGGCAATCTATTATCTCTGGCAATTTCCATAGCTCGAGTCCATTTTTTACTTGAATAAGCATGCATGGCTCCAGCCAACACCGTTGGATCGTTTGCAAAAATTACAACTTCGGTTCCGGCAACAATACCAATTCCTGCTACTGCACCTCCTCCTACTGGGTAGGCTGAGTCATAAGCGGCTAAGGCACTTATTTCTAAAAATGGGGTATCGGGATCAAGAAAGTTTGAAATTCTATCTCTGACTGCCATCTTACCTCTGGCTGCCAGTCTTTCATGGTGGTGCATACCACCACCCAATTCCACATAATCTAACAATTCCTCTATTTTTTCTAACTTCTCCATCATCGCAGTCTTATTTTCTGCAAAAGTTTCGGTTGAAGTATCTAATTTACTTTTTATTTGCGGAGCCAAAAGCGGATTACTCATATCTATTAATATTATTTTTGTTAAAGGTTACTCTTAGAGAATATAATTTTCTATTAATCTAGTCACTAGATAAAGCGATTAATTAAAGATTAATAGACAATTTAAAGAGAAACAAAATTGGTACAAGCAACAAGACTACACTTCGGGGCTGTAATGCAAGAGCTCAACGAAGGCGTAAAGGATGAAGAGCTTTGGCACCAAGCTGAACAATTAGCTGATGGAGTAAAGTCTTTAGTTCTTGTTAAATACCTACAATTAAGAGCGGAATCAATTGCCAAACTATAAACTTTTTGGTGAAATATTTTTATAAAGGGAAGTTATTTATATGTCTTTACGAAAAATGGATGTGCTTGTAGTAGGAGCAGGATTTTCGGGTCTTTATCTCTTACACAAATTAAGGTCTTCAGGATTTTCAGTTGCCGTGGTTGAAAAAGCAGACCAATTGGGAGGAACTTGGCATTGGAATAGATACCCGGGCGCAAGATGTGATATTCCTTCTCTTCAATATTCTTATCAATTTGATGAAGAACTCCAACAAGATTGGAAATGGAGTGAGAAATACTCCGCTCAACCTGAAATTCTTGAATACTTGAATCATGTAGCAGATCGATTTGACTTAAGAAGGGACATTGAATTTAACACCGAAGTTATTTCTGCTGCTTTTAATGAAGAAAGATGTTTATGGGAAATAAAAACCTCTAAAGGAGATGTTGAAGCTAAATTTTGTATCATGGCTACTGGTTGTCTTTCAGCACCCAATACACCTGATTTCGAAGGTCTAAATGATTTTGAGGGTCAGCTTTTGCACACTGGAAAATGGCCCCAAACCCCTGTGGACTTTACAGGTGAAACTGTGGCTATTATTGGAACAGGTTCTTCATCAATTCAATCTATTCCTGTTATCGCTGAGCAGGCCAAACATTTATATGTATTTCAAAGAACAGCTAATTACTCGATACCTTCTAACAACGGTCCAATGGATCCTGGTGAAGAAGCACTTGTTAAATCAAGATACCCTGAGTTTAGGAAAGAAAACTGGGAAAATGGTTTTGGAATAGCTGGTCTAGAAGAAGAATCATTAGCGACTGAAGCATCTGATCAAGAAAGACAGGAAAAGTTCAATCATCACTGGGAGAAAGAAGGTTTAGGCTTTCTAGGAGCTTACGCTGATTTGATGCTAGACAGGGAAGCCAATGAATTGGCAGCTTCATTTGTCAGGGGCAAGGTAAAAGAAATAGTAAATGACCCTGAAGTAGCTGAACTGCTTAGTCCCAAATTTACCATTGGCTGTAAAAGGTTGTGCGTGGATACAGGGTATTTCGAAGCTTTCAATAGAGATAATGTTACTTTAATAGACCTTAATACAAACCCCATAGACAAGATTACAGTTGAAGGCTTGATAGCAGGGCAAGAAGAGTATCAGGTGGACAGTTTAATCTTAGCTACAGGGTTTGATGCCATGACAGGGGCTATGACCAGAATAGATATAAAAGGACGAAAGGGAATTTCTCTTAAAGAACAATGGAAAGATGGAGCAAAATCTTATTTGGGTTTAGGAATTTCTAATTTCCCTAATCTTTTTACAGTCACTGGACCTGGAAGTCCTTCAGTATTATCTAATATGGTTCCTTCTTTGGAGTTGCATGTTGAGTGGATAAGTCAGTGCATAGAGTGGATGCGAGACAATAACAAAACAGTTATCGAATCCACTAAAGCTGTTGAAGAGGAATGGATGATGTTCGTCAATGAAGTAGCTGATCAAACAGTTTATAAGTCTTGTAACTCTTGGTATAACGGGTCAAACATTGATGAAAAGGCCAAAGAGTTCTTACCATTTATAGGTGTCCCTCCTTATACTGAAAAGATTACTGAGGTCGCTGAACAGAATTACCAGGGTTTCGTTTTCGATAAAACTAACTGATTGAAATTTCTTAAAAATTTACAATTTCAATCTGTATAATCGCAAACCTCTTCTTTGGGCGCGTAACTCAATTGGTAGAGTGCCACCCTTACAAGGTGGAAGTTACAGGTTCAAGTCCTGTCGTGCCCACCA
>CAZTLP010000020.1:11436-23496 GCA_964614345.1 uncultured Gammaproteobacteria bacterium | reverse complement strand
CATGGACTTTTCATTAACACCAGAACAAAAAGAATTACAGTCTGTAGCAAGAGAGTTCGCGCAAAAGGAGATGACTTCTGTTGCCAAAGAATTAGAAGAGAAGAAGGAGTTTTTATCTGACGAATGGTTTGGTCGATATGCCGAGATGGGATTCTTAGGAATCAATATAAATAAAAAATACGGTGGTTTAGGCCTTTCGAATATAGACGCTTTGTTGGTTTTAGAAGAATTTGCCAAGGTTTCTTCAGTAGTAGCTTGGCCAATCTTCGAAAGTGCCGTTGGTCCAATCAAGGCCATAGAGCATTTTGCCAATGAGGATTTAAAGCAAAAAGTCATACCTGAAGTTTGTAAAGGTAATTTATTTGTTGCGGTCAGTATGTCTGAACCGCATGCAGGATCAGCCTTAACGGACTTAACCACAAAAGCTGAAGAGAAAGATGGAAATCTGGTATTAAACGGCATGAAAAGATGGTGTTCCGGTGCGGGGCATGCACAAGGCTACGTAGTTTATTGCAGAATGTCTGATGAGCCCGGGGCCAAAGGAATTGGAGCAGTCTATGTCGAAAAAGATGCTGAAGGATTAACTTTTGGAAAGCAGGAAGAACTTATGGGTTTTAATGGAGTCCCGTCAGCAGATATATTTTTTGATAATGTAAAAGTTCCCAAAGAAAGTATTGTTGCGGAAGCTAACGGTGGTTTTAAGAAACTAATGGAAGCTTTCGATTTAGAAATGCGGAAATGCAACCATGAGTTTAGGCCAAGCAGCTGGAGCATTAGAACAGGTACTTGAATACGTGCAAGAAAGAGAACAATTTGGTAAGCCAATAGTGGATTTTCAAGCGGTTCAACTTAAATTAGCTGAAATGGCAATGAAAGTAGAAGCAAGTCGGCTATTAATTCATCGGGCGGCTCACAATGCTGCGGAAGGCTTGCCCAGTATATTTGAATCAAGTGTAGGTAAATGTTTTTCAAATGAAATGGCCAGAGAAGTCACTGGAACAGCCATACAGCTCATGGGCGGGTATGGATACAACAAAGAATATCAAATGGAAAGAAGATTCAGAGACGCCTGGGGATGGGGTATAGCTGGAGGAACAATAGACATTCAAAAAATCAATATTGCAGCTTCCCTTGTCGGAAGAAGATTTAATCAGAGAAAATAATTCTACTTTAAAGAAGTAATAATACTTCTTAGGTTCTCTACTAAACTGAGCTTTTCTTCTTCAGTTAAGAAATCACCAATAGGAACCTTTTCTCCTTTGGATGTTATGTGTATATGTGCCGGATACCAAGGATGTTTTGGTTTTTCAACAACTACAAAAGCCCAAATTCTAAAATACTCCCAAACTTGGTTAGGTTTTCTGGTCCCTTTTTCAATTTTCAACCTTTCTGGAGTTAAGGTTATGATCTCTTGCTTGTAAGTTCTTTGAACGACAAAGTAAACACAAGTTCCCACTAAAATAATTTCAAGACCAGCAAAAGGCAAAATTAAGGAAGCTCCGACTATGTAAAAACCTAAACCTATAGCGCCACATGTCAGAGATATAGCCATAATAAAAAGTAGATTTGATTTCCAAGATAAAGACTTATTCGGCCTTAAAGTTATTGTAAAAAATGAGTCTTTCTCATCAGATTCTATTTGGATCATCCGCAAATAGTACATACAATACCGCGCCTTCAAAAGAAGTTAGATATGAATGAAGAGAAAAATATAAACAATCAACTATTGGAAAATTACCATGAGGTAATGGTGCCTAACTATGCACCCGCTAATTTTGTAGTTAAAAAGGCTATAGGATCTTCGGTATGGGATGTTAATGATAAAAAATATATTGATTTTGGTGGTGGTATAGCAGTTAACAGTTTGGGTCACTCTCATCCTGAACTTCTGAACGCTCTAGAAGAGCAGGCCAAAAAAATTTGGCACCACAGCAATTACTTAGCATCTGAACCCTCTATTAATTTAGCAAAAGCAATTGTAGATTTAACCTTCGCAGAAAAGGTTTTTTTTAGTAATTCTGGGTCAGAAGCTAACGAGGCAGCAATAAAAATAGCTCGCAAATATCATCACTCAAAAGGTAAAGATAAAGTTGAAATAATTGCCTTCAAAAATGCGTTTCACGGAAGATCTTTGCTAAATATTTCTCTGGGTGGTTCAAAACTGCATAAGGAAGGCTTTGGACCTTTAGACCAATCCATTGTTAGGGCAGAATTTAATGATCTTGATTCTTTGAAGAAATGTATCACTGATAAGACCGCTGCAATCATAATAGAACCAATTCAGGGAGAGGCCGGAGTGCACACTGTTGACCTGGAGTTTCTGGTTAGACTTCGAGAAGTTTGTGATCAACAAGAAATACTATTAATTTTTGATGAGGTGCAGAGCGGAATAGGTAGAACAGGGAAACTATTTTCTTACATGAAATACGAGGTTATCCCAGATATTTTAACCTCTGCCAAAGGCCTTGGTGGTGGCATGCCTATTGGCGCGACATTAACAAAAAATAAATTTGCTGAGACTTTAAGCGTAGGTAGTCACGGTAGTACTTTTGGAGGAAATCCATTAGCTTGTGCTGTTGCAATCAGAGTCTTAGATTTAGTTAAACAGGATAGTTTTCTTGAAGCTGTTAAAGCAAAAGAAGAGTTACTTAAACAAGGTTTAGAAGAACTATCTAATAAACATCAAGCTTTCAGTCAGGTTAGATCTGAAGGGCTTTGGTTCGGTTGTGACTTAAATCAAAAAGATAAAGTAAGCTCGCTTCTAGATCTGTGTTATGAGGAAGGTTTGATTGGAATCTCTGCAGGAACATCTACTCTAAGATTTGCTCCTGCTTTGAATATCCCTGATTCAGATATTCAGGAAGGTCTTTTTAGATTAGATAAGGCGCTAAATAGATTTTGAATCTATTTTATTTTAGAAATAATTATTTCATTGGTTCCAACAGGTAGAACTACCATTGTTCCATCGTTTGAAAGAGTCCATTCTTCTCTAACTTCGTCTACACCCCTTAAGAACATAGTCTCAGTTATGTAGTTTCTTGGAGCAGGCGTCAAATGGTAAAAGATAAGATTTTTTACATTTGCTAAGTTTGCAATTTCTGCTGCTTCAATAGGCGTTGTATGGTAAGTGGTTATATCTTCCATAAGTTTTGCATTTAAATCAGCTCCCCTTTGTAAATTAAAATCTCTTATTATATTGATCATATGATTAGCTTGTGCTTCATGAAACAGAACATCTGCATCTCTTGATTTCTCAATTAAATTTTCACTATAAGAAGTATCACCGCTAATGATCAAACTCCTACCTTTGTAGTCAAAACGATAACCGAGAGCTGGTTTAACAGGGTCATGCACTACTTCAAATGCAGTTACTATTAGACCGTCCTCATGGATAACCTTAGGCTGATTTAAATCTACCGTATAAGGATTAAATCCTGCTACATCCAAAGGAGCAATTTGATCCCCATGGTGACTATTCCTGAAAAAATAATCTTGTTCATAAGCAGTTTCAAATCCTTCTGTAACAAGATTTACACCAGCAGGACCGTAGACGTCTAATTTTGCTTCCCTATTTCCATTAATCCAAGAAGCGAGATGCAAATCAGCTAGATCAGAAATGTGATCTGAATGAAGATGGGTTAAAAGGACAGATTTAATTTGTTTGAAAGATATCCCCCAACTTCTTAGATTAGAAGCGCTGCCATCTCCAATATCAACAATATAAATATTTTCACCCGCTCTTACCATGACACAGGTCTGTGCCCTTCCCGGGCTGGGTATTGGAGATCTGGATCCACAAACTGCAGCGCTAAGTGCATCTTCCTGTGGAAGATTATTGGAAGCATTTATCATTCCAGAAACAACAGACACCATGATTCTGTCCTGAACAGAAGGGCTTCTCAATCCAACCATTGCTGCAATGGTAATAATAAGTATTGATGCTACAAGGTAAATTAAAAATTTCTTCATCTACAAAGTATCCTTGAATTAATCCTGTTAAAGTTTTGTTTTTATTATAATGAATCTATGGAATATAGAAAATTAGGTAAATCTGGATTGAAAGTTTCTGAGCTTTCTTTCGGATCTTGGGTAACCTTTAATACTCAGGTAGATACAAAATTAGCTGAAGACATGTTTAAGGTTTGCTTTGACTCAGGTATAAACTTTTTTGACAATGCGGAAGGCTACGATCGAGGAAAATCTGAAGAAGTGATGGGTCAAGCCCTTAAAAGTATTAATGAACCTAGAGACAGTTATTGTGTTTCGTCTAAGGTTTTTTTCAGCTCATCACCTAACCCTAAGCCCACCCAGTTAGGCTTAAGTAAAAAACACATAACTGAAGCTTGCCATCAAGCCATGAAAAGATTGCAAGTAGACTATTTGGATCTGTATTTTTGTCATAGAGCTGATCCTGATACTCCAATTGGAGAAACTGTCTGGGCAATGCATAACCTAATTACTCAAGGGAAGGTATTGTACTGGGGGACATCAGAATGGACAGCTGAAGAGATAACCGAAGCTTATGAATTTGCAGAAAAGAATCATTTAACACCTCCTACTATGGAACAACCTCAATACAACCTCTTAGATAGAAAAAGGTTCGAAGTTGAGTACGACCCCATCTTTAGAAGATATCAAATGGGCACAACTATATGGTCTCCACTTGCCTCAGGAGCCTTAACAGGAAAATATTTAGACGGCATACCTGATGGCTCGAGAGCTACATTGAAAGGATATGAGTGGCTAAAAAAACATATGATTGATTCTGAAAGAGGTCAAGCCAGAATGGAAAAAGTTAGAAACTTAAAACCTATTGCTGATGAATTAGGAGTTAGTCTTTCAAAAATGGCCATAGCTTGGTGTTTGTTAAACCCAAATGTATCTACTGTTATATTGGGAGCATCAAAAGTAGACCAATTAAAAGAAAACATTGAATCTCTAGAAGTTGTGCCTCTTCTTACAGAGGATGTACAGAGAAAATTAGCTGGTATCTAACAAATCACTTCCTGATCTTTAATCTAAGATCGAAATCTACACCACCTGATTTGTTGTGCTCATCGCACATGAACTTCAGGTTGTTATACATTGAATCAGGCATTACGGATGACTTTCGTTTTGACATATCTATGTGAACTAACATTTGTTCATTGGTTGCAGAAAGCTTTCCTTCTTCTGTTAACAATATACCGCCGTAATGAATTAACTTTGGACTTATATCAATTATCCTGTAGTAAGGAAAAGCAGTCTGACCTTCTAGTAATTCTTCTAAATACTGAATATTCATTTCTAAGGTAAAACAAGAAAATCCTTTCTTAAAATATTCTTGCCCAAAGCCCATATCGTTGTAGAGTTCTCCTGAACCATCATCAAAGATTCGTGCGTAATCAGCCACATTCATATGCCCATTTAAATCACACATCTCTGAAGTGACTTTTACTGGGTTTCCAGGATAAGGAAATTTTTCTTTCACAGTTTAAAGTTATTCTTCTTCAGGTTTATTTTCTTTACTCAGCTTTGACACCACTTCAACAGAATCAACCTTTCGAAACCCTTTAGGTAAGAGATTACCTCTAAGCCCCCTAGATCCTTTGAAGTTTTCTAAATCTTTAGACTTAATGGTGAAATGCCGTTTTCCACTTACAAGTTTTAACTCTCTACCTTCACCTAAAACAGCAATAGCTTTAAGTGCTTCTTCTCCCGCTTGATACCTCTTCTTCGGTATGTTGATAATCTTATTGCCTTTTCCTCTTGCTAATTCAGGTAATTCACCAACCGGAAACACTAACATTCTCCCTTCACTACTTATCGCTGCTATATTGTCTTCAGCTGTAATCACAGGTTGTGGGGAAAGAGCTTTTCCATTTTCCTGAACCTTCAAAGCAGCTTTCCCAGATTTATTCTTAGTTTGCAGATCACCGCTCTTTGCAATAAAACCATATCCAGCATCAGAAGCTAACACAAGATTTTGATCATCCTTTCCAGACATTACACCTGCAAAAGTTTCACCTGATTCTATGTTTAATCTTCCGGTAAGCGGCTCTCCTTGACCTCGAGCTGAGGGCAGACTATGGCAAGGCAATGTGAAGGCCTTCCCTTGCGATCCTATAAAAACTGCATTCTGATTATTTCTTCCTTTTGCAGAAGAAAGAAAACTGTCTCCTTCCCTGTAATTCATTCCTTCAGGATCTATATCATGCCCTTTGGCAACCCTTACCCATCCCCTTTCCGAAAGTATGATTGTTACTGGATCCGAAGAGATTAGTTCAGTTTCATCAAAAGCGGCAGCCTCCTCTCTTTCAACTAAAAGGCTTTTTCTTTCATCACCATACCTTTCGGCATCTTCGGTTAGTTCTTTTTTTATTAAAGTCTTTAAGCGCGCTTTGGAATTAAGGATTTTTTCCAGCTCTGATTTTTCACCTTCAAGCTCTTCTTGCTCAGCTCTTATTTTCTCTTCTTCTAACTTAGCTAATTGCCGTAATCTTATTTCTAGAATTGCATCTACTTGAACTGAACTCAATTTATATTTCTTTTGGAGCACTTTCTTAGGCTCATCTTCTTTCCTTATGATTTTGATTACCTCTTCAATGTTCAAGTAGACAATCATTAACCCCTCTAAGATATGCAATCGATCTAATACCCAATCAAGTCTATGTTGCAATCTCCTAGTGACTGTTTTAGTTCTAAACTTCAACCATTCTTTTAAAATTGATTTTATGTCTAAAACTTGCGGTTTCCCGTTTAGACCTATCATATTCATATTTACCCTGAAATTTTTTTGTAGATCAGTAGTCGCAAAGAGATGGTTCATAACAGCTTCTTTATCGATACGATTAGACCTAGGAACTAATACCAAACGAGTAGGATTTTCTTCATCACTTTCATCCCTAAGATCAACTATCATGGGTAGTTTCTTAGCCTCGATTTGAGAAGCAATTTGTTCAAGAACTTTTGTACTGGGAGTTTGATAAGGCAACGCATTAATAACTATTTCTCCATCTTCAACCAAATAAGTAGCCCTCATTCTTATAGATCCCTTGCCTGTCTTATAACACTCAAGTATTTCTTCTTTAGGAGTAATTATTTCTGCTTTAGTTGGAAAATCAGGTCCAGGTATAATCTTGAAGAGTTCTTCGATGGAAGTTTTTGGTTCTTTCAATAATTTTATACATGCTTTTACTACTTCTTGAAGGTTATGGGGAGGTATATCTGTAGCCATACCTACAGCAATTCCTGTAGCTCCATTCAAAATAACATTTGGAAGTCTTGCAGGTAAAACTGAAGGCTCTAATAAAGTACCGTCAAAATTTCCTTGCCAGTCAGCCGTTCCCTGACCTAATTCTTGTAGTAGAGTCTGAGCATAACCGTCTAATCTACATTCAGTGTATCTTTGAGCTCCAAACGATTTTGGATCATCTACGGTTCCCCAATTCCCCTGCCCATCTATTAATGGATATCTGAGAGAAAAGGGTTGTGAAAGAAGAACCATGGCTTCATACACAGCTGCATCTCCATGAGGATGAAACTTTCCTACAACATCACCTGAGGTCCTTACACTTTTCTTAAACTTAGCAGAAGAATTCAAACCTAATTCCGACATTGCATAAACTATTCGCCTTTGTACAGGCTTAAGACCATCACCTATATTAGGCAAAGCTCTGTCCAGAATTACATACATTGAGTAATCTAGATAAGCCTGTTCAGTAAATTTACTTAAAGGTAATTTTTCATTTTCTTTAACCATTAGCTAAATCCCCCTTTTCTTCGAGCCACTCTTTTCTGTCATTAGCTGCCTTTTTTGACAACAACATATCCATAGTTTTTAAAGACTTATCGCCTTTCTTTACTGTTAATTGAACTAATCTTCTCGCTCCAGGGATCATGGTAGTTTCCCTTAACTGAGAAGCATTCATCTCTGCTAAACCTTTAAATCTTTGAATACCGACCTTGGCTTTCTTTTTTGAACTCTTTAATTTTTTTATTAACGAATCCTTTTCTTTATCATCAAGTGCGTAATAAACGTCTTTACCTTGATCTATACGATAAAGAGGAGGCATAGCTACATAGATTCTTCCACTCTCTACTAGGGGTCTAAAATGTTTTAAAAACAGAGCGCACAGAAGCGCGGCAATGTGATAACCATCTGGATCTGCATCGGCTAAAATACAGACTTTGCCATATCTTAATTTACTTAAATCATTTGAACCCGGCTCCACACCTAAAGCGATCGAAATATTATGCACTTCCTGAGAACTCAGTATCTCTCCCGTATCTACTTCCCAAGTATTTAGTATTTTTCCCCCCAGAGGCATGACGGCTTGAAACAGCCTGTCTCGCGCCTGTTTGGCTGAACCCCCTGCTGAGTCTCCTTCAACCAAGAATAACTCTCCTTCTTCAAAATCATCTGTTGTGCAATCGGTTAACTTTCCTGGCAACACTGGACCTGATGTTATTTTTTTTCTGGTTACTTTTTTACTTGCTTGCTGTCTTTTTTGAGCATTCTGAATGGAAAGTTGAGCTATTTCTTCTCCTTCTGCTGTGTGTTGGTTCAACCAAAGACTAAAAGCGTCCTTTATGATGGTCGAAATGAATCCCGTCACTTCCTTTGAAGAAAGTCTCTCTTTAGTCTGTCCTGTAAATTGTGGGTCTTTTAATTTGGCTGAGAGAATAGAACTGCAATTTACCCAAATGTCGTCAGAAGTTAATTTAACACCCCTTGGGACAAGATTACGAAATTCACAAAATTCTTTTAAAGCATCGGTCAAACCAGAGCGTAATCCATTTACATGGGTACCACCTTGAGGTGTAGGGATTAAGTTTACATAGCTATCTGAAACTGGATTCTCGATACCCTGAACCCACTGAATAGCCCAAGTCATACCACCCTCTTCAGTCATGTGTTCACCTTCAAAAGGCTCTGTTGGAATAAGTTCACCACCTTTATTGCTGTTTACAAGATACGCTGCTAACCCTTCCAGGAAACACCAGCTCTCTTTCTGCCCACTAGTTTCGTCTTTAAAGGATATTGTTAAGCCAGGACACAAAACTGCCTTGGCTTTCAAGGCCAAAGTTAATTGCTTTGATGAAATTTTTACAGAATCAAAAAAAACTGGATCAGGTAAAAAAGTTACCTTTGTTCCAGTATTTTTCTTTCCAACTTTATCAATCTCTTTTAGTTCTTTCGATTTTTCACTGTTCTTAAATTCAATTACATATTTTTTTCCGCCACGTTTTATTTCTGCAGAGAGCTTACTTGAAAGAGCATTAACTACCGAAACACCAACTCCGTGCAAGCCCCCAGAAAATTTGTAATCTACATTAGAAAACTTTGCTCCTGCATGTAGTCGAGAAAAAATTAACTCCACACCTGGAATCCCTTCTTCTGGATGAACATCAACTGGCATCCCTCTTCCATCGTCTACAACACTTAAAGATCCATCTTTATGAAGCTGAACATCTATTTTCGTTGCATAACCTGCTAGTGCTTCGTCAACACTGTTATCTATTACTTCTAAAGCAAGATGGTTAGGCCTGGAAGTCTCGGTATACATTCCTGGTCTCTTACGTACCGGATCCAATCCAGAAAGGACTTCAATAGACTCTGCGGTATATTCTCTAACCATTGAGGTTTTCGCGTATTATACAGGTAGTCTGTAAGGTAAATATCTAAGAAATTATTTTTTACTTATTGTTTATTTTTACTTCTAAAATAGAGAATTCCTTAAATTATCACTAAAAAGTAACAAAAGACTCTAATAATATTAGGTTTTTCACAGTATATTCATAAAATCTATTTATATATATAAATTATGGTGATATAATGATTTTAGTCTTTAAATAATAGAAAAAATAAGAAAATGATATACAGATCTTTAAAAGAAAGGCACAAATCTAGAATTGGCCCTAAAGATTTTAAGAGAAATTCCAGAGCAAAAAGAACTGAACATTATGCTAATAGCCTTGTCTTTTTTTCAATGTTAGGTTCAGTAGCATTTATGATTTCTTGTTTATAAATATAACTTTCCTAAGTTTATTTAATTTTTTTAATACTTCCTCTACTCTCTTAGCAAAGTTAACAAATGGCTAACCTTTCTGTGGCCATGCATTACTCGTAAGATTTTCCAAGAATCTTTTAAAGCCGCTTGATTCTGTTGAATCTCAAAATGAGCCTGAGCTCTTACTAACAAACCTCTATACCTTTGATTTAACTCATCAAGACTAGACATGCTGTAGCTAGTACTTCTTTCTTGAATAAGAAAATCTATATCTTCAATAAGTTTTTTGTCTTTAATATTTTTAAGGTATTTTTTTAAAAAATCTTTAGTCATCTTATTTTCTTGAATAAGATTTTCTGTTGCTTCATCTAAATCCATTGAAGCTAACAAAAGCAATGTACCCCAGGAATTTAGCCTTGACTGTTCATACTCATCTTTTAATAGAGGAGAAAATCTTTGGATTAATTCTTGAGCTAAAGTTTGTAGTGTTTGATTTATTTCAGGTTTCATAGCTTTTACACCAAGGATTCAAGCTTATCTAAAATAATTTCTAAATGTATATCACAGGGTACCCAAGCTGAAAAAAGGTTAACTGGATCTGTATTACTTCCAGTAGAAAATTCATGTCCTGCAGATATCCAAATAGCCAACCCTTTTATACAAGCAAAAAGTTCCCACCAAAAAAGAGAATCTCTATTGATTTCTATTTTGCTTTCCTGTGTCCAAATATCTAATGCTTCTTCTCTTGGTATCAAATAAGCTGGGGTTTCCTTCTTTTCCCAACACCAAATTTCTGATAAAGCCCATCCAAGATCCTCTAAAGGGTCGCCGATGTGGGCCATCTCCCAATCAAGTATTCCTGTGATCTGTTTTCCTTCAAATAAAAAATTTCCATTCCTGTAATCACCATGGACAATACTTAACCTAGTTGCAGATAAAGGTTCAGATCTTTGTAATTCCCGGATTGCTGCTTCAAGTATAGGCTCCACTCCTAGAGAATCTTTGCGAATAACCTCTACCCAATATTCCAATTGTTCTTTCCAGCAATTATTTAAAGTCTTTTCTTCAGAAATGTCTCTTAATTTAGAGTTTGTTAAATCATGAGCAGCTATTTTTCCAAGAATCTTCCAGAATTGTTGGCCTATTTCAGTCTCATGAGGGGTGTAAGCGTCTTTATCAAAGGGGCTTGCGACCTTACCTGGTAACTCTTCCATCACCATAAATGGTGCTCCTAATACGTCAGCAGACTCTTCAAGAGCTACAAGTCTTGGAACAGGTACTTCTGTCTCCTGAAAATCAGAATAAGCAAAATATTCTGTTTTTTGGCTAGTTTCTATAAGAGAGCTATTCTGAGATCTGCGATAAATAAAGCTAACACTACTTTGATCTTCATCTTTTAATACAACACGATAAGTTTCTCTTGAAGCCCCACCGAAAATTCTTTGAATAGTTGAGAATGAAAATTTTTTTTTAAGTTTCTCCGACAAAAAAACTGAAAACTCTTGTCCTAATATTTGATCTTGTTTTGTGCCATGAATCATTTAGCTAGATCTAGAATATCCTTGAAATTACTTGGTTTATGCTTGCCAATAAGCAACTGCTCTAAAACACCGTATCCTTCTGTCATTGTCCCATCTTCAATAATCTGGATTTTACTGATTGCTTGAATATGCAGAAATGGTGGATCATGAGGATCACTATTTAAATCATAAAAGTCATAATGACTTTCATTTTCACCTTTAAAATGACCATGACCCCATTCAGGATGCATATAACCCAACCCACACATAAACATGCTGTATTTTGGTTCAATAATTGTTTTGACTTGAGTTCCCTCAGAACTTTCAGCTACAAAGATTGCTTTAGAAACTCTTCTAGTTCCTGATTTGTAAGTTACTTCCTTAGAAAGATTAATCAGGACATCTGTTTGTTTTTTTTGAACAACTGCATGACTACTGATTGGATTTCCTTTTTCATCATCTACAAAGAAGGTGTGACTAGCAAAATCTTTGAAGTTTGCAGGACACCATAGCCAATAGAATTGAGGTGTTTGTGCTGGAGACAAAGG
>CAZTLP010000020.1:7365-11336 GCA_964614345.1 uncultured Gammaproteobacteria bacterium | reverse complement strand
CTCACCTTAAGCTCTTTTAAGGGCTCAATGACTTGAACTTCTAAGGCACCTACCTTGGTATTAAGTCTCTCTTGATCAAGGATTCGCGAATATCTGTAGTTGTGTTGAATGCCTTGATGAATGAAAACAAAAGATCCATCCATAATATTTAGATTGGGGTATAAACATAACGCAACAGCGAAAAAGATATCTCCCCCTTGGTTATACCCATTAAAAAAGTACCTATCATAGAAATTTCTTTCGCTACCAACTTCTGAAACAGGTATGGGAAGTTGATGAATAGGATAATCGTCTGCTTTGGTTAACATTAACCTTTACTTAAATTCTGACTTTTAAGTGTGAAATACCATCCAGAAAATTTGAAGGGATTCTTGTTGGTTCTGAAATAACTTCTATATTGGGGAAACTTGCTAATAACTCTTCATAGAGAATCTTTATTTGTAGTTTTCCAAGACGGTGTCCTAAACAGAGATGTTGACCTGCTCCAAAAGCTATATGTTTCGCTGCATCTTCTCTGTCTACCTTAAAGAGATGAGCGTCTTTAAAAACTTCTTCATCTCTGTTTGCTGCTCCGTACCACATAATAAGTTTATCCCCTTTTTTTATTGATTGCCCTCTTATTTCAGTATCAAAAGCGGCGGTTCGTCTCATATAGATAACTGAACTTACCCAGCGTAGCATTTCATCAGCAGCATTAGATATTAAGCTTGGATCATTTATTAATTTTTGTCTCTCTTCAGGGTTCTGACTCAAAGCTATCAAGCCCCCTGTCATGGTATTACGAGTAGTCTCATTCCCGGCAATTACCATTAATAACATAAAGCCATCTAATAGTTCTTGTGGTAACCCTTCTCCTTCAACTTCAGTATTAGCAACAAGACTCATTAAGTCATCTGTTGGGTTCTTGCGCCTTTCCTCGATCATATCCCTACCCATTTTAAAAAGCTCCATGTAATTCACCCATATCTGTACGGCATTATCTGGATTTTGATTTGAGGAAGCGTCAGTCAGGTTATTAACTATTTCTCTTACTTTTTGTCTCTGCGACTCCTCTATTCCCATCATTTCACACAAAACCCATAATGGAATCTTTTCTGATATTTCTGTTACAAAGTCAAACTCCTTTTGTTTAGAGGCTTGATCTAGCAATTCTTTAACTTTCTTTCTTAGTCCATCTTCCATATCTTTTAAAGACCTTGGACTAAATTTAGGTGAAACCATTTTCCTATAGGTAGTGTGTTGAGGTGGATCCATAGCAATCATATTGCTAACTAATGCTGCAGTAGCTACTGGATCAGCAACTTCAGGATCTCCATAGGTCATAAGAATTCCGGGTTTGGCAGAAGAAAAAGTTTTTGGGTCTTTTGAAACCTTTACTATGTCTTCATGCTTAGTTAGGGCCCAGAACCCTTCTTCAAAAGGAAGATGTTCTTCATGCCAATAAATTGGTGCTTCTTTTCTTAATCTTGTGAAAATATCATGAGGTTGGCCATTTAAAAAGGTTTCCCATCGATCCAGTTCACAAATCTGACCTATGTCGTAAACAGGCTTTGTCATAAATAATTATAGAGCTTCAAGAATTGCTTCAGCTGAACTTACTTCAAGGCCAGGTCCACTTTCTACATTTAAAGTAGAAACCACACCATCATCAATAATCATCGCATAACGTTGGGACCTGGTTCCCAGTCCAAAACCCGAACCATCCATCTCTAAACCTATTGCGGAGGTAAATTCGGCATTCCCATCAGAGAGCATGAGAACATCTTCACCGGCATTCCTATCCTTTCCCCATGCTGCCATTACAAATGGATCATTTACAGAAATACAAGCTACAACGTCAGCACCTTTATCTTTTAGGCTGCTGGCATTAGTAATAAAACCAGGTAGGTGTTGGGCACTACAGGTAGGTGTAAATGCGCCGGGAACAGCGAAAAGCACTACTTTTTTTCCTGCACAAAGCTCTTCCATTGATACTGGCTTAGGCCCTTCATCAGTCATGGTGCTGACTGTGATTTGAGGCAGTTTATCCCCTACTTGTATGGTCATAGTTTCTCCTTTTAAATTTTAAATTTCACGATATATCTTTGAACCCTGTTCTTTGAATTCCTTAGATTTTTGCTTTAAACCCTTTTCTATTTCTTCAATATCTACAATATTTATTTTTTCAGTGTTATTTTTAGCATATTCTCTGACTTCTTGGGTAATTTTCATAGAACAGAACTTAGGGCCACACATAGAACAGAAATGGGCTACCTTAGCTGACTCTTTGGGTAAGGTCTCATCATGAAATTCTTTGGCTTTTTCCGGATCTAACCCTAAATTGAATTGATCTTCCCAACGAAATTCAAATCTAGCTTTAGATAAAGTATTGTCTCTTAATTGGGCTGCGGGATGACCTTTAGCTAAATCACCTGCATGAGCTGCTATGCGATAAGCAATCAAACCCTCCTTAACATCTTCTTTATTGGGAAGACCTAAATGTTCTTTAGGTGTTACATAACAAAGCATCGCACATCCAAACCAACCTATCATGGCTGCCCCTATAGCTGATGTAAGGTGATCGTGAGCAGGCGCAATATCAGTCGTTAAAGGGCCTAAAGTATAAAAGGGTGCTTCATCACAGATCTCCAGCTGCTTATCCATGTTTTCTTTGATCATTTGCATAGGTACATGTCCTGGTCCTTCAACCATAACTTGGACATCATGTTTCCAAGCAATTTTTGTCAGCTCACCTAAAGTATTTAATTCTGAAAATTGAGCCTGATCATTAGCATCAGCAATTGATCCAGGCCTTAATCCATCGCCCAAAGAAAAAGAAATATCATAAACTTTCATGATTTCACATATCTCTTCAAAATTGGTGTAAAGAAAGTTTTCCTGATGATGGGAAAGACACCATTTAGCCATAATTGATCCACCCCTGGATACAATGCCAGTTAATCTCTCTGCGGTCATAGGTATGTACCTTAATAAAACGCCAGCATGAATAGTAAAGTAATCTACGCCCTGTTCCGCTTGTTCTATAAGAGTATCCCTAAAAACCTCCCAGGTTAGGTCTTCAGCAACTCCATTTACTTTCTCTAAAGCCTGATAAATCGGGACTGTACCAATTGGAACCGGAGAATTTCTAATAATCCACTCTCTTGTTTGATGTATATGTTTACCAGTGGATAAATCCATTACAGTGTCAGCACCCCATTTTGTAGACCATGTCATCTTATGAACTTCGTCTTCTATAGAAGAGGTTACAGCTGAGTTTCCTATATTCGAATTAACTTTTATTTTAAAGTTTCTGCCAATAATCATGGGTTCAGATTCTGGGTGATTTATATTCAAAGGAATGATTGCCCTGCCAGCTGCAACTTCATCTCGCACAAACTTGGGTGTAATTTCTTCAGGTAACTTTGCTCCGAAAGATTCACCCATATGCCGACTAGAGATTAGACCCCTTTCTTTTGCTTGCTGTAAGCCCTGATTCTCACGAATAGCTATAAATTCCATTTCCGGAGTTATTTCACCTCTTCTTGCATAATGCAATTGTGTGAGGTTTTTTCCGTCCTTGGCACGCCTAGCCTTTGGTAGATTAGGAAAAGTTAAATCTATTAATTCTTCAGATTCAATTTGTTGTTTGGCAAAAGATGAAGTTCTTTTAGAGAGTTCCTCAGAATCTCCACGTTCTTTAATCCACTTCAGTCTATTTGGTTCAAGGCCTTTAGAAAGATTAATTTTGACTTCAGGATCGGTGTAGGGTCCTGAGGTATCATAAACCCACAACACTGGATTTTTTTGTTCTCCTGAACCGTCATTGAGAGAAGTTTGACTTATCTCCCTCATGGGAACTTTTAAATCTTCTCTAGAACCAGTTACATATATTTTTTTTGATGCAGCAAATTGCTCCATCTTCTCAGTGTCTTCGAGTTTACTTTTTGGAGCAGTTAAATCGGATGAATTTAGTTTCATTTAAGATGTAT
>CAZTLP010000020.1:5872-7265 GCA_964614345.1 uncultured Gammaproteobacteria bacterium | reverse complement strand
TTAGACTATGTATTATATCTATCTAGACCTTAAAAGAGTGTTGTTTTAGGGATAAATAGCAAAAAAATTGGGTATTAGACTATTAGGTGTTATACTTGACTAATACACCTACTAAATGAGGTTTAAAGATGATAAAAACAAAACTACATAAACTATTAGTTATCTTCACTATAGTCGGGTTATCTATATCTCAAACTTGGGCTGAAGATTTAAAGGATATCTATGAACTTGCACTCATAAACGATCCAACATTTAAAGCTGCAGAGGCTTCCTTTAGAGCAGGTAAAGAATACAAAGTGCAAGGAAGAGCGGGGCTATTACCCTCGCTCAGTATTTCTGGTTCAACAGGATGGAATGAGTACAGATTAGAAGAAACCTTAATGGATGAATATAACTCGAACAATTATACAGGTTCACTCCAACAACCTCTGTTCCGTTTAGATAGGTGGTTTCAATTCAGACAAGGAAAATCTTTGACTCAGAGTGCTACAGCTGAGTTTGCTTACCAACAACAGCAAACTATGATCCGAGTAGCGACTAACTATTTCGATGTGCTTTATGCGATGGATAGTTTAAATGCTGCTGAAGCTGAAGTAGAGGCCATTGGCAGACAAAGAGACCAAGCAAAAAAGCGATTTGATGTAGGACTGGCGTCTATTACAGAAGTACAAGATACTCAAGCAGCTTACGACTTAAGTGTGGTTGGAAGAATCACAAGAGAAGCTCAACTAGATTCTGCTAAAGAAGCGCTTTCAGCAATAATAGGTGGAGACTTACCGTTGTTATCCCCTTTAAAAGATGATTACCCTACCCCACCTCCTGATCCAATAGATAGAGAAGAATGGGTAAAAATTGGTTTAGCTAACAATTTCCAACTTAAAGCTGCTCACTTAAATACCTCTGCTGCCAAAAGCAGTGCAAGAGCAAGTGGTTCGGCTCATCTACCTAAAATTGATATTGTTGGTCGAGTCACCAGAAGTACTAGTGATCAAGGCAAGTTTGGTGGTTTTATTCAAAATCCATTATATGGATTAGAATCGGATAACCGACAGTATGCGATTCAAATAAGCATGCCTATTTTTTCTGGAGGTGCAGTTAGCTCAGCTCGTAGACAAGCCTATGCACAATATGACAGAACTAAGGAACAGACTTTATTTACTGAAAGGTCAGTCATTAGAGAAGTTAGATCCAATCATTTCAATGTGCAAACTCAATCGGCCAATGTAACAGCGAGAAGACAGGCACTTAAATCAGCAAATTCAGCTTTGGAAGCAACCCAAATTGGATTTGAGGTAGGTACTAGAAATGTAGTGGATTTACTACAATCAGAGAGAGGACTTTATGCAGCTCAGAGAGATTATGCTAAGTCACGTTATGATTACGTCATCTCAGT
>CAZTLP010000020.1:0-5772 GCA_964614345.1 uncultured Gammaproteobacteria bacterium | reverse complement strand
TATGCCTGAGTTACCTGAAGTTGAAACAACTCTTCGGGGTATTGAAACTCACATTTTAGATAAAAAAATCTTATCCATTAATGTTAGGCAGCCTTCTTTAAGGTGGGCTGTACCAGTAGATTTACTTATAAATAAGTTAACAAATAATAAATTTTCAGACATTAAGAGGCGAGGGAAGTATTTATTACTTGAATGCTCTAATGAGTTCTTAATCATACATTTGGGTATGTCAGGAAGTCTTAGGATTGCCGAATACGATGATATAAAAAAACACGATCATATAGATTTAGTCTTCGAAGATAATTCTATTCTTAGATATTGTGACCCAAGGCGTTTCGGTTGCTTTTTATGGACTGACGATCCTAATAATCACTTTTTATTGAAAAACTTGGGACCAGAGCCCCTGGGAAATATATTTAATGGTAAATATTTATTTGAAACTTCACGAAAGCGAAAAACACCCGTCAAAAATTTCATCATGAATTCTAAAGTGGTGGTAGGAGTAGGCAATATCTATGCCAATGAAGCACTCTTTAAAGCTAAAATTAGACCCACTAGACAAGCAGGAAAGATATCTTTAAATCAATATGAAGCACTATCTATGGAGATAGTCTCAGTACTAAGAAAATCTATTAATAAAGGCGGTACAACTTTAAGAGACTTTATTAGAAGTAATAATAAGCCAGGATATTTTAAGACTGAATTAATGGTTTACGGTAGAGCTGGAAAGGCCTGTAAGAATTGCCCTTCCCTATTAAAGGAAATACGACTAGCTCAAAGAAGTAGTGTTTATTGCCCTAAGTGTCAGAGCTAAATTAGTCTTTAAAGCGTTTTTTTAAAGCCTCTTCAACTGTAGGGTCAACAAAAGCAGACAGTTGACCGCCCATTGAAGCAATTTCTCTTACCAGAGTAGATGACAAGAATGAAAATTTAGCCTTTGGTGTAAGGAACACACTTTCTATATCAGGGGACATTGCACGGTTCATATTTGCTAACTGGAATTCATATTCAAAATCAGAAACAGCTCTTAATCCTCTTATAAGTACATTGGTATCTTCTTCTTTAGCTAGATCAACTACCAGTCCAGTAAACCCTATAGCCCTAACATTTTTATTGCCTTTAAAGATTGTCTCAATCTGATCAATTCTTTCTTCTAAAGAAAAGAGGGGTGTCTTTGCTTCACTTGTAGCTATCGCAATGGTTACCTCATCGAATAAATGTAAAGCACGTTCTATTATATCTATGTGACCTAAAGTGATAGGGTCAAAAGTACCTGGGTATAAAGCTTTCTTCATTTGTTAGCTCCTGTTACTAATCGCATTCTCCCATATTTTCTAAAAAAAAGAATCTGATTGAGAATCACTATCAATCTCATACTCAATTTCAATGGACTTACTAGGCTAATTTTTGATGTAAAGTCCACTCCATGATTGAAGCTACACTTTATATTACTTCGCTTTTTTCAATGGTTTGCTACATAGTATTGTCAGCTAAATACCTGTAAAATTCGCGAATTCTAATTTTTAATCTTTAACTTTAAAGGGAGAAAGGAATGTCAGATTTAAAAGGATCAGATACAGAACAAAACTTAAAAGATGCCTTTGCTGGAGAGTCTCAAGCAAACAGAAGGTATCTCTATTTCGCTGCCAAAGCTGATATTGAAGGCCATAATGACGTTGCTGCTGTTTTCCGCTCAACTGCTGAAGGTGAAACAGGCCACGCTCATGGGCATCTTGAATATCTAGAAGAAACTGGTGATCCAGCCACTGGAAAGCCTATTGGTGAAACTAAACTCAACTTAGCAGCTGCAGTAGCTGGGGAGACACATGAATATACAGACATGTATCCTGGTATGGCTAAAACTGCACGTGATGAAGGTTTTGATGAAATAGCTGATTGGTTCGAAACATTAGCTAAAGCTGAAAGATCTCATGCAAATAGATTTACCAAAGCACTAGAAGAGCTTGGTTAAAACCAACATTTTTAATTTAGGGGCACTCTAAGCAGTGTCCCTTTTTTTGAATAATGACTGACATATTTAAAGACAAAGAAGGAGGCCTAGAGGCTCCAACACGGCATCCTGTTAAATGGAAAGAACAGGAATTTCTTAATCAAGATAATTTTTATAATGAGGCTGAAAGAATCTTTGATGTTTGCCATACCTGTCGACGTTGTGTCAGTTTATGCGAATCCTTTCCCACTTTATTTGATCTAGTTGATGAATCTAAAACTCTTGAGGTAGACGGAGTGGAAAAAGACGATTTCGATAAGGTCGTTGATGAATGTTACCTGTGTGATCTCTGCTACCAAACTAAGTGCCCTTACGTTCCCCCTCACCCTTGGGCAATTGACTTTCCTCATCTCATGTTGAGAGGTAAAGCAATTTCTTATGAGAATAAAAAGAAAAGTCTTTTAAAAAGGACGAGAGATAAGGTACTCACTTCTACTGACACCTTAGGTAAATCCCTTAAGCTTCCTCTAGTAGACATCACTTATAAACAATTCTCTAATAATAAGTTTTTAAGGAATACTACTTCAGGATTAACAGGGATTCATCCTGAAGCACCCCTTCCTAAATTTGAGAAAAGTGTCCTTCAGTATGACCCTAAAGAGACTATAAAAATACAGCCCGCGGGGAAAACCACCGGTAAAGTTGCTATCTTTGTTGGCTGTTATTGTCGAAATAATAAACCTTCAATAGCAGAAGACTTAATAAAAGTTCTAGAACACAACAAAGTAGCAGTAAAACTTATTGCTGATGAAAGTTGTTGTGGAATGCCTAAATTAGATTTAGGGGATTTGAAGTCAGTAGAGTCACTTAAAGAACACAACATGCCCTTACTGTTAGATGAAATAAAAGAAGGCTATGACATAATTTCGTTGGTACCCTCTTGTGTATTGATGTTCAAACAGGAACTTCCTTTACTATTTTCAGACGATAAAGACCTGATAACTATAAAAGATCATATCTACGACCCATTTGAATACCTTTCTTTGAGAGAAGCTGAAGGAGAGTTGCAAAAAGATTTTAAATCATCATTGGGAAAAATAGCTTATCAAGTAGCATGCCACCAACGAGTACAGAATATAGGTCCCAAAACCAGAGACGTTCTAGAAATGATTCCTGAAACAAAAGTGGAAACTATCGAGAGGTGCTCTGGACACGATGGAACCTATGCTGTGAAAAAAGAAACTCACGAAAATTCAATGAAAATTGTTGAACCGATCGTTAAGAAAGTAAGCTCTTCAGAAGCAGATCATCTAACTAGCGATTGTCCACTTGCAGGGGAACAAATAGAGCATGCTTCAAAAGAAGAAATTGAAAACGCTCACCCTATTTCTTTATTAAGAAAAGCTTATGAAATATGAATAAATTAGAAAAATCTGACTTGCTAAGTCTAGAAGAATATAACTCAACACGAGAAGTTCTAAGAAAAAAAGTCTTAGCCATCAAAAAGAATAGAAAAATACAGATTGGTAACAATGTAACCTTACTTTTTGAGAACACAGATACTATCAGATATCAAATCCAAGAGATGTTAAGAATAGAAAAGATATTTGAAGCAGATGGGATAGAAGAAGAATTAGCTACATATAACCCCCTTATACCAGATGGTACTAATCTGAAAGCAACTATGATGATTGAATTTCCTGATGAAACAATACGAAAAGAAAGGTTAGCCCAGCTGGTAGCAATTGAAAGAAGAGTTTGGCTTCAGGTTGGAGAAAATGAGAGGACTTTTGCTGAAGCAGATGAAGATTTAGAAAGAAGTACAGAAGAAAAAACCTCTGCTGTTCATTTTCTTCGCTTCGAATTAACTGACCTTATGGTAAAAGATTTAAAATCGGGTATTACTTTATTTGCAGGAATTGAACACCCTAATTACAACATCAGAACACAAGAAATTCCTATTGTAACCTCAAGTGCTCTAGCTGAAGACTTAAGTTAATTGGTTACGCAGTTAAGCGTCATATTTTCCTAGCTCTGCTCTTGCTATAGCACGTCTATGAACTTCATCAGGACCGTCGCCTATTCTTAAAAAACGGGTTGAAGTATAAAGACCAGCGAGAGGAGTATCTTGTGAAACTCCTGCTCCTCCATGAATTTGTATAGCTTTATCTATAACTCTTACTACCATGTTAGGAACCGCTACTTTTATCTGGGCTATTTCACTTCTGGCAATTTTATTACCAACTTTGTCCATCATATAAGCTGCCTTTAAGGTTAACAGTCTGCACATTTCAATCTCTGTTCTGCAGTCAGCAATAATGTCATGATTTCCTCCTAATTCAGCTAAAGGTTTACCAAAAGCAATTCTAGAAGTGGATCTTTTGCACAGTAATTCTAGAGCCCTTTCTGCTTGACCAATCATTCTCATACAATGATGAATTCTTCCAGGTCCCAATCTTCCTTGTGCTATTTCAAATCCTCGACCTTCTCCAAGGATTAAATTTTCTTTAGGAACCCTAACATCCTTGAAGGTTAAATGTGCATGACCCCCCGGAGCATGATCTACACCATACACTGTTAACATTCTTTCTAAGTTTATCCCTGCTGCATCAGTGGGTACTAATATTTGAGATTGTCTTTGGTGCTTAGGGTTATCAGGATTAGTAACTCCCATAAAGATCATCACCTTACATTTTGGGTTACCAAAGCCTGAAGTCCACCATTTCTCTCCATTGATCACGTAATCATCTCCATCCGCTTCAATAGTACTGCATATATTTGTTGCATCGGATGAAGCAACACCAGGTTCAGTCATGGCAAATGCTGATCTTATTTCTCCTTCTAAAAGAGGTGTAAGCCACTGTTCTTGTTGCTCTTTGGAACCGTATTTATCTAAAACCTCCATGTTTCCACTATCAGGTGCAGAGCAATTAAATACCTCAGATGCAAAACCAATCTGGCCCATTATTTCTGCCAATGGTGCGTATTCAAGGTTAGTTAAACCAAACCCATTTCGGCTCTCAGGCAAGAAGAAATTCCAAAGCCCTTGAGCTTTTGCTTTGGTTTTTAACTCTTCAATTATTGGTGGTACCCTCCATGGATTTCCTTCTTCTCGAAAAGAAGTCATTTGCGAGGCATAGATTTCTTCTGCTGGCCAAATATGATCGTCCATAAATTTAGAAACCTGAACGACTAGGTCTTTTACCCTATCTGTTTGCTCTAAGTTCATGTAACTCTAAATTTAAGTTTCACATATAATACATTTTATTAAAGATAGAGGGTTGACTGATGAAAGTTTTTAAGTGGTTAGGTGTTTTAGGTTTGGTTTATATAGTTCTTGTTTTCTTATTCGAAACAGTACTTCTTGGTTATAACCAACCTTCATTTGAAGACGAAGGAGGATGTTCCGACTTTGGCCAAGACTGTGGCATACCAATGATTGTCATTACAACAACCGATGACAAGGGTCAGTCTTCTGATCGAATGCTTGCTCGATTTACTAGTACCGATGGGAAGATCTATGTTTCTGCTCATCATTGGCCTAGAGGGTGGTACAAAGAAGCAATTAAAAATCCCAATGTAAAAGCTACAATTAATGGGGAAATTAAGGATTATGTAGCAGTGTCAATTGCAGAGGGAGACGAATTTGAAATGGTTGAGCGTGGGTTCCCCTTACGTCTTCCGGTAAAGATTATGATGGGTTTTCCTCCAAAGAGGCAAATTCTTCGCTTAGATCCTTTAGAAAAATAAAAAAGTCTCGGTGCCTCCTTAGCTCAGTTTGGTAGAGCAGAAGACTCTTAATCTTTTGGTCGTAGGTTCGA
>CAZTLP010000019.1:0-23942 GCA_964614345.1 uncultured Gammaproteobacteria bacterium | reverse complement strand
TTCTTTGCTATTCCTTCAGGTGGTATGTGGGCTTTTGTAGAAAGATTAGGAGTTCAGATAGGAATATCGCAGTACGATATAGGCAAAGTAACAGCCTATTCCTTGTTAGCAGGAGTATTCGCACCCGTAGTAGTTTGGTTATTTGGAGACAGGTTTGGAAGAAAAAATCCCATTACCATCTCCTTGATCATAATCCTTCTTAGTTTGATCTATATTTTAAAAACAATGGATTTTAATTCCTACTTTATTGGAAATATTACTTGGAATTTTTCCTATATGGTTGTTGTAATTTTTGTTTTAGCAGCTGCAGCAAAGTTAAGTCCAAATGGAAAATTAGCATCTTGGTTGAATGCAACTACTTTATTTTCTCAAGCTTCAGCACCAATAATTTTTGGTTCTATTTTAAATAACCTTTCTTTCCCTAACCTATTGCCTTATCTAGTAGCTTCTATCTGTATATCTTTATTCTGTATCGTTTTAACTAGAGATAAATTAAATCAATAGGTATGAACTATTTATTGGGAATTTGAAAGTTTATAATAGTTAAATGAAACAAAGTAATGCCCTTAACCTAGAAAACTTTTGGATTCCGTTTACAGCAAATAAAGCATTTAAAGAAGAGCCTAGACTATTAGTTGAAGCTGAAGGGATGTTTTATAAGTCAGAAGATGATAGACAAATTTTAGATGGCATAGCTGGATTGTGGTGTTGCAATGCGGGTCATTGTCATCCTCATATAGTTAAAGCAGTTCAAGATCAGATAGCAACTATGGATTACGCTACGGCTTTTAATATGTCACATCCTAAAGCCTTTCAGTTAGCAGAAAAGATTTCAGAAATAACACCAAAAGGATTAGATAGAATTTTTTTCGGCAATTCAGGATCAGAAGCTGTTGACACAGCCTTGAAGGTAGCAGTTGCTTATCATGTAAGCAGAGGAGAGGGCCAGAGAACAAGATTTATAAGCAGAGAGAAGGGTTATCACGGTGTAAATGTAGGCGGTACTTCTGTTGGAGGTATTCCGACGAACAGAAAATCTTTCGGTGCACTTCTTTCAGGAACAGATCACTTACCGCATACATGGAATCCTAAAGAAATGGCCTTTTCAAAAGGACAGCCAACTTGGGGACTTCATTTAGCAGAGGAACTTGAATCTATATTGACTCTACAAGATGCATCAACCATAGCGGGCGTGATTATAGAACCCGTCGTGGGTTCTGGAGGCGTAATTGTACCGCCAGAAGGTTATTTAGAAAGAATAAGAGAAATTTGCGATAAGCATGGAATCTTACTAATTTTTGACGAAGTAATAACTGGTTTTGGAAGAATCGGTCATGCCTTTGCAGCCAAAAGATTTAATGTAACTCCAGATATTATTACGATGGCTAAGGGATTAACTGGAGCTGCAATACCGATGAGTGCGACGGCTTTTAAAACAGAAATTTACGATGAAATCGTAAATGGCCCTGATGCTGTAATAGAACTTTTCCATGGCTATACATATTCTGGCCATCCAGTAGCTGCAGCAGCAGGACTAGCTACATTAGAGGTGTATGAGAATGAAGGACTATTTGATAACTCTTTAAATATGGAGCCTATCTTTCAAGATAACTTGCATAGCTTAAAAGATGAAAAATACATCATAGACATTAGAAATATTGGCTTAATGGGTGCTATTCACTTTGGTTCCGAAGACGGTAAGACAGCAGTAGAAGTTGCTTCAAAAGTCTTTAAGTTTTGTTATGACAATAATGTTCTAGTTAGATTCTCTGGTGAATTTATTGTTCTATCACCGGCATTGATCGTAGAGGAAGAGCAAATCAAGACAATAATAGAAACAATTAGAAAGGGAATTCAAAGTTTAAATTAAATGTCTGTTTCGTCTGAATGGTTTGAAGAAACCATAAAAGAAACTGCTAAATCTAAAACATTAGATTTAGATGGAATCAGCATTAATTATTTAGTGTGGGGTGATGAGAGTAAGCCTGGCTTGTTTTTAATTCATGGTTACAGTGCGCACGCACATTGGTGGGATTTTATAGCACCCAGCTTTTTAGAAGACTATTGTGTAGTCGCAATTGATTTATCTGGCATGGGAGATAGTGAACATCGTCAGAATTACTCACAAACATTGTATGGAGAAGAAATCAAAGCAGTCTGTGATGATATGAATTGGGATTCAGCTGATTTTCTAGCACATAGCATGGCAGGACCTATATCAGTTAAAGCAGCTTCGACATATCCAGAATTGTTTAAATCATTATTTCTTTTGGATTCCATCATAATTGTGCCACCAGATAAAGCACGGTCTTTCTCAGGACGAGGCTCGATGGTAAGAACAGACTTTGTTTATGAAGATCTAGATTCTGCTGTTGAAAGTTTTAGATTAATCCCTCCACAGCCTTGTAGGCATGATTTTCTCTTAAAACATATTGCTTTAAATTCCTTTAAAGAGACCGAAGCAGGATGGGTGCTTAAATCAGATGGATTGATCATGAAAACCTATCAATATGAGGATTTAACAGAGATTTTTATGAACCTAAAATGTCCAATTTATCTAGTATATGGTTTAATGAGCCAGATTTTTTCTCAAGAGATTTTAGATTACACAAAGTATGTAGGAAATTTATCTGAGGAAGCTGTAATAGGTATTCCAGGTGCTATGCACCATTTATTTATAGATGAACCAATAGTTTTTGTGGAAGAAATTAAGAAACTGTTAAAAAATAGGAGTTAGTTAATGAGCAAAGGACCAGCCAAAAAAATAGCTGATATCACTAAAGGTTTTGCGAAACATCAGTACATTTGTAGTGAACAAATCTCTACAGCAGTCTATTTAGCAAATGAGTTAGAAAAACCTATTCTAATAGAAGGTCCTCCGGGAGTAGGAAAGACTGAACTCGCCAATACCGCAGCACTCTACTATAAAAAAGCGCTTTTACGACTCCAATGTTACGAAGGTTTAGATGAAACCAAGGCATTGTATGAGTGGAGGTACGGTAAACAATTACTTTACACCCAGATTCTAAAAGAACAGATGCAAGAAGTACTAGAAGGTGCTAAAGGCCTGAAGGATTCGCTTGACAGATTAATGGAGTTTGAAGATATTTTCTTTTCAGAACAATTTCTCGAATCTAGACCCTTGTTAAAGTCATTAACCTCTACTGAAGGAACGGTTTTATTAATTGATGAAGTTGATAAAGCAGATGAAGAGTTTGAAGCACTCTTGTTAGAAATATTATCTGAATTTCAGGTTTCAATACCTGAACTGGGAGTGAAGAAAGCTGTGGTTAAACCTTTGGTTATTTTAACTAGTAATAACAGTAGAGAAATTGGAGATGCTCTTAAGAGAAGGTGCTTGCATTTATATATACCTTTTCCTGATGCCAAATTAGAAAGAGAAATTATTCAAGCGAGAGTTCCAGAAATCAGTAAGAATCTACAGATTCAATTGGTTGATTTTGTTCAAGGACTTAGAGAATTAGATTTGAAGAAGCTTCCTGCAATAAGTGAAACAATTGATTGGGCTAAAACCCTCATTCTTCTTAATGCTGATGAATTAAGTCAAGAATTAGCAAAAAGTACATTAAATGTACTTCTAAAACATCAGCAAGACATAGATGTTGTTCAGAAAGAGGTACCACGATTAGTTATGGCTTCTGACGGCTAAACTTTATGGAACGAGCCTTAACAGATTTTGTAAAAACCCTTAGAAATGTAAATGTTAGGGTCTCACCTGCAGAAACTTTAGACGCAACTGAAGTAATTGAAAGGGTAGGATATGATGATAGAGAACTACTTAAAAATACTCTATCACTAGCCCTTTCTAAAACACCTGAAGAAAAAGAAAAGTTTGATGCTTGTTTTGAAGATTTTTTTAGAGAAAAATTATCAAGTGAAGAGACTTTAGTAAAAGAAATTCCTGACTTACCTACAAATGAAGCTGCCAATTCAGATTTAGCGCAACACCTTCTTTCTGATAGCTATTCAGACATTGAGTTATCAATTTCTCAAGCGGCAGAAGAAGCAGAAATCAGAGAAATAAAATATTTTACGCAAAGGGCTGTTTTTTCAAGACGAATACTAGACATCATGGGAGTGGGTAAACTTGAAGAAGAACTTAGTTTGTTAGGGCAAGCCAATAAAGATGGGCTGCCTTCAGACCTTGAACAGAAATTAAGAAATGAGCTTACTCATCTTAGAGAAAGGGTATCTGATTATGTTCAACAACAGTTTCTAATGCATGGTGATGTAACCGGAGAACAATTAAGGGAACAGGTATTTAAATCTATGAATATGGGTCAGATTGATAGATCTTACCTACATGAAGTCCACTCTCTAGTTCGAAGAATGGCAAAAAAGCTAGCTAACATGCACTCTAGAAGAAAGAAAAATTTCAGGAGAGGGAAGTTAGATATAAGAAAAACTATTAAAGATAACTGGGTTAATCAAGGCATTTTATTCAATTTAAGATGGTCTTATAAGAAAGTAGATAGACCTAAGATATTAGTTATTTGTGATGTCAGTGGATCAGTGGGTGCTTATGCTCGTTTTATGCTGATGTTCCTTTTTAGTTTAACTGAAGTAGTCTCAAAAATTAGAGCTTTTGTTTTTTCCTCTCATTTAGGTGAGGTTACAGATGAATTTAAAGCCGGTAATTTAGAAGATTCAATTGAGTCCGCTCTTTCCAAGTATGGAGGAGGATCTACAGATTATTCTCACGCATTTTCAGATTTTGTTAGTCTTTGCATTGACGAGATAGATAAAAAAACAACCGTGGTTATTCTGGGAGATGCTAGAAATAATTTTGGGCCTGAAAAAGCTGAACTCTTAAAGTCTGTATATGAGAGATCAAAACAAGTCTACTGGTTAAATCCAGAAGGTAAGTATCGTTGGAATACCGGAGACTCTGTCATGAACACTTATTCAGCGTATTGCACTAAGGTTTTTGAATGCGGTACTTTAGAGCAATTAGAAAGAGTAATATCTACTCTTTTAAAGACAGCTATATAGCTTTAACTAACTGTTAAAATATTTTTTTAAAAAGGTAATAAATTATGAAAACAATTAAAAGTTTTTTTCTAGTATTAATTTTGCTAATCAATGCACCAAATCTACTCTCTCACAGTTTGAAGGAGTCCATAGAAAGCCAAGACAGAACGCCACAGTTCACTACAAGGGATGTTTATAGGCACCCCTATGAAACCCTTACCTTCTTTAATATTCAACCTGATATGACCGTAGTTGAGTTAAATCCTGGAGGAGGGTGGTACACAGAAATTTTAGCTAATTATATTCACTATCCAGGGACTCTAATTGCTGCTCAGGGCAGCTACTATATGGATGGTTTTAAAAAGAAGATGGACAGTGATCCAATGTTTGGAAGAGTCGAGATCGTAAGTTTAAGTTCAAATTTAGCTGAACCAAATAGTGTTGATGCTATTTTAACGTTTAGAAATTTACATAATTGGTTAGGTCCACAAATGGATTCTATCTTCAAGAGTTCCATGGTTGCATTGAAGCCAGGAGGAATATTTGGAGTGGTTGAGCATAGAGCGAATCCAGGTACAAGTCTAAAAGCGATGAAGAGCAGCGGCTATGTAACAGAAGCTCATGCTATCGAGGTAGCTCTAAATAATGGGTTTGAGCTTGTAGCAAAATCTGAAATAAATGCTAATCCAAAAGATACAAAAAATCATCCAAAAGGGGTTTGGACTTTACCTCCACGTTTACGGCTCAATGAAGTGGACAGAGAAAAATACGAATCTATAGGAGAAAGTGACAGGATGACACTTCTCTTCAGAAAACCACTATAAGAATAAAAGCAGCGGGGATAATCAGTACTATCCCCACTGTTTTGTGAAGTTAACCTAAAAGTTTACTCTTTGATGTAAGTTTAATCTTTCGAGGTTTCTTTTCATCAGGGATAATCCTTTCCAACCCTACATAGAGCATGCCATTTGATAAAGCAGCTCCCTTTATTTCCATATCATCAGAAAGAACAAACTTTTTAACAAAATCTCTAGCTGCCAGACCTTGATGAAGAAGTCCATCACTAGCTTCTTTTGGTCTATTGCCTTTAATAGTTAAAGTTTCCTCTACTAATTCAATATCTATATCTTTATCTTCAAAACCAGCAACTGCTAGTTCAATAGCATATTGATCTTCAGATATTTTTCTTATGTTGTATGGGGGATAGTTAGTTTCTTTAGCTCTAGAACTAGCTAGTAGTTCCAAAGTATCAAAAGTTCTATCAAACCCAACAGCAAAAGGAGAGATGTCTCTCCAAATTGAATCAAAAGTTGTATTTAACATTTTTTACTCCTTATTTAAGCAAGTTATTATTTAATTTACGTAGGCCCCTAAGGCACCTACACTATATATATTGAGGTTTTAATTCATTTATCAAGGAGTAATTATGAAAGACTTGTTTTCAATAAAAGGTAAAGTAGCACTAGTTACAGGAGGCTCTAGAGGAATAGGGGAAATGATAGCTGCTGGTTTTTTAGCAAGTGGCGCAAAGGTATATATTAGCTCTAGAAAAGCAGAGGTTTGTGATGCTACTGCTGAAAGACTGACAAAGGAATACGGTGGTGAATGTATCTCATTACCTTCTGATCTTTCAAATTTAGAAGGTATCGAGTCATTGGTTTCTGAACTCAGCAATAAAGAAAGTCATTTAGATATCTTAATAAATAATGCAGGTGCAGCCTGGGGTTCTCCTCTAGATGAGTACCCTGAAAAGGGCTGGGATAAGGTAATGGATACTAATGTTAAGGGTGTCTTTTTCTTAACACAACAGCTATTGCCTTTACTTCGAGAAGGTGTGAAAAATGACCCTTCGAGAGTAGTAAATATTGGTTCGGTTGATGGACTAACTGCAGGTGCTTTTGAAAATTATGCCTATGGTCCTTCTAAAGCAGCTTTGCATCATTTAACTAGAATATTAGCAGCTACTTTAATAAAAGAAAAAATTATAGTTAATGCCATAGCGCCCGGACCATTCCCAACCTGGATGTTAAGTACAGGGGTAGGCTTTGGAGGTGAAACTGATGTTGACTGGTCACAAGTTGGTGAAGGAAACCCTAGTGGAAGAGTGGGTGATATGGAAGACATTGCTGGCTTAGCTATATTTCTATGTTCAAGAGCTAGTGAATACACTGTTGGACAGACCATAGCTTGTGACGGCGGTTCTGTAGCTAGTAAATAAGATTTAACTATGGACAAAAAACTTATCTCCCTTTTAGGGGGAACAGGTGATCTAGGGACAGGTCTTGCAACTAGATTATTAAAAGCAGGATTTAAGGTAATTATCGGTTCCAGGACCTTAGAGAAAGCACAACAAGCAGAAAGATCTTTAGGCAAAAATAGCAAAGGTTTGTTAAATAAAGATGCAGCCCTTCAGGGAGAGATAGTTATTCTGACTGTTCCTTTTGCGCATCAAAGAGGTATTGTAGAAGAGTGTAAAACTGAATTAAAAGGTAAGTTATTTATAGATACCACAGTACCTTTAATGCCGCCTAAAGTTGCTACCGTTCAATTGCCTAGTGAAGGTTCTGCAGCAGAAATAGCTCAAACTATTTTGGGTGATGATGTAAGAGTAGTATCAGCTTTTCAGAATATTTCAGCAGGATTATTACAAAGTGATAAAGAAATTGACTGTGATGTTCTAGTTTGTGGAAATAAAAAAGAATGGAGGCAAGAGGTTATTGATTTAGTAAATGCATTGGGTATGAAAGGTTGGCACGCAGGCATGCTACCTAATTCTGCTGCTGTAGAAGCCATGACTTCTGTATTAATTAGCATCAATAAGCATCATGCAATTTCTCACTCAGGAATTAAAGTTACCGGCAAAAAATAAAATTGAAAAAAATTGAACTAATTGCTCTTGAAGACATTCCTTTAATTAATCAAGGGGATAATTTAGTAGAGATAATTCTTAAGGCATTAGAAAAGAATAAAGTTTCTTTAAATGATGGAGATATTCTTGTCATAGCTCAGAAAATTATTTCTAAATCTGAAGGCAGGTATGCGTTTTTAAATGAAATCAGCCCTTCTCAAGAAGCTAAGGATCTTGCTAATAAAACTGATAAAGATCCTAGGCTTGTGCAATTAATTCTTAATGAATCTAAAGAAGTTATTAGATACAGAAAAGGAGTAATAGTTGTAGAAAATAACCTCGGATTAATCCATGCTAATGCTGGTATAGATCGTTCAAATTTAGAGTCAGACAATGATAATCCTAGAGTATTATTATTACCGGTTGATCCAGATAAAAGTGCTACAGAAATCAAAATAGAAGTACTAAAACAGACTGAAATAAAAATTGGTGTCATTATTAATGACAGTTCTGGAAGAGCATGGCGAAACGGAATAGTTGGCATAGCGATAGGTTCAAGTGGAGCTGAGGTCTTATCTGATTTGAGAGGAGAAAGCGATTTATTTGGTAATACCCTAGAAGTTACAGAAGTAGGAATAGCAGATGAAATAGCATCTGCAGCTTCGTTGTTGATGGGTCAAGGAAAAGAAGGTTTACCAGTGATATTGGTGAAGGGGATGAAAGAATCAAGTGATATGAATAATGCTAAAGCCTTAATAAGAAAGGCATCAGAAGATCTTTTTAGATAACTTATGAAACAAAAGATTTTAGCTCTGTGCGGTGGTGTGGGGGGTGCAAAGTTAGCTTATGGTTTATCACAACTAACAACTCCCGAAGAAATTGTATTTTTGGTTAACACCGGTGACGATTTTATACATTTAGATTTATACATATCACCAGACCTGGATACCGTTATGTACACATTAGCTGGTTTAAATGATCCAAAAAAAGGATGGGGAGTTAAAGAAGAAACATGGAATGCTTTAGGGAGTTTAAAAAAATATGGTCTTGATACTTGGTTCCAATTAGGAGATAAGGACTTAGCTACTCACATAAGAAGAACTCAATTGCTAAAAAAGGGACTTAAGTTATCTGAGGTGACAAGAAATCTATCAAGTCAGTTAGGTCTTAAACACAACATTCTTCCTATGTCTGAAAGTCCTGTACAAACGATGATACAGACTGACCAAGGAAAATTAAGTTTTCAGGAGTATTTTGTAAAACATAAATGCGATCCGAAGATTGAAAAAATTAAATTTTTAGGAAGTGAGGTTGCTGAAATACCAACTTCTCTGGAAGAGCAAATAAAAGATGATAAGTTTACAGGTGTCATTATTTGTCCATCTAACCCTTATTTAAGTGTAGATCCGATACTATCTATCAATAAAATTAGAACCTTTCTACTTGAAACTAAGATACCTATTCTTGCTGTTTCTCCTATTATAGATAATGATTCCATCAAAGGACCGACCGCTAAAATTATGGATGAGATGAAAATTGAACCGAGTGTGAATGCCATAGCTGCTCATTATTCAGAATTAATTAATATTTTAGTTATAGATCAAAAGGACAAGGATAACCAAGATAACATAAGCTCAATAGACTATTTAGTAGATTCCATTTATATGAAAAATAATGAAGATAAAGTATCTCTAGCCAAGTTATGTTTAGAGGAATTAAGAAAGTTATCTTAAGTACTATGATTTGGGCCATTACACCTATTAAATCTTTTAAAAGACCTAAAAGCAGACTTGGCGATGTGTTGAATTTAGAAGAGCGCAGAGTACTAGTTAAATACATGCTAAAAAAGATATTATTAAGTCAAAAAAAGAGTAAGTTATTTAATGAGTATCTCGTCGTAACTGAAGATAAAGATGTCGTAAAATATGTTAAAGAATTGGGGTTTAATTCTCTTTTACAAAAAAAACCAGGTCTCAATCAAGGCATAACAGAAGCTTCATTAAAAGCTAAAAAATCTGGAGCCAAGACGATTTTAATTTTGCATGGAGACGTACCCAGAACTGATGCTTCTGTTTTGAAATCTGTTTCAAAAAAACATAAAACTCTGATTAAAGAATTTAAAAAAGGAGTAACTATCTCACCCGACTCTATGGGAGAAGGTACTAATTGTATGATTTGTACTCCTCCAGATATCTTGAAATTTAAATATGGACCAGGGAGCTGCTTAGCTCATATGGAATTAGCTCACAGGGAAGGAATTCAAGTAAGACTTTATCGTTCTAAAAGATTAGAATTTGATATTGATAGAGATTCTGATTTAACTAAACTAATTGAGAAAAGTGGTTACACTAAAGCGCTAGACTATATAAAATCTATTCAATATGACGGAACATAAATTTCAATCGGGTGATGATGGGGTAGTAGCTTATAAATCTACAAACCCATTTGAATTTTTTCATATTCTAAATTCTAAAGAATGTGAAGAACAAGATATGTTTGGCACTCTTGTTTTCCCGGAAGAAAAGAAAGAAAAATACCCTTTGGTTATTTGTATGCATGGAAGCTTAGGTTGGAGAGGCCATCATCATGAACATGCTGTCAATTTTTTAAATAATGGTTTTGCAATTTTTAGGGTAAGTAGTTTTGATGCTAGGCAAGTTGTTTCAATTGTTGAAGATCAAATGCAAGTAACTTTGGCTACAGTTCTAGCCGATTGTTTTAACGCCTTAAAGATTTTATCTAATCATCCTGATATAGACTCTACTAAAATTTTTATAACAGGTTGGAGCCTTGGTGGAAGTACAGCTATTTATTCTGCTTGGGAGCCGTTGGCTGAAAAACTTGCTCCTGAAGGAGAAAGATTTGCTGGTCATATCGCCTTTTATCCAGGTGCTTTTATGTGGCCAGAGGAAATGAGATGGAGTAAATCACCAATTTTAACCCTTATAGGTGCTGATGATGATTACACTCCTTCTATTTTAATAGAAAAATTATCCCCAGCTATAAATGAAAACGGAGGTAATAGTAAGATAATTTCTTACGAAGGCAGTCATCACTCCTTTGATGCTATAGACCCTGTAATGTTTATACCCAATGCCATAGCAGTTGGCCGTAGGCATACTATGGTAGGAAAGGACGGTTCGCATTACCATGAAGATAAGGAAGGCAAAAAAACCTTTATGAATGAACCTCATGAACGGGCTCAATTATTTAAGGACAGAGCCAAAATAGGAGCTCACTTAGGTGGAAACTGGAAAGCCAGAAGAGCCTCTATGAAAGATTCCGTTAATTTTCTATTAGAAAATATTAGTTAATTGAAAACAAAAGAAATACTAGCTCTGGCTAGAAGTACGAATACTTCTGATTTAATTAGAGAGGCATCTAATATCAGAGATAAGGGTCACGGGTCTTTAGTTACTTACTCTCCAAAAGTTTTCATTCCCTTAACTCATTTATGCAGAGATGTTTGTCATTACTGTACTTTTGCAAAAACTCCAAAAAAAGTTTCATCACCTTATATGTCCTTAAAAGAAGTAATTGATTCTGCAAAGAATGCTGAGCTCTTAGGGTGTAAAGAAGCTCTATTCACCTTAGGAGAAAGACCTGAATTAAGGTACTCAACTGCTAGAAAAGCTCTAGCCAACATGGGCTATCAATCTACTTTAGAATATTTAAAAGAAGCCTCTAATGCAGTTATAGAAAATACAGAATTATTACCTCATTTAAACCCTGGCTGCATGACTTCTCAAGAAATAGAGGAGTTAAGACCTGTAGCAGCTTCAATGGGAATGATGTTAGAAAGCTCTTCTAAAAGACTTTGTGAAAAAGGAGGCCCGCATTATGGATCTCCTGACAAAGACCCAGAAAAAAGATTGGCTACATTGGATTCAGCTGGAAAAGCTAAGGTACCTTTCACCACTGGAATATTAATTGGAATAGGGGAGACAAGGCAGGAAAGAGTTGATTCTTTAATAGATATTAAAAAGAGTCATGACAAGTATGGTCATGTTCAAGAAGTAATTATTCAAAATTTTAAACCCAAATTAAATACTAAAATGTCAGGGCATGAAGAGCCCCTGGTAGAGGAACTCTTATGGACAATTGCAGTTGCTAGAATAATATTTGGGCCATCCATGTCAATACAGGCTCCTCCTAATTTAAGTCCTGATAATTTAAATTTACTTGTTGATGCAGGAATTAATGATTGGGGAGGCGTTTCTCCTGTTACACCTGACTATGTCAATCCAGAGGCACCTTGGCCGCATCTAATAGACTTAGAAAAACAAACTTACCTTTCCGGAAAGAATCTATCTCCTAGATTAACTATCTACCCATCTTATTTAAACGATCTTAGTTCTTGGGTAGATGACAAACTTCATTCTAGAATTTTAAAACTCTCTGATTCTACTGGTCTTGCAAGGGACACGGAATGGACTACAGGTAGAGAAAACCCAGAATTTAAGACCAAACCCCAATCCATTATTCCACTAAGACATTCTTCTAAACTTAAAACGATAATAGATTTAGCTACACAAAATAAAGGATTAAAAGAAGAACAGATTGTGAATTTATTTGAGGCCAGAGGTCCTGATTTTACATACCTTAGAGATGCAGCAGATGAATTAAGACAAGACATTGTAGGAGATGAGATTACTTTTGTAGTTAATAGAAATATTAATTACACCAATATTTGTTATTTTCACTGTACTTTCTGTGCTTTCTCTAAAGGTAAGACATCAGAGGGTCTCAGAGGTAAACCTTACGATATTTCTTTAGAAGAAATAACCAGAAGATCACAAGAAGCTTTTGAAAGGGGAGCTACTGAAGTTTGTCTACAGGGAGGAATACATCCTAGTTACAATGGAAACACATATAAATCAATCATCTCGGCCATAAAAGCTACTCAGCCTGAATTACACATACATGCATTTTCACCTTTAGAAATATGGCAAGGTGCCAGTACTTTAAATCAAGATCTCGGTGAGTACCTATTAGAGTTGAATCAATTAGGTCTAAATACTTTACCTGGAACGGCAGCAGAAATATTAGATGATCAAATAAGAGATGTAATTTGCCCTGACAAAATTAATACTTCGGAATGGTTAACTGTAATGAAAACTGCTCATGAGATAGGTATGAAAAGCACGGCTACAATAATGTTTGGTCATGTAGATAAACCCATTCATTGGGCCAGACATTTACTTCATATTTTGAACCTACAGAAGGAAACAGGAGGATTTACAGAATTTGTACCATTGCCTTTTGTTCCTATGGAAGCACCAATGTATGTAAGAGGGCAATCACGTTATGGCCCAACTTTGAGAGAGTCTATTCTTATGCACAGTGTTTCTAGACTCGTTTTTAATAAGCATATTCCTAACATACAAACTTCCTGGGCGAAGATGGGAATTGGCGGCATTGAAGAATGTCTAAATTCAGGCGCTAATGATTTGGGTGGAACCCTAATGAATGAATCAATAACAAGAGCCGCCGGAGCTGAACACGGCCAGGAATTCTCTGTAGATCAAATATATGAATTTATAACAAAATTAAAAAGAATTCCTAAGCAAAGGAACACTCTTTATGGTGATGTTTCTAAAGAGGCAAGAAAGAGAAGTATTAATCCTCTTCCATTAACACCTGTAAAAAATACTTTAGAAGATAGAAAACGTGATCTTATTGTAAGCTCATAATGAACAAAGCTTTTTTACTTTGCGTTTTAAGCTATGTATTGTCTTTATTTGCAGCAGTTATAAGTTCCTCTTTTTTTATTGATGGACATTTGTGGAAAGCTATAACTGTAGGCCATATAGTAGCTACCTTAATAATCTATATTGCGAGTGTTCTAGCTAAAAATTCTAGTTTCTATGACCCTTTCTGGTCAATTGCTCCTTTACCAATTGTTCTATTTTTAAGTTTTCTGTCTTATGAAAAGGATGAAAATCTTATGAAGATTCTAGTAATTCTAGTACCTGTTACATATTGGTCTGTAAGGCTAACGAATAATTGGAGAAAAGGTTGGAAAGGGTTAAAGCACGAAGATTTCAGATATATAGATCTAAAAACTAGATTTAAAAAATTTCCTTATCTTATAGATTTTTTTGGAATACACCTGTATCCAACTTTACAAGTCAACTTTTCTTTATTTCCACTTTATTATTATTTTCTTTATGATTTTTCTACTATACCGATAGCACTCTATATTTTTTCTTTTTTTACTATTTGTGCTGTGATACTAGAACACTTAGCTGATGAGCAAATGAGAGAGTTTCGATCTAAGCCTGAGAATAAAGGTAAAACGATGAGTAGATCTCTTTGGAAATACTCTAGACATCCTAACTATTTAGGTGAGGTCTTATTTTGGTGGGGTCTGTATTTGATGACCCTTTCAGTCAATTCAGATTTTTGGTGGCTATTTATTTGTCCTTTGAGCATGACTTTAATGTTTACCCTAGTAACTTGCTCGATGATGGATAAACGTAGTTTGATTAATAGACCTGATTATTCAGCTTATATGGCTAAAACAAGTCAGCTGTTATTATGGAGGCCTAAATCTTAAAAAAAACTAACCTTAGGAGGAATAATGGTAAACGGATATTGTGATGAAAAATTTTCTGAAGCAAGGGAAGTATTTAGTAAAAGTATCAGTACGGGTTTTGAATTAGGTGCTGCGATTAGCATAGAGATTGAAGGGGAGACGGTATTAGATTTATGGGGAGGATTAAATAATCCTTCTGAAGGAACTGAATGGCAAGAAAATACCATTGTAAATGTTTTCTCTTCAACCAAAGGCATAGCTGCTATTTGCCTTTTACAATTAGTAGAACAAGGAAAGTTAGATTTAGATTTACCTGTAGCAAATTATTGGCCTGAATTTGCACAAGGAGGAAAAGAAACTATACCCGTAAGATATCTGTTCTGTCATAAATCAGGCCTCTGTGGCATTAGAAAACCCTTAGATCAGGGCGCTTTTTGTGATTGGGATTTAATTTGTAGTGAGTTAGCTTCACAAGAACCGTTATGGGAACCCGGTACAGCTCATGGGTATCATGCAATTACCTACGGCCACCTAATTGGAGAAGTACTAAGGAGAATTGATGGACGGACCATCGGACAATATTTTAAAGAAGAAATAGCTGATCCTTTAGATTTAGATTTCTGGATTGGACTTCCTGATTCTGAGTTTTCTAGAGTCACTGAACTCAATCCTTCAAAACCTGGGCCAATGCAATTTTTATTTCCTTTGATCAGGAAATTACCAAAATTTTTTATTCCAGGCCCTATGAAATTCTTATTAGATTTTGGTGATACAAACACCCCAGCAGGCGCTGCTTTTAGCAATCCGCCTATTGAAATGGATCCAGAAAAAGGAATGGAAGCTAATACAAAAAAATGGAGGAATGCTGAAATTCCTGCAGCAAATGGACATGGCACTGCAAGATCTATAGCAAAAATCTATGGTGTCCTAGCAAATGGTGGAAGCCGTGATGGAGTTCATGTTCTTAAACCAGAAACAATAGAATTAGCAAGACAAACACAGTCAGATGGCAGGGACTTAGTTTTAGGTCGAATGCACACTAGATTTGGATTGGGATTTATGTTGGGTACAGAGCATGTCAGTATGGGTCCAGGACAAGGTGCGTTTGGCCATGGCGGAGCAGGAGGGTCTTTAGGATTTGCTGACCCAGATAACAAAGTGTCTTTGGGTTTTATAATGAATCAGATGCATCCTGGAATAACCGCGTGGAAGACTGCCACTGATGTAGCCGATTCAGTTTATTCTAATTTATAGTTGTAAGTATGTTAGGAATACCTATCTGTAGATACGGAGATTCTTCTGTGTTTGAGCAAATTACTGATTTACCAATTCCTGGTATCAATAGAAACCAAGTACTTGTAAAGATTAAATCCACTTCAGTTAACCCTATTGATTTAATGAAAAGAGAAGGGTACGGCAAAACTATATTTGAAAAACAGAGAAAACAATTATTTCCTTGGGTTTTAGGGAGTGATGTTTCTGGAATTGTTAAGGAAGTTGGTTCTAAAGTTACAAAATTTAAAGAGGGCGATGAAGTTTACGGTAGCAGTTCAAATCCTGACAGTGGAACCTATTGTGAATATGCAGCATTTAATCAAAATGAAATTGATTTTAGACCCAAAAATTTGTCGTTCAATGAAGCTGCTTCATTGCCATATGTAGCTATAACTACGTGGACAGCATTAATAAGATGGGCTGGTATTAGACCGCAAGATTTGGAAGATAAAAAAGTATTTATTCAAGCAGGTTCAGGCGGAGTAGGAACTTTTGCCATTCAATTACTTAAGTACTGGGGAGCCAAAATAGCAACAACCTGCAGTGAATCAAATCATGCTTTAGTAAAGAAGCTTGGAGCAGAAATAGCAATTGACTATAACACACAAAAATTTTATGAACTTTTAGAGGATTACGACCTTGTTTTTGATTGTTTAGGTGATTTCGGAGGTTCGGATTCTGTAGGTAATTGCTTAAGAATATTAAAAGAAGAAGCTAATTCTCATTACATTACATTAAATCATCCTTTTCTCAGAACAATTGATGAAAAGGGTCTTCTTATTGGTGTGCCCTCAGCTTTAAAACTGAGGCAACAAGTAAAAAGAGAAGCAAAACCTATAAATATTCATTGGTCAATATACAGACCGAGTTCTTCAGGTTTAAGTGAGTTAAGTCGATTAGTAGAGGCGGAAGTAATTAAACCAGTAATAGATTCAGTTTATTCTCTAAGAAATATAATAGAGGCACATGAAAAAGTAGGAACTTCACATGCCAAAGGAAAAGTAGTTATAGAAGTAGAAAAAAATGACTAAATTAAGTGTAAATGTTAACAAAGTTGCCTGGTTAAGAAATGCTAGGGGAGGCAGTAATCCTAGTATTAAAGAATTTTCAAAGATTTGTATTGAAAGTGGTTGTGATGGAATCACAGTTCATCCTCGTGATGACATGAGACACATTAATCCTGAAGACGTAAGGATCCTAAAAGATCTAACATCTGAATTGAATGTTGAATTTAATATAGAAGGAAACCCATTTAGTCCTCAAAAAGGTAAATATCCAGGGTTTATAGAGTTAATTGATAGATATAAACCTGACCAGTGCACGTTAGTTCCTGATGATCCGAATCAATTAACTTCAGATCATGGATGGAATTTATTTGGAGATAATAATTCGCTAATTATTTTAATAAAAAAGATAAAGTCTTATGGATCAAGGGTGAGCTTATTCATTGACCCTGACGAAGAAAGTATCTCCAAAGTTAAAGAAGTAGGTGCAGATCGAATAGAACTTTATACAGGTCCATATGCAGAACTATATGGATCTGAAGCAAAAACAGAAAAATTAATTAATCTTTACTCTAAGGCAGCTACACACGCACATAACTTAGGATTGGGTGTTAATGCAGGACATGATTTAGATTTATCCAATTTAGGTCTATTTCTTAAACGATGCAATATTGACGAAGTATCAATAGGCCATGCCCTTATTTCTGATTCACTTAAATTTGGTATGAGCAAAGCAGTTAAAAAGTATCTTCACTTATGTAAATGAGATAAAATTTTTACTATGGACATAGAACAAGAAATAAAAGAACAAATAAACTCTAACCCCATACTTTTATACATGAAGGGTTCTCCAGATGCTCCTCAGTGTGGGTTTTCTTCAAGAGCTACACAGTTATTAATCGCATGTGGTAAACCTTTCTCTTTTGTTGATATTCTTTCAAATCCAGAGATAAGGGCTAACCTGCCTAAAGTTTCAAATTGGCCAACTTTTCCCCAGCTGTTTGTAAAAGGAGAGTTGATAGGGGGCAGTGACATACTCACGGAATTACATGAAAGTGGAGAGCTTCAAAAATTGATAGATTCTGTGGAACAGAAATCTTAAATATCTACTCTCCTTTATTTAATTCAATCTAATTTAAGAAAGGGAATGGCAATGCCATATGCTATTAATGGAAACTTATATTTCTTTTTCTTGAATTGCTCTTACATTCTAGTTAGCTGGAAGTTATGCTTTATGATATGGAAGAAATTTTCAACAGTTTTAATAGAAAAAATGTTGACTACATTACTTTTGTAACAAGTTTAGTTGTAGTAATCGGCATCGCTTTTTTTATACTTTACAATGCTGAACAAACTGCCATTCTTATTGAAGGTTATAAAGAATCTGTTATTTCTATATTCGGTCCAATTTACTTACTTCTAACACCAGTTTGCTTTATCTTCATGCTTTATCTAGCCTTTTCGAAGCACGGTAGATACATAATTGGAGGCATTGAAGCAAAACCTGAATTTTCAACTATTAGCTGGATGGGGATGCTTTTCTGTGGAGGAATAGGCGGAGGAATTATCTACTGGTCAGGAGTTGAATGGGGTTATTATGTAGATGAATCTTTATTTGGAATCATTCCTTTTTCAGAAGAAGCATATGCTTTATCAACCGCTTACGGTCTATTTCACTGGGGTATTAGTGCTTGGGCTGTTTATGCCGTACCTGCAGTTGCTCTTTCAGTAGCTTTTTATAAATATAAGTTAAGTACATTGCGCTTAAGTTCGAGCCTTAGAGGATTAGGTCTAAGAAATGTAGAAAACTCTTTATTAGGCAGAATAGTAGATTTTCTTTTTGTCGTTGCAACTATAGGTGCAGCAGGTGGAACCATAGGATCCTACTTACCCATGTTAAGTACAGGCTTTTCAGAAATCTTTAACCTTGATAGTACATTTCTGGTTGATCTAAGTGTATTAGGTTTTTGTGTTGGCTTATTTGGATTTAGTGTCTACAAAGGCTTAACTAATGGTATTAAAAGGTTGAGTGACATAAACATGCTACTTGCAGGTATTTTTCTAATTTTAGTTTTATTTATTGGACCTACTTTTGAAATAATTAAATCTTCTTTTGACGGTTTAGTCTTTATGTTTACGCACTTTTGGGAGATGAGTACGTTAGGTATTACAGAGCAATCAGATTTTGCTGATACCTGGACAGTTTTTTATTGGGCTTGGTGGGTAGCTTTCGGTCCTTTAGTGGCTTTGTTTGTAGCAAGAATATCTAAAGGAAGGACTCTTAGAGAGATTATCTTAGGCATGCTTATTTTTGGTGCTCTTGGAAGTTGGATGTTTTTTATGATTCTAGGTGGCTATTCCATGGAACTAGATATAAACAAAACATTAGCTGTTTCTCAAATTACAGGTAGTACTCATGGGAACTTAGCTATAGCTGCTATTAATACGATGCCATTTGATACCTTAATGCTTTTTCTTTTCTGTGGAATAACAGTTATTTTTGTTACTACTTCTTATGACTCTATGTCATATGTAATTGCATATCATGTGCAAAAGAATTCTTCTCAGAACCAAGATCCAGGAAGATATTTGAGGTTATTTTGGGCAATTGTATTGGGAATCCTCCCAGCATCTTTAATTATTTATTCAAGTCATCAAGTAGCTCTTAATTTAATAATCCTTGCTTCTTTGCCTTTACTTGTAATTTATCCTTTAATGGCTATTTCAGTATTTAGAGAAATAAATATTAAAGAAACTAATTAATACATAAAATAATCATGAAAGATCCAAAAGAATTAAAACCAGATACTTTGTCTCTTCATGCAGGCCAAAGACCTGATCCTGCAACTGGTGCTAGGGCAACACCAATTTATCAAACTTCATCTTTTGTATTTGATAGCTCAGAAATTGCTGCAGGAATCTTCAATGTAGAAAGAACAGGTCACGTTTATTCTAGAATTACCAACCCTACAAATTCTGTGCTAGAGGAAAGAATATCAGCCTTAGAAGGAGGAGTAGGAGCAATAGCTACTTCAAGTGGTCAAGCTGCTATGCATCTTGCAATTTCAACAATCTTAGATACCGGTGCTCATATTATTGCTTCAAATTGTTTGTATGGAGGTAGCCACAATCTTCTTGAATATACTTTCCCTCGTTTTGGAATAGAAACTACATTTATTGATTTTAGAGATATAGATTTACTAAAGAAAAGTTTTAAAAAGAATACTCGTTTAGTGTTTGGAGAAACACTAGGTAACCCAGGATTAGATGTTATGGATATAGAAACTGTATCTAATATAAGTCATGAAAATGGAGTCCCATTACTTGTAGATTCTACTTTCACAACTCCTCATTTAATGCGACCCTTTGATTTAGGTGCTGATTTAATCTTTCATTCAGCAACTAAATTCCTTTCTGGACATGGAGTAGTAATAGGAGGTTTGCTGGTTGATAGTGGAAATTTTGATTGGGAAAAATCAGGTAAATTTCCTCAACTTACTGAGCCATATTCAGGATTTCATAATATGATATTTACTCAAGAATTTGGACCAGCCGCCTTTATATCGCGAGCACGTAAAGAAGGTGCTAGAGACTTTGGAGCATGCATGAGTCCTCATACAGCTTTTCTTGTATTACAAGGAATTGAAACTTTAGGTCTCAGAATGGATCGACATGTTGCTACTACCCTAAAAATAGTTGAATATCTAAATAATCATGATTTAGTAGAAAAGGTTTTATATCCTACTCTAACAACTCATCCAGACCATAAACTCGCTTCAAAGGTTCTGTCTAAAGGTTGTGGAGCTGTTTTTACCTTTGAACTTAAAGGAGGAAGAGAAGCAGGGAAGGCTTTCATTGAAAATTTAAGTATATTTTCACATTTAGCCAATGTTGGTGATGCTAAATCTTTAGTTATACATCCAGCTAGCACAACTCATCATAGAATGGATGCAGCTTCATTAGAAAAAGCTGGAATATCAGAAGGAACAATTAGACTCTCTGTTGGGTTGGAAGACCCTGAAGATCTAATCAATGATCTTGATTTAGGATTTAAGGCTGCAAATAAGATCTTGTAATGAAAAATATTTACAGTTTTTCTGGGCCTGAAGATCTAAAAGACACCAAACACCCTTTAGTCTTTATTCATGGAACTGGTATGGATCATACAGTCTGGACATTACCAATTAGGTACTTTCTTAGAAAGGATAGGAATGTTTTAGGTATTGACCTTCCTGGTCATGGGAGATCTAAAGGCAAATTACTGAAAACAATACCTGACATGGCTAAGTGGTTAATTGATTATTTAGATCATTTAAAAGTTAACGAGTTTTCAGTAATAGGTCATAGCATGGGTTCCTTGATTGCACTTGAAGCAGCAGCATTAGCAGAAAAGAGAGCGGTTAACCTTGTTATGGTGGGGACCGCCTTTCCGATGGCTGTATCTGATGTTCTTCTTGATTATGCAAAAAAAGATAAGCCTGAAGCTATAGATATTCTTACTTACATGGGATATAGCAATCAAGCTAGGCTTGGTAGAAATACTAATCCTGGAATGTGGATGACAGGTTCTACAAAAAAACTATTAGAGAAATCAAATAAGGGAGTTATATATCAAGATTTAAAAGCTTGTACTGAGTATAATTCAGGATTAGAAAGTGCAGCAAAAGTATCTGCAACAACTCTTTTGATCCTTGGTAAGAAAGACTTTCTAACACCCCCTTTTAGAGCAAAAGATTTAATAAATTCATTTAAGGACCCTTTAGTTAAAGAGATAGAAAATTCTGGCCATACTTTGATGGTAGAAGAACCCAATAAAGTTTTAGATTACCTTATAGAAGTATTATGAAAGATTTGATTATAGGAGATGGTGCTATGGGCACTGAACTCAGGAGAAGAGGCGTAAAAGTACCTTCTCATGTAGAGTCTATTTGGTCTGCTTTAGCACTCAAAGAAGCTCCTGATACGGTAGAAGAAATACATACTGATTATATTGAAGCTGGAAGTGATTATATAACTATAAATAACTACGCCGTTACTAGACCTATTCTATCCAGGGAGAATTTAGATAATGAACTAGAAAGCCTAACAATTAAATCTATAGAAATAGCAAAAACCGCTTTATCAAAATCACATCGGCAAGACATTAAAATATTGGGTTCTCTACCCCCATTGGAAACAAGTTATCGAGCAGATTTAATTCTTGAAGAAGAAGAGATGAATAAACAATATTCAGAAATCGCTAATATCCTCAAGGATAAAGTTGATATTATTATCTGTGAAACTATGGCAAGTGCTTTAGAAGCAAAATGTGCTTTAAAAGCAGCACTAGAAATAGATATGCCTGTTTGGGTAAGCTGGACTCTTCATGGAGATGTTAGGAACATACTTCCCAGTGGAGAAACTGTTAGCCAAGCTTTTTCAGAAATTAATGGCCTAGAGCCAGATGCATATTTAGTTAATTGTTGTGCAGCTAATCTAGTAACTCCCTCTATACAGGCCCTTAAAGAACTTACTGATATTCCTATTGGAGGATATGCAAATGCAGAAAATGTTTCTTTAGATACAAAAGGATCTAATTTAAAGTTAGCTCAAGAAAGGCACTGGGAATCAGCTAAAGAAATTGACGAAAAAGCCTATCTAGAAGAGGCTAAACTCTGGATTAAAGAAGGTGCCTCCATAGTTGGAGGTTGTTGTAGAACAAAACCTAGTTATATCAAAGAGTTAAGTAGTAATCTAAAACTTAAAAGTTGATTAAAAATAAGATTTGATAGCCTTTACTAGCCTTTTATAAGTACCTGTATACAATACGCGCCTATTTTTTAAGAATATGGGTAAAGAAATAAATAAAATTGTTCTCGCTTATTCAGGAGGTCTAGACACCTCAGTTATTCTTCACTGGCTTAAAGAGCAGTACTCGGCTGAAGTAATTGCATTCACTGCTGACATTGGGCAAGAACATAATTCTCAAGAGGTAGAGTCAAGAGCTAGAGAAATAGGAGCTTCAAAAGTTTTTATAGAAGACTTAAAAGATGAGTTCATTTCTGAATACGTGTTTCCAATGTTTAGAGCTAATACTGTGTATGAAGGAGAGTATCTCTTAGGGACGTCTATAGCCAGACCTCTCATCAGTAAAAAATTAATTGAAATTGCAGAAACTGAAAATGCTGATGCCATAGCTCATGGAGCTACTGGAAAAGGGAACGATCAAATAAGATTTGAATTAGGAAGTTATGCTTTAAATCCTGATATTAAAGTATTAGCACCATGGAGGACTTGGGAATATTCTTCAAGAGCAGATTTAATTAACTACTGTGATGATCATCAAATAAGTTTTGAAGTTCAGAATGAAGATCCCACATATTCTGTAGACGAAAACCTTCTTCACACTTCTTATGAAGGAGGAATATTAGAGGATCTATCAAAACCTGCTCCCGAAGAAATTTGGCAAAGAACAAAGGCTATTTCTGCATCACCAGAAGAGGGAGAAATGATACAAATAGATTTTCATAAGGGAGATCCAATATCTGTAAACAATCAACAAATGTCATCCTCCGAGATTTTTAATGCTTTAAACATAGCAGCAGGAAATAATGGTATTGGAAGGTTAGACCTAGTTGAAAATAGGTTTACTGGAATGAAGTCTAGAGGATGCTATGAAACTCCTGGAGGCACCTTACTGCTTAAAGCCCATAGAGCCATAGAATCGATTACTTTAGACGGTCAAGCTGCTCATTTAAAAGATGACATTATGCCTAAGTATGCTGACCTTATTTACAAAGGATTATGGTGGAGTCCGGAAAGAAAAGCTCTACAGGCCCTCATAGACGATACGCAAGAAGCTGTCAGCGGAACCATTAAACTAAATTTACTGAAAGGAAATATAGAAATTCTTTCAAGAGAATCTGAAAATAGTCTTTACGATGAAAATATAGTCACATTTGAAGATGATGAAAACTCATATGATCAAAGTGATGCCACAGGTTTTATTAAAATTAATGCCTTAAGACTTAAGCTAAACTCCAGACGAAACAAAAAATAAATTAATCAATCTCTACACCTAATTTCTTATGTAGTTTTGTATTAGAAGTTGTGTATCCAAATGGAACTCGTTCTCCAGGAAAACACCTCCTATAAGCATCTTGAACAGCTAAAGTTGTTTCATGAAAGCCACAAAGAATTAAGTCAAGTTTACCTGGATAATCATTTATATCCCCGACAGCATAAATGCCTTCAATACTAGTTTGGTATTTCTCAGTATCTACAGAAATCTTTTTTCCATTGAGTT
>CAZTLP010000018.1:9417-24293 GCA_964614345.1 uncultured Gammaproteobacteria bacterium | reverse complement strand
AGCACTTGCGTGGCACGCAAGAGGTCGTCGGTTCGATCCCGACTAGCTCCACCACCATTTTAAGATTTTAAATACTAAATGTGAGTCTTATACCCTGAATTACAAACTCTATTGCTAAAGCTCCAAGCAATAAACCGAAAGTTCTTTGGAGAACACCCAATACAGATACAGGTAGTTTTTCTGCAATCTTTCCGGAAATCCACAGAGATAGTATGGTTAAAAGAACAATAATAAAGATAGGACTAAAACCAACTAAATGAGAATTTATAGAATCTCCAGACTTTTCTGATAAGAGGATGACAATAGTAATAGCCCCTGGTCCTGCTACGAGTGGAATAGCTAAAGGAAAGGTTGCAAGAGATGATAATGCCTCATCATCCATTGCCTTTTCTGCCGTTTTCTCTCTGCTTTGTTGTCTTTGCATAAACACCATTTGATATGCAATGATCATTAAAAACATTCCACCCACAATCCGAAAAGAATTAATGCTTATACCCATTAGCTGAAGGACTTGACTTCCAAACATCCAAAAGACCGACAATATTATGAAAGCCGTTACACCGGTGCGGATGCCAAGGGTTCTAAGATCTTTTTGATTTAATCCTTGAGTAAAAGTAGCAAAAATGGGCAACAAAGATATAGGGTCAATGGCCACAAAAATTAATACAAAATTTTCTAAAAATAGGTTTAACATTAATCAAAATTCCTAATTTTGGATGTATGCGGTAAATTAAAAGCAGCATCATATAGTAATAGGAAAATATGACTACAGCTATTAAAAAAATTATTAGTAATACTTAAAATTATCTCTCAAAAAGGTATTATTAGAGTAGTTAACAAGGTAGAGAAACTTAGGGAATAGGCGGTTCCAATTCTTAACCAGAAGCTCCACCACCATTTTAAGACTTTTAAACACTTCTTATCTCTATGGCATCAGCAGAATTTTCAGACATTACACCTGAGATAAGAACAAATTTCATTTCTTTTTCTGGTTTGAGCTTATTCTTTAATATTTTTAAAACTCGTTTAACCGTTTTTTCGTGATCTGTTGAGATAGCTGAATAGTAGTTAATTAAGGACCCGCTTAATGACATTTGTCTTAAGGTCTTGCGATTGTTTGTAAAAGAAAATACCGGCATTGAGGAAGGTTTAGCATTACATACTATCTGGGCTGTTAAGCCTGATCTAGTTATAGCTATGATTCCATCAGCATCTATGCGTTCTGCTATATTCTTAGCTGCAACACCTAAATGGTGCCAATCAGACTCCAGATGAAGATCCTTTTCATAACCAAGGGTATTGTATTTCTCAGTTTGTTTTGCAATTCTTGATATAAACTCAACACATTCAACAGGGTAGTTACCAATAGAAGTTTCTCCAGAAAGCATAACTGCATCAGCTCCTTCATAAATAGCATTAGCTACATCTGTTACCTCAGCTCTGGTTGGAATAGGGTTGTCTATCATAGATTCCAGTAAGTGGGTGGCAACAATAGATCTCCTACCCCATTTCGCACATCTATGCATTATTTTTCTTTGAATATTAGGTAGGTTAGCTAGATCTGTTTCAATTCCTAAATCTCCTCTTGCAACCATTACCCCATCAGAAACTCTAGTGATTAAATCTAAATTTGCCAGACCTTCCTTGTCTTCAATTTTAGAAATTATTTTTACCTTTTTTAATCTTGATTTAAGAAAGTCCTTTAGATCTTCAACGTCTGAGGCACTTCTAACAAAGGACAAAGCAATAAAATCTACATCTTGTTTCATCCCAAAAAGTATGTCCTCTTTGTCTTTCTTAGTTAGGGAAGGTAGATCTATCCTCACCCCAGGTATGTTCACATGTCTTTTACTTCCTAATCTACCACCGTGTAATACTTTGCAATGCAACAAAGCTTCCTCTTTTTGCAAAACCTCAAAATTCATAAGGCCATTGTCAACAGATATAAGGTCCCCAACATTTACCTTACTAATTAGATCCTCATAATTTACATGAATAGAAGAAGACTCTACATCTGTTTCATCTCTCACAGTAATAGCTACTTTTTCTCCGGGTTTAAGATCAATAATTTGTGATGTTTCTCCAGTCCTAATCTCAGGCCCTTGAGTATCTAGAAGAATTCCAACAGGACTTGAAAGAGTGTCATTTAGCTTTTTAGTTCTCTCTATAACTTTTTTTGCAAACTTATGATCAGAGTGAGACATGTTTATTCTAATAACATCCATACCTGCTTCTTTTAGTTTTTTTAGACTGGAATAGCTTTGGGTTGCAGGCCCAATAGTGCAAATAACTTTGGTTCTCTTAAAATTCATAAGGAAGGTGAATCCTGATAGTTAAAAAAATGTGCATGATATAGTAAAAGGTAAATATGACCACAAGTGTTAAGTAAATATTTCTTAATTGTTACAATTCTCTTTTAAAAATTGCCCTTAGAGTAGTTATGGAGGAAAAGAAATTTAGAGTATAGGTGGTTCCAATTTTTAACCAGAAGCTCCACCAATATTTTAAGATTTTTAAAAACTTTGAAGTGAAAATGAATAGAAAAAGTATATGGATTTATCCAAATTTAAAAGGATAGTCATCAAACTAGGATCATCTCTTCTTGTTGATGAGAAAAGGTCATTGAATACAAATTGGTTGGATAGCCTGATCGATGATCTGGTCTCTCTTAAGGAAGAAGGGCATGAGATATTAATTGTGTCTTCAGGTGCAATTGCTTTGGGTAGGAATTATTTTGGAATCTCAAAATCAAAGATGAAACTTGAGGAAAAGCAAGCCGCTGCAGCATCTGGACAAATTATCTTGGCTCATGCATATCAAGAATTCTTCAATAAAAGATCTCATAAAACAGCCCAAATACTTTTAACGCTTGATGACCTAAACAATGAAAAACGTTATAAAAATGCTAGCAACACAATTGAAACTCTTATTAACTTGGATGTAATACCAATCATTAATGAAAATGACACAGTCGCAACTGAAGAGATCCAATATGGTGATAATGATCAGTTAGCAGCCAGAGTGTGTGAATTGGTCTCTGCAAACTGTCTGATACTTTTTTCTGATGTGGATGGACTCTATGATGAAGATCCAAGAGAGAATCCAAATGCAAAACTTATTAAAAGAATCAGAGAAGTCACTCCAGAGATAGAAATGCTTAGCAATAAAGCAAAAACCGAATATGGAAGTGGAGGTATTGAGACAAAAATTAAGGCTGCAAAAATCTGCTTAGATAGTAATTGCAATACAATTATTGCGAATGGAATGAATGAGGGGCCGATTTCTATTATTAAGAACAGCGATCGTTACACAATATTTTTGGTAAAAGAGAATGCTTAAAAAAATCCATAAATACATGAAAGAAATGGGCGTAGCAGCGAAAAAAGCATCTGCTGAGTTCTCTTCTATTGAATCCAAGAAGAAAGATAAATTAATTTTAGATATTAGAGATCACTTGAATAAAAACCGTGAAAAAATTTTAAAATCGAATGAAGTTGATATTAAGCATGCAAAAGAGAAGAATCTTAACTCTGCTAATATAGATAGACTCTTATTAGACCATAAACGTATTGACTCAATGATTAAATCCATTGAAGAAGTTGCTACATTACCCGATCCGATTGGTGAAAAAATAGAAGAATGGACGAGGCCTAATGGGCTCAATATTTCAAAAGTTTCTGTGCCGCTTGGTGTCATTGGAATCATATATGAGAGCAGACCAAATGTTACATCGGATGCAGCAGCACTCTGTTTGAAATCTGGTAATACATTGGTATTAAGAGGAGGGAGTGAAAGCATTGAAACAAATAAAAGCATTCATGATTCAATATTGGCCGCTTTGATTGAAAACAATATTGATGAAAATACTGTGCAACTTGTTAGAGATCCTGATCGAACAGCTGTTGATTTAATGCTAAAAGGGCTTGATGGAAATTTAGATATATTAGTCCCAAGAGGCGGAAAAAATCTTATGGCTAAGGTTAAATCCGATGCCAGAATACCAATTATTGGTCACCTTGAAGGAATCTGTCATGTCTATGTACAAGGAAGCTCAAATATCGATGAAGCTATTCAAATTGTAATTAATTCAAAAATGAGACGAACAGGTATATGTGGGGCTGCGGAAACCATTTTGATTGATCGAGATAGCCTAGAATCACATCTTGCTCCAATTATTAATGCATTGAAAGAATCAGGATGTGAAATTAGAGGCGACCAAAATGTCGGTATGTTAGATCCAGAAATTATTACAGCTACTAATAATGATTGGTCTACAGAATACCTTGATGCAATTGTTTCAATAAAGGTCGTTAATGATGTTGAAGAAGCAGTTAGGCATATTAATGTATATGGCTCAGGTCATACAGAGTCGATAGTCAGCAATAGTGGTCGAGATATTGATTACTTTTTCAATCATCTTCAGAGTGCAATTATTTTAAGTAATGCATCAACTCAATTTGCTGATGGTGGTGAGTTTGGTATGGGTGCCGAGATTGGTATTTCTACAGATAAGATCCATGCAAGAGGTCCTGTGGGCGTCAGGCAATTGACGAGCTATAAATACTTGGTAAATGGCTCAGGTCAGATAAGACCTAAATAATCTATATCAAATGATTGCCAATGTTAGAGATAGAAGTAGAAATGAATAATTCAATATCATTAATAGGTATGGCAGGGGCCGGTAAATCATCTATTGGGGAAAAACTGGCTAAACATTTGAAATTTGATTTCGTAGATAGTGATTTACTTATTGAAAAAAAATATGGTCAATCTTTACAAGATATTCTGAACAAGAATGGAAATGAAAAATTCAAAGAAATTGAAGAAGGTAGTTTAATCTCGGTTGAATTTGACCAGATCGTTTTAGCTACAGGAGGTAGCGCTGTGTTTTGTAACACCGCCATGAAGCACATTAAAGAAAATTCTACGGTTATCTATCTTGAAGTAACTTATGAAGATATCTCAGCTCGCATATCAAACTTTTCAGAAAGAGGTCTAATTAAAAGATCAGACCAAACTATTCAAGAAGCTTACAAAGAGAGAGAAGGGCTGTATCAGCATTTTGCAGATCATATTGTTCAAAACAATGGAAAAATTGAATCTTGTTTAAATAAAATACTTACTTTAATTAATTGATTTTGCTCTAGATAGTAATCTTTTTAATCAAAATTGCCTGGTCCCCTGTATGCACAGGCGAAAATATACCCGAACGAGCTTCATATAATTCATCTAGGTGATTGGGAAGTTTAGTGCTTATATCTATGAGATAGCCGTTTACTTCTTTTTGACTTGTTTCAAAATTAAGAGTTAATTCGACTTCCTTATCATAAACGCCGTTTAAGTAAATAACATAATAACCATGATAAAAACCCCAAGTGCTTAAAACAGTTTGAATTTCTAAAGAGCCCAAGTTAAAGGACTTTAAGTTAGATTCTTTTGGTAGAAGTAAAACCATTCTGCTTGCCGATCTAGTGCTCTTTAAATTAAGTTTTAGCGATTTATTATCATTTAGCCTTTCTTGTTTTTCTATCGAAGCACCTTTCCACCCGCTAGAACTTGTTTCAGACCAATGCCTAAAAACGTATTCGTTAAATGGAAGTAACGTTTTAGTATCTTGAGTATTTACATATGAAGATAAAGGTTCAATCAAAGGTTCTGGATCATCCGATGAGTTATTTTTGTAATTGCCTGATAGACGAATGAAAGATTTATCTGAATCAAGGTCTTCATAAAAATGAATATTTACATGTTGAGGTCTTTTTTCCGTATAAAGATTAGCAAAACTTCCTACCATTAAAGCTATAAAAGTAACTACTCCAACAAATGAGATAGTGGATTTAATATTTAAGGAGTATAAGAAAGGCGAGATTATTAGAGCGTACAGACCCGCAAAAGGTAATACTGCCCAAACTAATTTATAGCCTTGGCTTTGTTCTAAAGAAAATATAAGGCCTAAGGTTAGTGGGAGCGTAATTACTAGAGTCAGAAGTAAGAATATTGGCTGGTTTTCTTCTTTTAAGAAAGTTGCTAAGAACAATAATATACTTGCAAAGATTAAAGGAAGAATAAATACATTGGCAGCATCTGGTAAGAAAATAGTAATAGTTAGAGTCAATATGAACCAAAAGAACCAAGAACCAAACACCATTTCATTTTGATTTACAAACTTTCTACTAATTACTGTTCCTATCAGTGCACCTATACTTGTAGAACCTATTAATAACAGACGATAAGGCCAATCTATGCCAGGCCAACTAATTACATTTCCTGAAAGAAAGGACAACAAATAAAACCCTGCAACACCAGACAATACTGTTGTTAACAAGGTGATTGGAGAAAATACTGCACCTAGCGCTACTTTTTTTATTTTAGTGTTTGACCTAATAAGAGTTGTAATCAATAAGAAGGCAGAGAAGAGGCAAATAAATAGACTGTAACTAGATTTCCACTGAGTCCAAATACCATATACTTCTCCTCCATAAACAAATTCATCTCCCATGTTCTGCCAATCCAAGGAAGCTAATTTTCTAGATAAGGGTAAGATGTTTTCTCCGTGGTGTTGGATAGTTCTGAGATCAATATTTTCCACAGTATCATTCGGAGTGTGGTAATGATTCCTTTCACCTGCAAAAGCAAAGTCTATGCCCGATATTTTGGCTCTTTCTACAACACTAAAATCTGTGTCGTTAGGCATCCTCTTAAAAATTTCTTTAATAAAAGAGAATCCGTAAGGACTTATGTTTTCACTTGAATAACTTTTTATTAAAAGTTCATTGTTATCTGAAGTTCTCAGTACCATGCTACTTCCAGAAGATCCGCTGCCTTCAACATTAAGGACAATACCTACTTGATTCGCTAAAGGGTGCTGATTAAAAAAAGCCTCTGCACCTATAAGGCCATTTTCCTCAGCATCTGTGAGGATTAACATAATAGGGTGTTTAAAAGGCGCTTCTAGTTTTAGCGCTCTAGCAGTTTCAAGTATTGCAACTACACCAGCTCCATCATCCCCTGCACCTGGCGCCATAGGTACCGAATCATAATGGGCCATAATAGCCAGATAAGGCAGGTCAGTTTTGCCCGGTATAATTCCTATAAGGTTCTCGACTTCTGCACAACCTGCAAATCTTGAAGCACATGCCCAAGTTTTTTGTTCTTGGTGTTCTATGCCTAGTTTATCTAATTCATTTTTTAGTCTTTCTTTAATGACTTTATTTAGCTCAGAGCCAACAGGATGCGGTTTATTTTCTCTAAGTAGAGATTTCAATATGTCATGAGCTCTTATAGCTGAGAATTCATTCTCCGGTGCGTCTAAACCCTTTGGATCTGGAGGTTGCATGCTGAAATGCTGTATAAAAAACAGTATAAAAGTAAGAAAAATAGCTAAAACCGATACGCGATCTTTAAACATCTTTTACCCGAAATTTGTATCTGCTATTAAAGAAAGGATTTCAAACATCATGGTAGCACCCACTAAAGCAGTGTTTCCTGTGTTATCAAATGGAGGTGCTACTTCAACCACATCACCTCCTATTAAATTAAGCCCTTTTAGGCCCCTTAGAAGTTGTTGTGCCTCTAAGGTTGTAATTCCGCCTACTTCTGGTGTTCCCGTACCAGGGGCATAAACTGGATCTAGTCCGTCTACATCAAACGAAATATAAGTTCTTCCATCCCCCACGACTCTTCTTGCTTCTTCAATGACCTTTTCTACTCCTAGAGAAGAGAATTCATCCATAAAAACCACGCGCATACCTTGATCTTGAGAAAACTGTATACCGTCCATAAAATTCTGACCCCCTCTGATACCAATTTGAATTGTTCTCTTTGGGTCAAGAACTCCTGCTTCAACAGCCAGTTTAAATGGAGCTCCATGAGTAAACTTTGAACCCCAGATTTCTCCCCATGTGTCAGTATGAGCATCTATATGAACCATTCCAACAGGTTCATGTTTTCCTATTGCCCTTAGAATCGGGTAACTGATTGAATGATCACCTCCAGCACTGATAGGAAAAATATTTTTCTCTATAACCTTCTGATAAAAGGCTTCAATTTCTTCAACTTGCTTTTCTAAGTCATAACGATGAGAAAAGCCTACATCTCCTAAATCTGCTATGCGACATAAGTTATAAGGATTGATATTCATGCCTAAATTAAAAGTACGCATCAAGCTAGAAGAGTTACGAATTTCTCTTGGGCCATGTCTTGCTCCTGGACGATTTGTAACCCCTAAGTCTGTTGGAACGCCAATAAGACCAATATCAACTTCATCCAGTGATTCAACTAAAGGTGCTCGCATGAAAGTAGCAATTTCAGTGAAGCGGGGTTCACTCATAGGATTACGTTCATCCCCATCGGGCTTTTTTTTATTATAAAAATCGTCAGTCAACTTTCATATCCTCTATTTCATTTGGTTAAGAACTACATCTTAACAAAAGTCTAAAGTTTAGTTTTGTTGCTCTTAACATGATATAAAAAGATAGATGAAGGAAATAATGACTAAAAAGGGAATAATTAATCCAATTACTTTATTGATTCTCATGTCTATAGCCATGCCGGTGGCTTTCAATACTTGGTCAGCAATGCTAAATAACTTTGTTGTCGAGAAAGCTGCTTTCACAGGTGTTGAGATTGGGATCTTACAAAGTCTTCGAGAAATTCCAGGGTTTTTATCTTTTACTCTTGTATTTGTCCTTCTGATTATTAAAGAGCAAGCATTTGCAGTTTTCGCTCTTGCTTTATTAGGACTAGGCGTTTCTATGACTGGATTTTTTCCTACGGTTTACGGCTTATATTTCACAACCATTTTAATGAGCACAGGCTTTCACTATTTTGAGGCAGTGAAGCAGTCCCTCAGTTTGCAATGGTTATCTAAAGAGGAAGCCCCAAAAGTGTTAGGTAGACTCTTGGCTGTGGGCTCATTAACTTCTTTATTAGTCTATGGTTCCTTGTGGGCTTTACTTGAAGTTTTTAAAATGCCCTATTTAGTAAATTTCGTTATTGCTGGATGCATTTGTATATTTTTAGCCTTAGTTATGTTCGTGGCATTTCCAATTTTTCCTTCTAAAACTAAGCAAAATCAGAATCTAGTTCTTAGAAAACGTTATTGGCTTTATTACTTACTTACTTTTTTTTCTGGGGCTAGAAGACAGATATTTGTCGTTTTTGCCGCTTTTCTCATGGTCGAAAAGTTCGGATACAGCGCTTCTCAAGTTACGCTGTTATTTCTTATTAACTACGCTTTTAATTGGGTTTTTGCCGAGAGAATAGGTGAGCTTATCGGGAGGTTTGGAGAAAGAAGGGCGCTGACCTTTGAGTACATAGGTTTAATAGCAGTCTTCATAGCATATGGACTTGTTGAGAATGCTACTTTTGCTGCCTTCCTTTATATTTTGGATCATATGTTTTTTGCCATGGCCATAGCAATTAGTACTTATTTTCAGAAGATTGCTGATCCAAGCGACATGGCAAGTAGTGCAGGGGTTTCTTTTACCATTAACCATATAGCCGCAGTAGTTATACCAGCAGCTTTAGGAGCTGTATGGATTTGGTCTCACACGTTGGTGTTTTTCATTGGAGCTTTATTTGCTCTCTTATCTTTAATTTCAGCTCAATTTATTCCTAAAAATCCTTCTCAAGGATATGAAACAAGACTTTATAGGCTAAAAATTCAATAACTTATTATTAGCTGATTGTCTCAATCAAAAGTATCTTTATGGGCCGGTAAAGAAATCTGCAGGGTATTTACCCTTATTTTCTTTTAATTTAGATTCTTCTTCTTTCTCAATATCTTTTGTGTCCTCTTTTTTAGGAGGAATATTTTTCTTATCTTTATTCAAATTAACCCGATGTATCAAATTTATGAAAGGCAATATCCAAGTCTGTTTCAAGTTCATCTTCATCACCAAAAGTACTTGAGTCAATGTCTTTTGCCAAGGTAAAGTTTTTGTCATTGGTGTAGGCGGTGCCTCTAAATGGCAAACAAACAGCAATAGCTTTTGATGATAGAGGGACTTTTTTATATTCCATTACGTTTGCATTAAAACCAAGTTCTGACACCGCCTTGATTAGCTCTTTGGGTGAACCAACATTTATTACATAGCCAAGATAATTTAAACCATTTTCTCGATTAGCTGCTCTAAATATAAAGTCTCTATTCATTTATTGTCTCCTTACCATTTTGGCTAGGTAATTAAAATCTAATTTAATAAAAAAAGAACCACCGTAAATTGATATAGGTCAATCCTAAAAAAATTATTAATAGTATTTTTATTCATTACTAATGGAGAAATAAATCTAATGTTTGAAAATATGAAAAAAGGTGATCGTAAGACCATAAAGACATTGGGCCTATTTGGACTTATTTGCATGTTCTTGTGGATTTTTCTTCTATTTATTTCTTTATACATTGATGGAATCTATGGGTAGTGATAAAGAAAAAGCGAGTTTAAACAAAGAGCTTAGGGTTTTGAAGCAACAATTGTCAAAGCTAGAAGATGAAGATGGACTTTGTTTCTGGACAGGAGATGGTCAAGAAATCGATGCTTTGTATGCTAGGATTAAAGAAATTGAGAACATATTAAACAAATAAATTATGACAGAAACCAATTTGGCCCTCTGTAGACTTTGTCAATATAGAAAAATTTGTATACCTGAATCATTATTGCCTTCATTAGAGGGAGCTCAAGGTCAAAAAATCGCTTCTGATCATGCTCAACAGATTTCCATTGAAAAGGGGAAACTAGTCTACCAACAAGGAGATAAGTTTAATTCAATTTTTACGATTCGTTCTGGATGCATTAAAACTTACAGTTTAGATGAGGAAGGTGAAGAATTGATTGAAGGTTTATTTTATCCTGGGGAATTTTTAGGCTTAGATTGCATTTCTTTTAAGGCCTACACCCATTTCGCTGAAGCAAAGGAGGATTCGAATTTATGTTTAATTAATTATCATGACTTAGAGTCTTTAGCTTCAAGAGAATCTCAGTTAGCACTACACATTAGCAAAGCAATCAGTAGTCAATTATCTAAGCAACTCAAATGGGCACAGAGTTTTTCCAAAGGTAATTCTGAACAAAGATTAATAACATGGATATTTGTAATTAGCTCTAAGCTTGGATTGGTTGGCAAATCAAGATACAGATTTTCTATTCCGGTAAAACATGCAGAAATGGCAAAAATGTTACACATGAGACCAGAAAGCTTAAGTAGAGTTATCACTAAATTAAATAAAGAGGGACTTATAAATCTTTCTACCAAAGAGTGTGAAGTTAATGATAGAGATAAACTCTTTAAAGAATTACTAGAAGTCAGAAATTATTAGAATAAAATAGTTTAAGAAAGGAGAGCAATGCAATGAATGAAAATGAGAATATTATCAAAGAGTTTATAGCAGCATGGTCTGAATTAAATGCAGAGAAATTAGCTGAGTTTTTTACCGAAGATGGAATTTATCACAATATTCCTATGGAACCGGTTCAAGGTAAGGAACAGGTAAAGCAATTTATTGCTGCTTTTATCCAACCCTGGACTTCCACCACTTGGGATCTTTTGTCTATTGCCAGTGAAGGCGATTTAGTGATTGCCGAAAGGTTAGATCGTACTCAAGCAGGAGAAAAAAGTGTTGATTTACCTTGCGTTGGAATATTTCAGATGGAGGAAGGAAAGATTAAATCTTGGAGAGATTACTTTGATAGCAAAACATACTTTGATGCTATGAGCTAACTCCATTTTTTTCCTATTTATTAAGTTTGGGTTTAATTACCTTCTGCTTTTTTTATTTATACTTTGCTATAGTAGTGATCGTAAAACTAACAGGAGTATTCCTAATGAAAAACCTATTACTTATTTTTTCTGTAGTCTTCAGTTTGGCTATTTTTGCGGCTCACCATGAAGAAGAAAAACAAACTCAGCCTGAGAATGGATTTAACTTTGCTTATACCTCTAGCTATACCATTCCAGCTGGATCTCAACCTCAAAGAATAGAAAGATCTATCTTAGATAACCTAGCCACTTTAGAACAGAATGGTTACTACAATTGCGGTCTTTTAAGACATCAATTTGGAGCAGAAAGAGCATACTACTCTTATTGCTATTTTGATTCTTGGGAACAATTCGGTGAAATAAATGATACTAATGCACCTTTAGTTAGAGAACCTAACCAACTTTATGGAGATCATTCAGATAATTTAATAGCTGTTGTTGAAAGAAATCTAACTAAAAGAACTCCTTATGTTCTAAGAGCAACTTATACTTTCGGACCTTTTTTAACAGTAAATGAGATGCGTGACAGGGCTAACTTATTATTTGATGCCTATAACGAAGCGTTTGGAGGATGTAATTTAGGGGAGCATGCTTGGGGTTCGGAATTAGCTTGGTATTTTTATTGTGGTTATGAAAGTTATGCTGATTTTGCTATGAAAGGTAATAAGCTTAGCGGATTGTTTGAATCTGGCCTTGCTGAAGCAAAAACAGATGTTAGAAATCATTCAGATGATTTGATGGTCAGAATAAAATAAGACCCTAAACTAGTAAAAAGAAGTTATGAAAAAAACTTTTAAAGTTTTTGCGGTCTTATTGGGTGTTGTAGTTATTTATGGGGTTTTAGTTATAGCTTTGTCTGAATTAGGTGGTGAAGTTGCGACATTGGTCAGACCTGAATCAGATGGGAGCACCAAGAATGTCAGAGTTTGGATAGTAGACTCTAATAATAACTCCTGGATAGAGCATGGTACTGATGAGTCTTACTGGATAGAGCAATCAAGTAATGGGGTAGAAGTTTCTGTTATTAGAAATAAGAAGAAAGAAAAGTACGAAGCTTTAAATGATAAAGAGTCTCATAATTTTTATCACAATTTAAGAAGGGAAAAGTATGCTTTCGCTGACAAGATGTTGGATATCCTATCTTTTGGCGCAACTAGTAAAGAAAACTGTTCTGGCGTGCCAGTGAGGTTGATATTGAAATGAAAAAGTTCTTAAAAGCTATCCTTTACTCATTAGGAGTAGTCTTGCTTGGAAGTCTAATCTATTTAGGAAATCTATTTTTATTAAAACCTTTTTCTTTAGATCACTATCTAGCTAAAGAGCTTATATTAGAAATGCTCGATTCACCCGAAGCTATAACTTATCTAGGGATGTTTGATAGATTTAATTGGGCTATAAATCATCAATCTAAAATCTCTATTTCTGGAATAGAAGATATTGAAGAAGATTTAATTGATGCTAAAAACTCAAGAGCAATGCTTCTATCTTACGATGATAAGTCTTTATCGGAACAACAGAAGATAACTAAAAAGATAGCTGTTTTTGATTTGAACAACTACATAAAAGAAGAGGAGGAATTTCCTTTTCACAATTACCCCCTAAATCAAATAGGTGGAATTCATCTAAATCTAGTTGAATTTATGACTGATGTTCATCCAATAAGGAATCTAAAGGAAGCTGAAGCTTACATTGAAAGGTTAGATTTATTTGATGATTCTTTTAGAGGAACTCTAGAGATTTTAAATGAACAGAAAAAAGCTGGAATCTTTCCACCAGAATTTGTGTTTGATCATGTCATTCGCCAGTTAGAAGAATTTCTTAACTTTTCAAAAGATGAGAACCCTTTAAGAAAAGTATATATAAGAAAAATTAATGATTTAGATTTAGATGAAGAAGAGAAAAACGAACTCATCGCTGAATTGGACTATTCTATTAAAAATAGTGTTAACCCAGGTTTTACGCTTTTATATGACTTTATAAAAGAAACTAAATCACAGGCTAACCAATTTCACGGAGTTTGGTCTTTACCTAACGGAGATGAATTTTATGCGTTAAGGTTAAAAGTCTATACAACCACAGATTACTCTGCTCAAGATATACATGACATAGGGCTCTCGGAGGTTGAAAGAATTACTAAACGAATGCAAGCAATAGCTTTAGATCTTGGATATGGGGACAAGGTCAATGTAGGGGAATTAATGAACAAATTAAACGAGGATCCCAATTTCTTGTATGCAGATACTCCAGACAGAAAAGAGACCGTCGTCAATGATTACAATACCATTGTGGAAGAGACTTGGCAGATTGCAGAAGATTATTTCCATAATATGCCAGAATCTAAAGTAGAGGTAAGGGCAGTTCCTGAGTATTCAGAAAAGAATCAAGCTGGAGGGTATTATATGTCCCCAGCCTTAGACGGAAGTAGACCGGGAGTCTTTTACGCCAATCTTTACGATATCAAACAAACACCCACTTACAGTATGCGTACTTTAGCTTTTCACGAGGCCATTCCAGGACACCACCTTCAAGTTGCTCTCAACTTAGAAAATGAAGATCTTACTTTATATAGAAGGTTTGGTTATGGAACTTCAGCTTTTAGCGAAGGATGGGCTCTTTATTCTGAAAGGTTAGCACTAGAGGCTGGTCTAGCAGAGGATCCTTATGATGAATTGGGGGTTCTGCAAAGTGAACTATTTAGGGCAGTTAGACTTGTAGTGGATACCGGCATGCACTTTAAACGATGGACTAGAGAAGAGGCCATGTCTTATATGAAAGAAGTTACAGGCATGTCTGATACAGAAGTTAGAGTTGAAATTGAAAGATATATTGTCTGGCCAGGCCAGGCTTGTAGCTACAAAGTTGGAATGCTTAAGATCTTAGAACTTAGAGAAAAGGCTAAGGAAAAGTTAGGTGAAGATTTTAATATTAAAGATTTCCATTCAATTGTATTAGAGCAAGGACAACCGCCTTTATTTATAGTCGAAGAACTAGTAGACAAAATGGTAGCTAGAAAGTAATTCTCTCTTCTTTTTGCTAAGCTAGATAGTCAAACTTAAAAAAGGAGAAAGAATGACTTACGCTCATAGAGACCAAATCTATGATGCCGATACCCACATGAT
>CAZTLP010000018.1:0-9317 GCA_964614345.1 uncultured Gammaproteobacteria bacterium | reverse complement strand
AAAGAATGACTTACGCTCATAGAGACCAAATCTATGATGCCGATACCCACATGATGGAACGGCCAGACTGGATAGCTGAGTTTTCTGATTCCTCTATAAGGCCTTACTTAGAACCTTTTGTAGGAGGCAAAAAAGAAATCTTAAAACAAATTGATTCAGCTATTAAAAGCTTTAACGAACGTAAGTCAAACAAAGAAATAGCTAGCAAAGCAAGCAAAGATTTCATGTCCATGAAGTATAAGGGATGGAATGGGCTGGGGGCTTTTAACGCCTCTGAGAGAAAATTAGCTAATGACCTTCTGGGTTTTGAAGCTTATATACTTTTTCCGACCAGTGCTTTTAATCAGGTCATTGCCGCAAAAGAGGAAAAGGTTTTACTTGGCGGTGTTCAAGCGCTAAACAGAGGTTTAGCTACTTTTAGAGAAGAAGATAAAAGAATGTTTCCGACGGCTTATGTGCCTTTAGGGGCAGGGCCTGATATTGCAAAGAAGTTTGTTGATGATGCAATTAGCATGAATTTTTCTGTGATCTTGATAGATACAGTTGCTCCTACTGGACAAATATCCTTTACTCATCCAGATTATGATAAGTTCTGGGCTGCTGTTCAGGAAGCAGACTTAGCTATAACTTTACATGTAGGTGCTGATGGCGGTTATAGTCCAGTTCCTCTTTCTTTTTATAACAACAAGAGCAAGGTTCCAACGCATGTAGAAGGAGATGCACCTAATGATGCCCTTGCCTATATGGGTATCCAATACAACGCGGAACTTTTTTTGTCAGCTATGATTTTTGATGGTGTTCTAGAAAGATTCCCTAAACTTAGGATTGGTGTGGTGGAACTAGGGGCTAGTTGGATTATTTCGTGGATGAAGCATTTGGACCAATCTCATAGGGCTTTTAGAAAATTTCAGGATTTATCACAATTAAAACTTCTACCTTCTGAGTATGTATTAAGGCAAATAAAGGTAACTCCTTTTGCAGGAGAAGATATTAGCTGGATTCTTAATACTGGCGGTGAAGATCTTCTAATGTTCGCTTCAGACTACCCACATCATGAGGGTACTGATGATCCTATTGGAAGATTTGAAAGAACCATGGAAGGAGTTAACGAAAATCAACGAAGTAAATTTTATACCGATAACTTTAAATCCCTCTTAGGGAGTCATATATGAGCTTAAGTAAATGGAGAAAGAAGAACAAAATAAGCAAAGCCTTATCTTAACTAGAGTTAAAGTAGTGGCGGTTAGCCTAAGCTTGATAATGCTATGTTCTTTAATTTTCAAGCTCTGCTTGCATGGGTTTTCTTACGGATTATCTTGGCTAGTTCTCCCTGCTTTATTTTTAGGCTATCTTCTAGCTGACTTTATTACCGGGACTATTCATTGGTTTTGCGACAGTTTTTTTGATGAAGAAACACCAATAATAGGCAATTTCATTATTTATTCTTTTAGAGAACATCACTCTCATCCACTTTTTATTACAAAAGATAAATTCATAGAACAAGACACAACTAGTTTTTTTATATTTATGCCTTTTTTATATTTTGCAACTTTTACCGAAGACAGCTACTTAATTTACCCAAACTCAGTTTATGGACATTTTGTTTTAATTGGGGTTTGTATAGGAACCTTTTGTACTAACCTCTTTCATAAATGGGCTCATCAGAGAAATCAGAATTTTTTAATTAAAAAACTGCAGAAGTTAGGACTTATTCTAAATCCTGATTCACACAAAAAACATCATGCAGATCACTCAAAGGGCTATTGTGTTACCAGTGGACTGTTAAACCCTATACTAGATTACACAAGGTTTTATATCAGTCTAGAACGTTTTATCCGATTGTTTTCCTATGAATCAAGAAAGTAAAAAAGCAATTCTAGGAGAAGGACTAATCAGTGGTTATCTGTCTATCTTCTTTTCTCTTTTATCCTTAGGTGCAGTTATCTGTTTTTTATTCCCTGAATATTTAACTACTGCAGAATTTAGAATTAACTACCCAATAGGTGTCTTTAGATGGATGATATTTGGAGGTTTAGTTTTTTCATTCCTTTTTGCTTTTTTAAGTTTACTTCTAAGTAAAAGAGCAAAATTTGCTTTCATTGGCATGTCAGTATCTGTAATTGCAATTGTTCTTGGAGGAAGTAATATCGAATTAGAAAGCTTTGATCAAGGAGCTTTTTCAATTAGCTTAGACTGGCTAATTTTAGAAATATTAGCTTTATCTCTAATATTTATTCCTTTGGAGTTATTTTTCCCAAAAAGAGAGAATCAATCAAAGTTTCATCCTGAGTGGAGAACAGACTTAATATATCTTTTTAAAGCGCAACTTCTAATTCAATATACAGCGGTAGCAGTAAAAATGCCCGCCGAGCTGTTTTTTAGCGATTTGGGTATGAATGAAGTGCAGGATTTAGTTTCAGGCCTACCTTTTATAGGCCAACTATTTTTAGCTATGTTAGTAGCTGATTTATTTCAATACTTTATACATCGTTTATTTCATGTAAATCCTTTCATGTGGAGATTTCATGCCATTCACCACTCCATTCAATATGTAGACTGGATAGCAGGCTCAAGATTACATTTGGTTGATATTCTCATAACTCGATCTTTTTCTTACATACCTTTGTTCATACTCGGTTTCTCGAATGATGTTTTTTACGTTTATGTGGTCATTGTTGCTTTACAGGCAGTCATGGCTCACACCAATGTAAGAATTCCATTCAGTTTTCTAAAATACTTATTTGTTACGCCCCAATTTCATCATTGGCATCATAGTAAGGCTAAGGAAACCCATGATAAGAACTTTGCGATTCATTTTCCCTTTATAGATAAGATATTTGGTACTTATCATCTACCTACAGATGACTGGCCTGAGGAGATGGGGCTTGAAGATGAAAGTTTTCCAAAAGGATATTTAAGACAGCAAATTTATCCATTTTTTAATGATCCAAAGAATTCTACACCTACAAATCAAAGTTTGAGGTAAAGTTTAGATAATGTTTTATTCAGGAATAATTATTTTTTTTGGAATCCATTTAGTTCCTTTAATAACTAAATTAAGGTTATTTTTGAAAGATAGATTAGGTGAAGGCCCTTATATGGGACTCTACTCAATAATCAGTCTAACGGGTATTGTATTAATAATAATTGGTTATGAAAGCAATTCTAATTTTCAATACTCAATTAATGGAAAGGCCTATGTTTATGCAAAGTATTTCATGTTTCTTGCTCTCACTTTAAACATAGCTGCTGTTATGCCAACTTATATAAAGAAATACACTAAACACCCTATGTCTTTAGGTATAGCAATTTGGGCAATCTTACATTTACTGGTTAACCCAGACACTACCTCTATTATCTTATTTGGATCTTTTTTAGCTTACACTACTGTTTCTGTTGTGGTCGCTGAACTTAGAGACTCTTTTTCTGAATCAGTTACCCCAAAAGTGCTTTATGATATTTTTGCTATTGTCCTGGGTATAGCATTAACTTTTCTTACTTATAATTTTCATGAGTACTTATCTGGAGTTAGACTAATTTAAACTATTCATGATTCGCACTTTCCATAAATATTTAAGTTTAGTTATTTCTATCCAATTGTTACTTTGGACGATCTCAGGTATTTATTTCGCTTTTAATAAAATTGAGCTGATCAGAGGAGAACAATATCTTCTTAATGAAGACGTATCAAAATTAGATCTAACTAATATAAAAGGAAATTTTAATACTAAAAATATTAATATCTTAAAAAGACTTGATCAGTGGATATTAAAGGTTGAAGGGGAGTCACAGGTCTATTACAGAACCTTCAATGGAGAAGAGCTTATAGAAATCAACGAAGAGGAAGCAATGGAAACGGTAAGACAAAAAACTTCTTTGACACCTTTAATGGCTATCAAAATAAATAGTGATTCCAGGGGTTCTGAATTTAGAGGTAGAAAGTTGCCTTTATACAAAGTCCGTACAGAGTCTAGTGATAATATAAATGTGTATGTTGAAGCCATGAGCGGAGAAATAGCAGCCATCAGATCTGATTCATGGAGAACTTGGGATTTTATGTGGGGTGCTCATATTATCGATTACAGAGATAGAGATAATATAGATAATTTTCTACTTAAATTTTTTTCAATATTAGCTTTGTTAAGTGCCATATCTGGTATAGCTTTATTTTTTAAGACTCTTAGGCTGAGAAAATAAGGCTTGCTAAGTAATGATTCAATTATTACTTCTTAGTACTCTACTTGTATGGGAAATTTACTGGACTTATACAGCTTGTTGGCTGGCTTTTAAGAATGGCCACAAGAAACTTTTCCTTTTCTTCCTTATTTTTTCAACACTGGGCATTGCTGAAATTCTTTATGTAAGAAAGTATAGGAAGCAAACTACCTGAGTTTAAAACTAAGCTGTAGCGCTAGGTCTTTCTTTTACTTTGTCGAACCAAGCTTTTATATTTTTTGCTTCATCAGGAATGGCTTGGCCCACAGTGGTACCAAAATTCAGAAAACAGAAAAGCATAATATCTGCTAATGTAAATCTATCTCCACAAACAAACTGCTTACCTTCCATAAGGCCATCAAGCCAGATGATTTTCTCTTGAGCAATCAACTTCAGTCCATCAGCTGCTTCGGGAAGTGTTCTCATTCTGTCTTTAAAGAGCTGTAATCCTTCTGCATATCTAAATCCTGATGTTAGGGGTTCTATTATTTGAAGATCTATTTTTCTTGTCCACATTCTAGTTTCAGCTCTGTCTTCAGCTGATTTGCCTATCAAATCAGTATTCCCTTTATTTTCGTCTAGATATTCACATATTACTGTGACTTCAGAAATAAAGTCGCCGTTATCTAGTTCTAAAGCTGGCATCTGACCCGAAGGATTTCTTTTTAAATGATCTGCTTGTCTATTTTCTCCAGCCATTAAATCTACTTCGATCATTTCTAATTCTTGCCCCAGTTCAGCTAAGAACATTCTGACTACTTGTGGGTTTGGGCCGATTGAGTTGTAAAGTTTCATGTGGTTTCCTATTTAGTATTAATCTTAGAACTTTTCATAAAAGTTTGTTTCTACCTTAATTTTAAATTATCTTGGTTCTTTAAAGTAAATTTTTAATAAAAGAATGGTAGAAATAAATATAGGTAGCGAAGAATGGTTGAGTCAAGTCAAAGAAGATATTATTGAACCTGATATTCCAATAATTGATCCCCATCATCATTTATGGGATGACCGCGGTAGTACTTACCTACTAGAAGATTTACAAGCAGATACTGGGTCTGGCCATAATGTGGTTAAGACAGTGTATATGGAGTGTGGATGGGCCTATAAAGAAGACGGGCCGAAGCATTTAAGGGTAGTTGGAGAAACAGAAGCTGTTGTGGATCAGGCAAATAAAAGTAAAGAGACTGGAGGGGCTGTTATTTCAGCCATAGTTTCAAGAGCAGATTTAAGATTAGGCGATGAAGTAATAGAGGTTCTAGAAGCCCATGAAGAAGTATCTCAGGGTTTATTTAGAGGGATAAGACATGCAGGTGCTAGAGCTGAACACCCTGAAGTTTTGACTATTCCTGGAGGAGCTCCAGAAGGTTTATTCCAAGATTCGGACTTCCTTAAAGGGATGAAAGTATTGGGGAAGAATGGATATACCTATGACACATGGCATTACCATTATCAAAATATCGAATTTGCTGAAATGGTAAAAAAAGTACCTGACACCCAAATAGTATTAGACCATTTTGGAACACCACTTGGTGTGGGTCCTTATGCAGATAAAAGAGACGAAATTTTTGATCAATGGAAAAAAGATATAGAAGAAATATCAAAAAGTGAAAATGTAATTATGAAGATAGGTGGTATGGCAATGCCAGATAATGGGTTTGGCTGGAATAACAGAGATAAGCCAGCAACTTCAGATGAGTTTGTTGAAGCACAGAGACCTTATTATCTGCATGCGATAGATTGTTTTGGACCTGAAAGGTGCATGATGGAAAGTAATTTTCCTGTAGACAGAATGTCTCTGTCGTATCATGTCTTATATAACGGATTAAAAAAGATCGTTGCAGACTTTTCTGATGATGAGAAAGATCAAATGTTTTATAAAACTGCTGAATCTGTTTATACAGTAGATTAAGGAGAGACCAATTGAAGAGCGAGCTTAAACCATTAGATTACCCACCTTTAACGGAGGATTTAGAGGAAGCAAAAATTCATTTAGATAAATTTGGAGTTTGTATCATTAAAAATGCATTTTCTACTGAAGAAGTAGAGATTATGGATAAAAGGCTTAAAGAACAATTTGCCGGTGAAGAGAAGCATGGTGTTGGCTCTAAGGTAAGGGGAGATGAAGGTTTTGGGGTTCAAAGTTCTAATGAAGAGAAGGTTAGCAGGCTTGTATGGAATCTAATAAATAAGGGAGATTGTTTTATCCCATTGATCAATCACCCAAAAATCTACCCTTTGATAGAACATATTATTGGTGAGAAGGCTATCTTATGTTCTATGGGTGCTCATATGAATGGCAGTGGTAATGAGAGAATGCCATTACATCAAGATCAATGGCCTTTAGTTCCTCATCCCTTAGAGTTTCCAGTTATGGCTAATAGTATGGTTTTAGTTACTGATAATTCATCTGAAAATGGTGGGACTAGACTAATTCCAGGATCACATAAATGGCCTAAGATAGATTATAAAAGTGCTAATTCCTCTAAATATCAAGACATGGCTAAGTCCATAACAGCGCCTAAAGGTTCTGTTATAGTTTGGGAAGGAAGGGTGTGGCATGGCAACGGTTTAAATCGTTCTGGTGAAGTTAGAAGTAATATTTCAATAGCTTATCTTCAATCGTGGATTAGGCCTCAAGAAAATTCTCAGTACAGTGTTAGGGAAGAGGTATTAGAGAAGTTAAGTGATAAGCAGAAGGAAATTATAGGATTTACTCCTTTTGGAACTTTAGGAGGACATGATGGTTCAAGTGTTTCTCCTGCGGGGTTTGATAGGGATAGAGAGTCTATTGGTATTCTGAAAGGGTAAGAATACTTAATTTTAGTTTAAGTAAAGGGGAAAAGTTATGGCAAGACTTGAAGGAAAGGTAGCTTTAATAACAGGCGGTACAAGCGGAATAGGCGCTGACACTGCCAGACTATTTTCTGAAGAAGGGGCAAAGGTCGTGATAACAGGAAGATCAGAAGAAAAGGGTTCAGATTTAGCTGATGCATTAGGAGAAAATGTTCTTTTTAACAAATCTGATGTAACTATAGAAAAGGATATTTCTGATTCAATTGATTTTACTGTTAAGTCTTTCGGTCAAATGGATATTTTATTCAATAACGCTGGATACGGAACGGCTGATAATGTTGCTGAGATAACAAAAGAGCAAATTGATTACGGTCTGGGATTGCTCTCTAGCGTTATTTTAGGAATTAAATATGCAGTAGAACCTATGAAGGAAATAGGCGGAGGCTGTATTATCAATAACTCTAGTGTTGCTGCTCATGTTTATGGGCAAGGCTCCCCACTTTACTCTTCATTGAAAGCGGCTGTATCTCATTACACTAGAATGGCTGGAGTAAGCCTAGGTCCTTTTAATATTCGTGTTAATGCCATCTCTCCTGGAGCCATAGCAACTCCTATTTTCTGGGGAGGTTCAGCAAGGGCTAATACATTGAGCAATGAAGAGAATGAAAAAAAGCTGGAAAAGCTTAAAGGAAATCTAGCCAAAGCAGTACCATTGGGAATGACAGGTTTAGCGGAAGATATATCAGAGGCTGCTTTATATCTTGCTAGCGATGCCGGTAGATTTGTTACTTGTCATGACCTAGTTGTTGATGGGGGTAGATCTGTTGCTTATAACGAACCACAACATAAAGAAGGTTAATGAAAAAAATACTAATAGCAAATAGAGGTGAAATAGCTATCAGGATCGCTAAATCCGCAAAGGATTTAGGTTTAAAAACTGTCGGAATCTTTTCCGAAGATGACGCAGATTCGTTACACATCTCTAGGATGGATGAAAGCTTCCAATTAAAAGAAAAGGGAGTCCAAGCTTATTTAGATATTAAAGATATTGTCTCTATTGCTAAAGAAAACCAAATTGACTTAATACATCCAGGGTATGGGTTCCTGAGTGAAAACCCCAACTTCGCTAAAGCAGTCCGATTAGCTGGTATTACTTATGTAGGCCCAGATGAAAAAACGCTTAGGTTATTTGGAGACAAGGTTCTATCTAAAAAATTAGCCGAAGAAAACCAAGTCCCTACTATAAAAGGAACTTCCGGCAAGATTACTTACAAAGAGGCTGAAAGTTTTTATAAAAGTTTGAGTAAAAAAGCATCCCTTTTGCTTAAAGCGGTAAACGGAGGAGGAGGCCGTGGTATGCGGTTGGTAGAAAACCTAGATGATCTTAAAGGCGCCTATGAACGAGCTTCTTCGGAAGCAAAGGCATCTTTTGGCTCGGAATCATTATTCGTGGAAGAGTATTTAACTAAGCAAAGACATATAGAAGTACAAATACTAGGTGACGGTACTGGTTCTGTAACTCATTTCGGTGAAAGGGAATGTTCGGTCCAAAGACGACATCAAAAAATTATAGAAATGGCTCCAAGTCCAGGTTTGAAACCAGAATACAGAAACAAGATTATTAATGCAGCTGTAAAGTTAGCAGAGTCTACAAATTACAAAGGTTTAGGTACTTTTGAATTTTTAACCAGTGACACCGGCAAGATTTTTAGATTTATTGAAGCAAATGCAAGGTTGCAAGTAGAACACACTGTTACCGAACAGATTTATGGAATAGACCTTGTGAAATACCAGATACAAATTGCATTAGGAAAAACACTTAAGCAACTAAAAATAACACAAAGTAATATTCCGGAACCAAAAGGGATTGCCATACAAGCCAGAATAAATATGGAAGTAATGGATAAAAGTGGCAATACAAAACCAACTGGAGGCGTATTCGGAAGATTTGATTTGCCATTTGGACCAGGGGTAAGAGTTGATACCTATGGTTATACCGGTTACCAAACAAATCCAAGTTTTGATTCACTAATCGCTAAAGTTATCACGCATGGTTCAGAAGATAGTTATCAAAAAGCTCTTAATAGGATGAATAGCGCATTAAATGATTTTTATATAGAAGGCATTACAACCAACCTGGATCTTTTGAAGAGCGTCATCAATTATCCAGTGATGAAGAAAAATAAAATTCATACAGGGTTTTTAGAAGAGCATTTAGAAGAGATTTTAAAATCTAAAGAAAGAAAATCTAAAGCTAAAAGAAAAGACCAAAATTTAGCAGGAGCACAAATCGATAGTGAAGATCCTCTAGC
>CAZTLP010000017.1:0-24925 GCA_964614345.1 uncultured Gammaproteobacteria bacterium | reverse complement strand
TATGTCTGTTGTAATTAGTGGAACTGGTATTTATACACCACAACAAAGTATAGATAATAAAGAGTTAGTTGAGAGTTATAACAAGTACGCTGATTCCTTTAATGAAAAACATAAGGAAGAGATCTCAAAAGGAACTTTAGAGGCCCTTACTCATTCAGATGAAGAGTTTATAAAAAAAGTTTCTGGAATAGAGAACCGTTACGTTTTAGATAAGGAAGGAATCTTAGATCCACAAAGAATGAGGCCTTTATTGGAAGAAAGGTCCAACGATCAGCCTTCTGTTCAAGCAGAGATAGCTGTTTCTGCATGCCTAGAGGCTTTAAAAAGTGCTAATAAGAGTGTAGATGATGTAGATGCAGTTATTTGTGCTTGTGCAAATCTTCAAAGAGCTTATCCAGCAGTAGCAATTGAAATTCAAGATTTACTTGGAATTCAAGGTTACTCATATGACATGAATGTTGCATGTTCTTCCTCAACATTTGGTATACAGAATGCGGTAAGTGATATTAGGTCGGGTTTAGCCGAAAGTGTTTTAGTAGTTAGTCCAGAGATATGTAGTGGTCATCTAAACTTTAAGGATAGAGATGGACATTTTATTTTTGGAGATGTGTGTACTGCTCTTCTTTTAGAAAAAGAAGAAACTTCTGATGTAGAAGGCTATAAAATTATTAGTACAAAACTAAAAACAGTTTTTTCAAATAATATTAGAAATAATTTTGGCTTTTTAAATCAAGCAGAAAATAGTGATTTAGATTCTCCAGATAAATTATTTATTCAAGAGGGAAGAAAGGTCTTTAAACAAGTAGTACCTATAGTCTCGTCATTAATTGAAGGTCATTTACAAGAAAACAGCCTATCCATGGATAAAATTTCACGTCTTTGGTTGCATCAAGCCAATCTAAGCATGAATCAGCTAATAGCAAAAAGATTATTAGGCAGAGATCCTTTAGAAGAGGAGATGCCAATTGTCCTTAATGAATACGCTAACACTAGTTCTGCAGGATCGATAATTGCATTTCACAAACACAATAATGATTTAATTAAGAATGACATTGGTGTTATTTGTTCTTTTGGAGCAGGATACTCAGTAGGAAGTATAATAGTGCAGAAAAATTAATCTGATGAAGATATTAATTAGTTTGCATAAATTACTAGAAAATTTAAAAAACCTTGATTTCATAGGGTTTACAGCTATTAGACTGTACCTTTTTTCTGTTTTTTGGGTTGCAGGTACAGATAAATTGAATTCTTTTGATGAATTTTCAAAGTGGTTAGGGTCACTAGGGTTGGCTTTCCCTGAAATTTTTAGTTGGTTAGTAATAGCTACTGAAGCAGGAGGGGCCTGTCTACTATTAATAGGCCTTTTTGTTAGATGGATTACTATCCCTCTGTTAATAGTGATGGCAAATGCTATTCTTTTAGTACATTGGGAAAATGGATGGGCTCAGGAATCAAATGGAATTGAAATGGCAGTTACTTATTCAATTATGTTATTGATTCTACTTTTTTCTGGCGGTGGAAGATATTTTAGTCTTGACTATTGGATTACGAGAAACTAATCAATGACACTGTTTGAAAGTTCAAACCTTTCTGAAGAACCTTTAGTAAAGGTAAATAAGTGGCTACAGGAAGCTTTAAAACTTGAAGTTCCTTTACCACATGCAATGAATTTATCTACCGTAGATGATTCAGGTCAGCCTTCTTCAAGAATGGTTTTACTTAAATCTATTTCTGATAAAGGTATTATTTTTTATACTGATTATGAGAGCCATAAAGGCCAAATGTTAAATACAAACTCTAAAGCAGCCTTAAATTTTTGGTGGGCTAAAACCGATAAACAGATAAGAATACAAGGGGTTTGTGTTAAAACCTCGGAAGAAGAGTCGGATGAATATTTTCAGTCACGACCTAGGGGATCTCAAATTTCTGCTACCGTTTCTTTTCAGAGTAAAGAAATTATGAGTTATTCAGATCTCGTACAAGAAGCGGAAGATCTGGATAAAAAAACATCAGAAAGTGATTTAGTAAGACCATCTAGGTGGGGAGGGTATTTATTAGTGCCTAATAGGATTGAGTTTTGGAAAAATGAGTCAAATAGGCTTCATAAGAGAGAGCTTTTTACTTTAGAGTCTGTTAAATGGAAAAAAACACTTCTTTCTCCCTAAGTGAATCTTGCATGACTAGGCAAAGAAAAATAAAATGACTATAACAAGTGGCCTTTAGTTAGGGTCACCACTGAGCATGCCTAAAATAACACTTCCCGATAAATCAAAAAGAGACTTTGAAGAACCTCTAACTATTGAACAATTGGCTGCTGATATTGGCCCAGGGTTAGCAAAATCTACTGTTGCAGGAAAGATTTCAGGTGAACGAGTTGATGCTTCTGAACTAATAACGAAGGATTGTGAGGTAGAAATTCTTACAGCAGATACGGAAGATGGGCTCGAAATAATAAGGCACTCATGTGCACATCTATTGGCGCATGCTCTAAAACAACTTTATCCAGAAGTTAAGTTAGCTATAGGTCCAACTATAGATGATGGTTTTTATTACGACATTCTTCTTAAACATAAAATTACAGAAGAAGACTTAACTAAGATTGAGAAAAGAATGAAAAAATTAGCTTCTGAGAATTATGAAGTTGTTAGAGAAGTTGTATCTAAAAAGAAAGCAAAAGAAACATTTAAAAGTAGGAAGGAAGACTACAAACTAAAGATAATTCAAGACATCCCAGATAAAGAAACCATAGCTTTATACCATCACAAGGAATACATAGATATGTGTAGAGGACCTCATGTGACTAACACAAGACATTTAAGGGCTTTTAAATTAACAAAAGTATCTGGAGCCTATTGGAGAGGTAACTCAAAAAATGAAATGCTCCAAAGAATATATGGGACTGCTTGGAAGAATAAAAAAGATTTAGATAAGTATCTGGTAAATCTTTTAGAAGCTGAAAAAAGAGATCATAGAAAGATTGGCAGGCAACTAAATTTATTTCATTTTCAAGAAGAAGCACCCGGTATGGTCTTCTGGCATTCAAAAGGATGGACTATATATAGAATCCTAGAAGATTTTATGAGAAAACAACAGAGAGGTGCTGGGTATGAAGAAATCAATACACCTCAGTTAGTTGATAGAAAGTTATGGGAACAATCAGGTCACTGGGATAAATATCGAGAAAATATGTTTATTACAGAAATTGATGAAGAACATGCCAATGAAAAAAGGACCAATGCCTTGAAACCAATGAACTGCCCATGTCATGTTCAAGTCTACAACCAAGGCTTAAAGTCTTATAGGGATTTGCCTATACGTTTAGCTGAATTCGGTTCTTGTCACAGGTATGAAGCTTCAGGGACCCTTCATGGATTAATGCGTGTAAGAGCTATGACTCAAGATGATGGACACATTTTCTGCACTGAGGAGCAAATTGAATCCGAGACGAAAAATTTCATAGAAGTCTTGTCTCATGTATATAAAGAATTAGGCTTTGAGAAGTTTGCTATTAAACTTTCAACTAGACCTGAAGTCAGAGTAGGTTCGGATAGTGTTTGGGATAGATCAGAAGCTGCTTTGGAAAATGCTATAAAAAATCTAGATTTACCTTATGAGATATCTGAAGGGGACGGCGCTTTTTATGGCCCTAAATTAGATTTCGTTCTTACTGATGCACTACAAAGAGAATGGCAGTGTGGCACTTTACAGGCTGACTTCAATCTTCCAGAAAGACTAGATACAAATTATGTGGGTGAAGATGGAGCTAAACACAGACCCGTTATGTTGCATCGTGCAATATTAGGGTCATTTGAAAGATTTATAGGAATTTTGATAGAACATTATGCTGGCTCACTTCCTGTTTGGTTAAGCCCAATTCAAGTTGTAGTGATGAATATTACTGATAAACACTCTAAATTTGCCAAAGAAGTGACTGATTCTCTTGAGAAAAATGGATTTAGAGTAAAAAGTGACTTGAGGAATGAGAAGATCACTTATAAAATTCGCGACCACTCTATGCATAAGGTCCCTTATTTATTAGTAGTAGGGGATAGGGAATTGAAAGAAAATACAATATCTGTGCGTGCAAGGGGTGCTAAAGATCTGGGTTCTATGTCTGTAAAAGAATTTTCAAGCATATTATCCAAGGATATTAAAAATAAAAAATAGGATAGGAGTAAGTAATAGCTATAAGAAAAAACTTTGGTAAAAAACCTAAACGTTTGCCAATAAATGACGAGATAAATGCTAATAAGGTTCGGCTTATAGGCAGTGAAGGAGAGCAAATAGGGATTCTTTCATTAGAAGAAGCTTTAGATAAAGCGAAGGAATCATCTCTAGATTTAGTACAAATGGCCAAGGAAGGAGATCCAGTAGTTTGTAAATTGATGGATCATGGAAAGCATATTTTTGATTCAAAAAAACAAAAATCAGCTTCTCGAAAGAAACAAAAGAGAATTCTAATTAAAGAAATTAAATTTAGGCCTGTTACTGAAGAAAATGATTATCAAATTAAAGTTAACAAAATTAAAAATTTTTTAGAAGAAGGAAACAAAGCAAAAGTAACCTTAAGGTTCAGAGGAAGAGAAATGGCTCATCAAAATATAGGTATGAATTTATTAAAAAGGGTAGAAGAAGATTTGGAGAGCATAGCTAATGTTGAACAATTTCCGACCTTAGAAGGAAGACAACTAGTAATGATGATGGCCCCAAATAAGAAATAAAAAGAAATGGCAAAATTAAAGATACACAGTGGTGCAAGTAAGAGATTTAAGAAAACTGGAAGCGGACTTAAAAGAAAGAGATCCGGTAAAAGTCACATTCTTACAAAAAGAACAACCAAAAATAAGAGACAGTTGCGAGGTACTGTTCCATTATCAAAAGCGGATCAAAACAAAGTCGCTAGAATGTTAAAAGAAAAGATTTAATTTAATAACGAAATGGCAAGAGTAAAAAGAGGCGTACAAGCAAAAAAACGTCATAAAAAAGTTCTCAAGCAAGCAAAAGGCTATAGGGGAGCTAGAAGTAGAACTTATAAGGTTGCAAAGCAAGCTGTAATGAGAGCAGGGCAATATGCCTATAGAGACAGGAGGCAAAAGAAGAGAGTCTTTAGATCTTTATGGATTGTAAGAATCAATGCTGCAGCTAGAGAAAATGGTATTTCTTATAGCAAACTTATAGCAGGTCTCAAGAAATCTAATATAGAGCTAGATAGAAAAACACTAGCTGATTTAGCAGTCAATGATAAAGAAGGTTTTTCTATTCTTGCTGAACAAGCTAAATCTAATTTAGCTGCTTAATATTTTTTTAAGCCCATAGTCTCCTACACTGGCATATATTCTCTATAATAAAGCCTATCTTAAGAGGTCAAGGCTTGAATATATCTTCTTTATCAAAGAAATCTAAATCCAAACTTAAAGGTGCAAACGATTTAAGAACCTTAGAAGAAAACTATATTAATCTTTTGGGGCGAAATGGAGAAATTAATCTACTGTTAAAGAATTTAGGTAATCTTCCACAGAATCAAAGAAAAAAATCGGGTAAAGCCTTAAATGAATTAAAAACCAGTCTAGAAGAAATATTCCAGGCAAGAAGAACCTCTCTAAAAGAAAAAATATTTTCAGAAGAGTTAAAGAGAGATTCTTTAGATGTCACCTTACCGGGTGTTAAAGCTGAGCCAGGAACTTTACACCCAGTTACCTCAACAATATTGGAAATATCTGAATTCTTTATTGCTATGGGTTTTGATGTCCGTTCAGGTCCTGAAGCTGAGACGGAATACTATAATTTTGAGGCCTTGAACATACCAGAAGATCATCCTGCAAAAGACATGCATGATACCTTCTATTTAGATAATGGTATTTTATTAAGAACTCATACCTCTCCTGTGCAAGTAAGGACCATGGAAAAACAAGGTCCTCCGATCAGAATAATTTGTCCGGGTAGAGTCTATAGAAAGGATTCGGATCTAACTCACACTCCCATGTTTCATCAAATTGAAGGTCTTGTTATTGAAGAGAATGCTTCGTTTTCCGTTTTAAAAGGGATGCTAAGTGACTTTATTAACAATTATTTTGGAAAAGATATGGACCTTAGATTCAGACCTTCTTATTTCCCTTTTACTGAACCTTCTGCCGAAGTAGACATAAAGTGGAAGAAGGGGTGGTTAGAAATTTTAGGCTGTGGAATGGTGCATCCTAATGTTTTAGAGATGTCAGGTATTAATTCCAAAAAATACTCAGGTTTTGCTTTTGGGTTAGGCCCAGAAAGAATGGCTATGCTCAAATATGATATACCTGACTTAAGATCATTTTTTGAAAACGATTTGAGATTTTTAAAACAATTCAAGTAGATACAAATGCAATTCAGTAGAAATTGGTTAAAAGAATTTGTCGACGTAAAGATTTCTGATGAGGAACTCTGCGATCAGCTAACTATGCTTGGTCTGGAGGTTGATAGCTGTAAGAAATATCAGTCAAAATTAACAGGCAAAGATGCAATTATTAAACTTGACCTAACTCCAAATCGAGGTGACTGTTTTAGTATTCTAGGAGTGGCAAGAGAAGTTGCTGCAATCAATAATTTACCTCTTATGCTTCCTAAGATTACAAATATAAAAAATTCTGTCCAAAGTCCCATAAGCGTATCTGTTTGCAATGAAGCCCCTCGATACGTTGGCAGGTATATAACTAGAGTTAATTTAAAAAAGAAAACTCCCGCTTTAATAAAAGAGCGATTAAAGCTAAGCGATATAAAGATTATCGACCCAATAGTTGATGTTACGAACTATGTTTTATTGGAGTTAGGGCAACCACTTCATGCGTTTGATGCCGATAAGCTGGAAGGGAATCTAGAGGTTAGATTTGCTAAAGAAAAAGAAAAAATAACTCTTTTAGATGAAAATCAACTTAAGTTAAATAAGGAGTGTCTTGTCATAGCAGACCAGAAAAAACCAGTGGCTTTAGCTGGGATAATGGGAGGTCTTGAAACTGGAATATCTAATAAATCCCAATCTATTTATCTGGAAAGTGCTTTTTTTACTCCAACTGCAATTAGAGGAAGGGCAAGAAAATTTTCAATTCAGACCGATGCGTCTACTAGATTTGAGCGTGGAGTAGACTTTGATTTACAAGTTTTAGCTATTAAAAGAGCTAGTGCGTTAATAAATGAAACTCTGGGCTGTGAATTTTCTCCTATTCAGGAATTTCTTAGAAAATCTTCTATACCTAAGAATAAGAACATTATTCTTAATACCAGCAACATTAATAAGATTCTTGGGACTGATTTGAATAAATCTGTCGTTAGAAATAGTCTTCGAAGTCTTGGATTACTAAATTCTGTATCTAATAAAGACACTCTTAAAGTTCAAGTCCCATCTTGGAGATTCGACTTAAAGATTGAAGCTGATCTAATCGAAGAGGTTGCTAGATTGGTAGGCTATAACAATATTCCCAAGAGCTCATTAAGCAGAAAAACTAGGACTTCAGATGACGTGTTACAAAGTTCTATTAGAAAAACTTTTCAATCCATGGGGTATAACGAAGTAATCACCTATTCATTTATAGATCAATCAGTTGCAGAATTAGGTAAAGAGGAAAACAAAAAGCTAATTTTTGTTGAAAACCCCATTTCTCAAAATATGAATGTTATGAGGACAAGTTTATTACCAGGTTTATTGGAAACACTAAGCTATAACATAAACCAAGGAAGTGAAAATATAAAAATTTTTGAAATTGGTTCAGTCTTTAGAAAAAACAATAGTAATAAAGTTGATGAAAGGGAAGTGGTTGGTGGCTTAATCACAGGTGTAGAAGGAAAAGATAATTGGTCTGGGTCAAATAAAGCAATGGATTTCTTTGATTTGAAGGGCAATATAGAAACAGTTTTACCAGACTCTTCTAAATTTACTTTTAAGAAGGGACAGGTCTCTTATTTACATCCTGGCAAAACAGCATTTTTATATAAAGCACAAACATTAGTTGGGTACATAGGTACAGTAAACCCTAAATTATTAGATAAATTTGATATTAAAAGTGAAGTAAACTTTTTTGAAATTGATATAAATGAGATTTCTAGTAATAGAAGCCTTAAATTCAAGAAATTTTCACGTTACCCTTTAGCTCAAAGAGATCTGTCTTTTGTAGTTAATGAAGATGCTGCAAGTTCTACTATTACTGCCGCTATAGCTTCCAAAGCAGGAAGTGACTTAAAAGCAGCGAATCTTTTTGATGTGTATGTGGGGAAAGGTATAGCTAAAGGGAAAAAAAGCTTAACTTATTCGTTAAGTTGGCAGTCGAAAAATAGAACACTTACTGATGATGAAGTAGATAAAATTATGGGAAAAATAGTGTCATTCCTTTCTAAAAAGTTTAATGCTAAATTAAGAGTTTAATGAGTAAAACTATTACAAAGCTAGATCTTGTAAACCATCTAAATAAAAAGATGGGACTCAATAAAGTTGAATCTAAAGAATTAGTTGAGGCTTTTTTTGATGAAATAAAGAAGTCTTTAATAGATAACGAAGAAGTAAAGATTTCTGGGTTTGGAAATTTTAAGATTCTAAATAAAAAAGAAAGACCAGGTCGAAATCCACGGACTGGAGAACCTGCAGTAATTTCTGCTAGAAAAGTTGTTACTTTTAAGGCTGGACAGAAATTAAGGAAAAAAATGTCAAATATTCAAAGTGAATAAATTGCCTGCAATTCCAGATAAAAAATATTTTTCAATTAAGGAAGTGTCTGAGTTATGTGAGGTTAAGCCGCACACCCTTAGATTTTGGGAAAAAGAATTTGATAAGTTAAAGCCTGAAACCAAAAAAGGGAGTAGAAGGGCTTACCAAAAAAATGACTTACTAATGGTTCGTCAAATACGATCTTTGCTTTACGAAGAAGGGCTGACTATAGCAGGAGCTAAGAAGAGACTTAACTTAAAGACTTCTTCAAATAAGTTTTCATCAAATGATCATCTTATTGATGATCTAAGTGAGATACTGAAAGAGATTAAGCAAGTTATTTGAGATTTCAACGGGGCGTGGCGCAGTCTGGTAGCGCACTAGACTGGGGGTCTAGTGGTCGCCGGTTCAAATCCGGCCGCCCCGACCACTTGGACTACTATACAAATAATCTATACTTATATATAATTATTGTTAATAGTTAGAGGCGTCAATTTCTCCCCTTTGAAATACCTCCAAGTAAGACCCTCTGATTATTAAGCAGGATGCAGTTTTCACCCAAGTTTAGCTGCAAGAGCTGATTTTCACTGTGTCCTGCCCACTTTGGTAGATGGGCTTATAAAATTTTGGTTGGGCGCAGTAGAAAGTCCATCTACCGCCAATTTTTTTTAAAACCTAACTTCTATTAAAGATGGGCCTGGTTCTTTGACAGCCGCAGAAAATACTTTCCTAAAGTCTTCTACAGTTAAAGCAGTAAAAGACTCAGCACCTAAAGATTTTCCTAAGGAAGTCCAGTTTATTTCAGGGTTCTCAAGAGAAAATAAAGACTGGGCTCTATCTCCAGTTTGCAAAGCTCCAACCCTTTCTAGTTCAATTTGTAAAATAGCGTAGGATCTATTAGAAAAAATAATATTTGTAACGTTTAAGTTTTCTCTTGCTTGGGTCCAAATAGATTGGACAGTATACATAGCTCCACCATCACCATGGAGGCAAACAACAGGCCTGTCAGGACAGGCGATAGCTGCCCCTGTTGCCAATGGCAGTCCTTGACCAATTGATCCGCCAGTTAAAGACAACCAGTCATGAGGTTTTGAATTCCAAGTGTTTGGGTAAACTGCAAAACCTGAGGTTGCAGCTTCATCAGAAACTACGGCTTCTTCAGGGAGTAATTCACCTATCAAAGAACCAACATGGGAGGGATCTAGCTCACCGGTTAAAGGAGCTTCGACCTTTGCAGAAGATAAGAGTTCGTTAGAAATTTCATTGGCTTTAAGCATTTCACATAAGGCCTGTAAGGCTTTCTTTCCATCCTGTTCGAAAGTAGCTAATTGGACAAGGTTAGAATTTTCTGGTGATAGGTAACTTCTTTTACCTGGGTAAGCAAAGAATGAGACTGGAGGTTTAGAACCAATAAATACAATACTTTCAGTTCCTGCAAGAAATTCTTCTGCCATCTCTGCAAAATAAGGGAGCGGTTCTACTATCGGTATGCCTTGACCTCTTCTTTGTCTTTTTCTAAAAGTTTCCGTTGCCAACCTTGCTCCTGTTTTAGTTGCTATTTTTGCAGCCATGTTCAAGGACTCTTCATCAAGAAATTCTCCTCCCAGAAAAAGCATGCTATTACTTTTATCAGTCAAAACTTTGTAAGCTTCTTTTAAAAGATCGTCATCGAAATCTTTAGGTCCTTTGCTGTTGAGTATTCCTCCAGTTTTGTCAGTTTCATTCCAAGCACAATCAGCAGGAACAATTAAAGTAGCAATCTTTCCAGGAAAGTTATGAGCTGCTTGCCATGCCCTGGAACCTCCTTCTGCAAGTTCATCAGGACTTTTAACTCTTTCAACCCAGTCAGAACTTGATTTTGCTAAACCATCCAGATCTGATGTTAAGGGTGCGTCGTATTTGAGATGATAAGTGGCATGATCGCCAACTATATTTATCATGGGAGATCTTGCTTTTTTGGCGTTATGGATATTAGCAAACCCGTTTCCTAGACCCGGTCCTAGATGCAGAAGATTAGCAGCTGCTTTTCCTGACATTCTGGCATAGCCATCAGCGGCTCCCGTCACTACTCCTTCAAACAATCCTAGTACAGGTCTAATTTGTGGATAGTGATCAACTGCCGCAACCAAATGCATCTCAGAAGTGCCTGGGTTAGCAAAAACTACCTCTAAACCATTATCTACAAGTGTTTTGAGAAGAGCATCAGCAGCATTCATTGATTTATCCTTAATTCCTAATAGTTTAGACTTATTTACCTAAAACTTAAAAGGACAGTTTACATGAGTGATAAAGATAAGTTAGAAATGCTTCTTTCTCATAGAGCCCCCTGTATCGAGACTTTAGGAGGTAAGGCGCTTAGTTTTCAATCTGAACCTCCTGAGCTAGAAATGGAATTTGAAGCTATTCCTGAATTTTGTCATTCAGCCAACCAAGTAGTGCAAGGAGGTTTTGTCACGGGAATGTTAGACGCTCCAATGGCTCATCTATTAATAGCACTATTAGATGGGAAATTTAATCCAGTGACATTAGATATAAATGTAAGTTTTCTAGGAACATCACATCCTGGAAAGCTTCTCTGCAAAGCGAGAGTTTTAAAACTAGGCAAAAGTATTGCTTATCTTGCCAGTGAGCTTTATCAAAAAGAAAAGCTAGTAGCGACAGCCACCTCAACAGTAAAACTGATTTCTAATTCCAGTTAGGTTTAAACGCCAAAGTCCCAAGAAAGACCGTCGTGGTATTTCTTAAGTATTTCTTTAGCAATGAGTATTCTGTGAACTTCATCGGGTCCGTCAGCTAACCTTAAGGTTCTAAATCCTTGAAACATTCCAGCTAAAGGAAGGTCACTTGAGACTCCTCTCCATCCGTGCATCTGTATAGCTCTGTCGACTACTCTACTTCCAGCTTCAGGAACAAATACTTTAATTGCAGAAATATCAACTCTTGAGTCACCGTCTTTATCCATAACTTCAGCACAATGAATGGTCATCAATCTGGCTGCTTGGATATCTATGTAAGAGTCTGCTATGAAACCTTGTATGAATTGTTTCGTCTCTAATTTACCTCCATGAACTTCTCTTTGAGTTGAGTATCTCACCATGATGTCAAATGCCCTCCACATCTGACCGATAGTATTCATGCAGTGATACACTCTACCTGCTCCTAGTCTGTCTTGAGCAGCTTGGTGTCCAGATCCTCTGGCACCTAAAGCATTCTCAAGAGGGACTCTTACATCCTTATACTTTATCTCCATGTGATCGCCACCCGTGTGGCCCCATATAGGGACTGACCTAACTCTCTCTAAACCTGGAGAATCTGTTGGGACAATAATTTGAGTCATTTTCAGATTAGCGTTGCCGGAATCACCGTCATCATCTTCAGTTCTACACATCACTACTAAGAAATCAGCTCGTTGACCATTTGAAGTCATAATCTTATGACCGTTAATAACCCATTCATCTCCGTCTTTTACTGCAGTAGTTTTTAGTGATCTAGGATCAGATCCTGGTGAATCTGGCTCTGTCATAGAAAAGCCGGATTCCATTTCTTGATTGATCAATGGCATAAGCCATTTTTTCTTCTGTTCTTCAGTACCGTACTTAACAAGAATCTTTTGGTTTCCAGAATTTGGGGCTATGACTCCAAATAATCTATTGCCTAAAGGAGACCAAGCCAAGATTTCATTCATGTAAGCGTGAGTCAGAAAGCCATTTCCCATTCCCCCGTACTCTTCAGGTAAATGGGGAGCCCATAGTCCTTGTTTTTTAACTTCTTTTCTTATGTCTTTTCTTAGTTTTGCTGATTTCTCTCCTCCTGAGTAGATTACACCCTCATTAGGGATGATTTGGTTTCCAACAATATCAGCTGTTCTTAATCTAATATCATTTATCTCTTCAGATAACGTGGGTATAGGTGCAATTTGCATTATTTATTCTCCTATTTTTTTATAATCTTAAAATACTCTTAGAATATTTAAGTTGACTCAAGTCAATTTCTCTATGTACATAATGTACGTAACTGAAGCAGAGCTTGCAAGCTTTTAAAAGTATGAGAATATAGTGACTTCAGAGGATTAGATGTGAGTTGGGAAAAAGAACTAGAGGAATTAAAAAAACGAGCAGAACTTGCTAAAGAAATGGGAGGCATAGAGCGGATAGCCAAACATTATGCCAGAGGTCGATTAACTGTTAGAGAACGTATTGATCAGTTATTAGATGAAGACTCTTTTCATGAAACTGGAGAGATCACGGGAAAGGTAGCCTATGATGAAGATGGTGAAATTAAGGAGTTTGTGCCTGCAAACTTTGTATTTGGAAGAGGTAAGCTAGATGGAAGAGAAGTTGTGGTCGCCGGTGATGATTTCACAGTAAGAGGAGGGGCTGCTGATGCCCGAATCGGGAACAAGTCCTTATACAGTTTAAAACTTGCTGAACACTTACGTCTCCCCTTGGTAAATCTTGTTGATGGCAGTGGAGGAGGAGGCAGTGTAAAGACTCTTGAGACCATGGGAGCCACTTATGTTCCAGGGTTACCAAGTTGGCAAAATATTGTCAGATTATTAAGTATGGTTCCAGTTGTAGGGGCATGTATGGGGTCGGTTGCAGGACTAGGTTCTGCTCGTGTAGTTGCTTCACATTTTTCCATTATGGTTAAAGGCAGTGCTCAAATGTTTGTTGCTGGGCCGCCTGTAGTGGAACGAGCTTTTGGTTTGAAAATGGAAAGAGAAGAGCTAGGTGGCAGTGATATCCATACGAAAACTGCAGGAGCAGTTGATAACGAAGCTGTAAGTGAAGAAGATGCTTTTAAACAGATACAGACGTTTCTTTCGTTTATGCCTTCAAGTGTTTGGGAAGTTCCTCCTAGAAAAGAAAATGATGATCCAGAAGACAGAAAAGAAGAAAAATTAATATCCTTAATACCCAAAGACCGTAAAGCTCCTTATGAAGTAAGGGAGATAATAGATCTAGTTCTGGATAAGGAAAGTTTTTTTGAAGTAGGCGGTGGTTATGGAAAATCTTTGGTAACTGGATTTGCTAGGCTATCTGGCTACCCAGTTGGTATTTTAGGTAATGATTGTAATTACGATGGGGGTGCCGTAACCGCTAAAGCATCAGAAAAAATGACAAGATTTGTGGATGTTTGCGATACTTTTAATATCCCAGTAGTTAACTTTGTAGATAACCCAGGGTTCTTAATTGGTCTTCAAGCAGAAGAATCAGGGGTGATAAGACATGGAGTCAGAGCACTATACAGTGTATGGCAAGCCTCTGTTCCCTGGGTTTCTATAATTATTAGGCGAGTTTTCGGGGTAGCCGGAGGCGGGCATGGAAATTCAGATCAATTGAATCTACGTTACGCATGGCCTTCAGGTGACTGGGGTTCATTGCCAATCGAAGGCGGTGTAATGGCAGCTTATAAAAGAGATATTGAAGCAAGTCCTGATCCTGCCGCTAGGCAAAAAGAAATAGAAGATTCATTAGATCAAGTCAGATCACCGTATAGGACTGCAGAGATGTTTGGTATAGAGGAGATTATTGACCCGAGAGACACGAGACCTTTGCTCTGTGATTGGGTAAAAACAGCTTATAAGAATTTACCTCAAAATCTTGGTATAAAAGAAAGGACAATGAGACCTTAATTGGGTCCTATAAAAAAAGGAGTACAATGAAAAAATTGAATTTTTTATTAATTTTAGGAATTTTAATATCTTATGGTTGCAGTAAGGGATTGGATGAGAACTCTGTAAGAACTATTAGTGAAGGGGAGGTGATTGGTTACAAAGAAGACGATACTTTCGCTTGGCGAGGAATCCCCTTTGCACAACCTCCCATTGACGAATTAAGGTGGAAGGCACCACTGCCACCTGAGTCTTTTGAATCAAGATTAGAAGCTAAAGAATTTGGACCCGAATGCTTTCAGCCCCAAGGAATTATGGGGGGCCAAGAAGGTGAATGGACTGGTTCAGAAGATTGCCTCTATTTAAATATTTGGTCTCCGGCTTGGTCTCCAGAACAACTGACTGATAAAAAAGTACCAGTTATGATGTGGATACATGGGGGAGCCAATATTATCGGTTCAGCAAACATGTATTATCCCGTTCATTTAGTTAGAGAGCATGAAGTTATTGTTGTGACTGTGAATTACAGAATGTCTAATTTAGGCTGGTTTAGACATCCTGCATTAAGACAAGAAGGTTCAAGTTTGGAGGATGCTTCAGGAAGCTATGGAACTTTGGATAATATTATGGCGCTTCGCTGGATAAGAGAAAATATTTCTGCATTCGGAGGGGACACTGAAAATGTAACCATCTTTGGGGAATCTGCTGGAGGACATAATGTTGCAGCGCTTTATGCTTCGCCTTTAGCTAGAGGATTGTTTCATAAGGCTATAGTTCAGAGTGGAGTTATTTCTCATTCAAAGACAGAAGACGCAGAATCTTACTACCCTGAAGATGGAACGTCAGGGATTACAAGTTCTAAAGAGGTTATTAATCAACTCCTGATTAACCAAGGAAAAGCCAATGAGGTAGAGGGAGCTAAGGCACTACAGAACAGCATGTCATTAAAAGAAACAGAGACATTTTTAAGAAACGCTACACCTGGAGAATTATTAACTGCTTACGGTGAAGCAAATCCCAAAAGAGGTGGGATGACAAGAGTTTTTAACGACGGATATGTCATGGGAAAAGAGGGGATATCTGAACCTTTTGTTAACGATCAAATGCCTCGCGTCCCAATCATTCTGGGGACCAACAGGTATGAAACTAAGCTATTTAATATGATGAATCGAAGATTTGTTAGATGGGGAGAAGGAGAGGGTATATTTTCATGGATAGGTGTTGATGAACTTCCTTTAGAGATAATGAGGCCTGACTTCTATAACGCCGTAACTCAATATTCTTCAGATTCTTGGAAAGAACGAGCTGCAGACACTCCAGCAAGGCAATTAGTAGCATCAGGATATAAGAAAACTTTCGTTTACAGGTTCGATTGGGATGATTTACCTGTTATCCAGGGAGTGGATTATGGTGTTTTGGCTGGAGCAGCGCATGCCTTAGAAATTTTATTCCTTTTCCCAGCAGCGTTCGATAATTTTATTATTAAAAATGTTGTTATCAGAGATTCTTATGACGGAGCTAAAAAATTATCTAATCAGATGCTGTCTTATTGGGCTCAGTTTGCTTATACAGGAGATCCAGGGAAGGGCAGGTCAAATGATCTGCCACAATGGAAGTCTTGGTCGGATGAAGAAAAATATATGATTTTGGATTCAGATGAGGATCAAGGATTGGTAATGGTTGATAATGAGGTTACTGTCAACTCTATCTATAACGAATTGACCAATGATCAAAGATTTACACAAGAAGAAAAATGCCAATCCCTTTTTGCTATGTCTTATAGTGGCGATGAGTTCCCAATCGAACTATTTGATAGCTACTCGGATGGCTATTGTTTAACACTTGATTATTCAGATATATTAGAAACAATGAATCCAACTTTAGGAGAAGATGATGACGAAAACAGTTGATTTTTATTTTGATTTTGCCAGCCCCAACGCTTATTTAAGCCATAAGGTGGTATCTGGAATTGAACAAAGAACTGGAGGAAAATTTAATTATATTCCTGTTTTATTGGGCGGTATTTTTAAGGCCACTAACAATAAGCCACCCATGGAAGCTTTCTTTGGAATTCTTAACAAAAACGAATACCAATCAGTTGAGATGCAGCGTTTTCAGGAACGACATGGGATAGATAAATTTAAAATGAATCCGCACTTTCCTGTTATGTCTTTACAGATAATTAGGGGAGCAATTGGGGCTCAAAAGGATGGTTATTTAGATAAATACATTGATGAAGTTCTTAAACATATGTGGGAAGAGCCTAAAAAAATGGATGACCCAGAAGTAATTAAAGAAGCATTTACCGAATCCGGTTTTGATGCTGATAGGTTGATGGAGCAAATGCAAGATCCTGAAATAAAAGCTCAGCTTATTAGCAATACAGAGGAAGCAGTTAAGCGAGGTACTTTTGGTATTCCTACTTTTTTTGTTGGGAATGAAATCTTTTTTGGAAAGGATACTCTTTGGCAAGTTGAAGAACTTTTAAATAAGTAAAAATTTACAGCCTTAACCTTTAAATAGGTCTACATTTGAGGAAGTAGATTGAGAATCTACTATGCTGATTAACTTAGAGGTCTAATTTAGAAAGCTGTCGTCTTTTTCTAACATCAGGTCATACAAAGGCTGAAAACTAGCCCACATACCTGGCTCTGATCCTACTTGAGTTTTTGTCAGTTCAGCGACTTCGTCTGAAATTCTTTCCATTTGACCCACTGACTCAGCTATAAGTTGAGATTGGCAACACCTATCCATAGACAGAAATCCCCACACAGCAGCGTCTACTGTTTCTCCGGTAGTTAAAAGTCCATGATTTTTAAGGATTGCGGCTCTTTTATCACCTAAGGCTTCTGCTATTCTATCTCCCTCATCCGTTTCCAGAACCACCCCGGTGAAGTCATCAAATAACACATGGTCGTTATAAAAGGCGCATGAATCTTGAGTTATTGGTTCAAGCAGCCTTCCCATTGAAGAAAAAGACTTACCATACATTGAATGCGAATGAGCTGCGGCATTAACATCAGGCCTTGCTTCGTGAAGACGTGAATGAATAGCAAAGGCAGCTGTATTTAATGGCCTCTCTCCTACAACGACTTCGCCATCCCTGTTGACCAACAAAAGATCTGAAACACGCATTTGGTCAAAATGAACACCAAAAGGATTTACCCAGAAATAGTCTTTATGTTCTGGATCCCTCATGGTGATATGACCTGCCAGTCCTTCATCAAAACCAAAATGAGCGAATACCCTAAAGCCGCAAGCCAACCTTTCTAAGTGGTGTCTGCGTTGTTCCTCAATAGTTTTACATTCGATTTGTTGCAAAGACCCTCTTTCTTTCTGTGGCAACTTACCAAGAGTTGTGTCTATTTCCATTTTTTCTGCATTTGAATCATTTGTCATTAACTCTTCTAAATCTTTACTCATATGTTTACCCCTAATAAAAATTATACCTCGCTAATGCTTAGTCGTTAAATATTTAGCTTAAATGTTAATATATAGTTTCAAGGGGAAATAATATGGCAAAGAAACGCTATAGAACAGAAAAAGATAGTCTCGGCGAAGTAAAGATTCCTTTCAAGGCCCTTTGGGGTCCCCAAACTCAAAGAGCAATTAACAATTTTCCTATCAGTGGAATTAAGATGGATTTCCCATTTACTAACTCTTTTGTAGATTCTTTAGGGCTTATAAAGGATGCCGCTGCTAAAGCTAATAAGAGTTTGGGCTTACTCTCAGCAAGAAAAGCCAATGCTATATCAAGAGCTTCCAAGGAAATTTGGCAAAGTAAGCATAATGAACATTTTCCTGTAGATGTGTTTCAGACAGGTTCAGGAACAAGCTCGAATATGAATGCCAATGAGGTTATAGCTAATCTAGCTAGTAAATATAGTGGAATAGACATTGACCCCAATGATGACGTTAACATGAGCCAGAGTAGTAATGACGTTATCCCAACTGCTATAAAAGTAAGTGCTCATATGGATCTAACAAAAAAACTATTTCCAGCATTAGATAAATTAATAAACACCATTGATAAAAAGGCACAAAACTTAGAAGGGCTAGTAAAAACAGGACGAACTCATCTTATGGATGCCATGCCAATAGATTTTAGCCAAGAACTTTCAGGTTGGTCCGCACAACTTAAAAGGTCGAAAGAGACGTTAATTTTTTTAGAACAAAGATTGCTAGAAATGCCCCTAGGTGGGACAGCTGTAGGAACGGGAATAAATGCGCATAGTAGATTTTCAAAAGTATTTGCTAAGGAACTTTCTAAATTAAGTGGAGGATCCTGTAAGACTGTTCCAAGTAAAAACTTTTTTCATGAAATAAGCGCTCAGGATAGTGCCGTTCAAGTTTCGGGAGAATTAAAAAATCTAGCAATCATATTAATGAAGATCTCTAATGATTTAAGGTGGATGAATAGTGGTCCTTTGTCAGGCCTTTCTGAAATTGAACTTAAGGCTCTTCAACCAGGGAGTAGCATAATGCCAGGCAAAGTAAATCCTGTCATACCGGAAGCAGTCACAATGGTAGCTGCTGATGTTATTGGAAATGATGCTACTATCACGGTCGCAGGGCAATCTGGTAACTTTCAATTAAACGTAATGCTTCCCGTTATTGCATACAACTTGCTTAAGAGCATTGCTATTTTAGCTGGCGGGATGAATGTATTAGCAGATAAAGCAATTAAAACTTTTAAGGTAAATAAGAAATCGATTCAGGCTTCTTTAGATAAAAACCCAATTTTAGTGACTTCTTTAAATCCAATTATTGGCTATTCCAAGGCTGCAGAAATTGCAAAAAAAGCTTATCAAGAAGGAAGGTCTATTATAGATGTGGCTGCTGAAGAGACAGATATTCCTTTAGCAAGACTAAAGAAACTTTTAGACCCAGTTAACCTTACCAAAGGTGGCATAAAGAAATAATGTCAAACCTAAACTCACAGAAATGTGTAGCTTGCCGAGCAGATGCCCCTAAAGTAACAGATGATGAACTGGTTGAATTTATAAAAGAAATCCCAGATTGGGAACCTGTTACAGAAGATTCGATTTTAAAACTTAGACGAGTTTTTGACTTTGACGATTATGCGCATGCAGTTCAATTTAGCAATCGAGTAGCTGACCTCGCAGAGGCAGAAGATCATCATCCTGCTATTTTACTAGAGTGGGGAAAAGTAGAAGTTACCTGGTGGACTCACAAGATTTTAGGATTACATAAGAATGATTTTATCGCTGCTGCAAAGACAGACAGACTCCTAAGTTAATAACCATAGTTGATTTTTATTCTGCTTCTTTCTTTTAAGATTTACTTGATTTAGTATTGCTCCTCCAAAAAAGTAAGGATGCTTATTCATTTGTTATGGAAGTAATTAAAGAACAACCTCAATGGTTTAAAGACGCGTTAGCGGTAGAGCATAAAAGTGATTTTGCTAATATCGCTGGCGCCAAAATCCATTTTATGGAGTGGGGCGATCCCAATAATCCTTCTGTCATCATGTTGCATGGCAATCATGCTCATGCTTATTGGTTTCAATTTATAGGAGGCTTGTTATCTGAAAAATATCATTTTGTGGTTATGAGCTTTAGTGGCATGGGTAATAGCGAGTGGCGTTCCCTTTACGACAAAGACACCTTTGTTGAGGATGTTTGGGGTGTGGTAAAGGAAACAGGTTTAATTAAACCAGTGGTAGTGGGGCATAGTTTTGGCGGCATGGTTTCTTTGGCAACAGCCGACAAATATGGTGATCAGATGTCGGGCTTAATTTTAGTGGATTTTGTAGTCAGACGTCCTGAGAATCATATTGAATGGTATAAAAATATGCCTCCTTCAAAACCTCCTAAAATCAGGCCTAGTAAGGAAGAATTGATCCAAAGATTTAGATTAATGCCACCGCAAGATTGTCAGAATCAGTATCTACTAGATTTCATTGCAGAAAAATCCGTGAGAGAAACTGATGGAGGGTGGAGCTGGACTTTCGATCCTTCAACTTATGATCATTTAGAGGTAGGAAATGATCAACATGAGATTCTTAATCAATTAAATTGCCCGGTATCTTTTATTTACGGAGAAAATACCATGGAATTTGATACTGGCGACTCAATAAAAGAGATGAAAGAGTTGCTCCCTCAAGGCTCTTCGGTTGTTGCTTTAGAGGACGCACAACATCATTTGATGTTGGACAAGCCACTAGAGTTTGTAGATGAATTAGATAAATTGATAAAAGATTTTTTCTAATTTTCTTTGTTGGTGTCTGGTATTTTTAAGAACCAGATAACAATAGTTGCTAAGACCAATAAAGAGCAAAGAAAAAGAAAGGCATTTTGGTAATTGCCAAAAGCATCGAACATGAGCGCAACTACTGGTGTCCCACTCACTTGAAAAACTGAAATAAAAGGTTGAGCAGTTCCTCTTGAGAAGCCAAAGCTTTTTTGGGTATATACCTTATTAAAAAGAATGTTACTTAAAGGAAGTGCAGCACCTCCCCCAAAGCCAAACAAGGCAATAATAAAGGAAAGTTGATTAGCACTGTCACTGCCCAGAATCAGCAAGGTGCCTACAAGTTGAATTATTAGGGAAGTTGAAACAGCTAATCTAGCATCCATTTTATTTTCAATTAACCAACCGAACACCAACTTACTGATCATTGCTGGTACAGCATACATGCTGAAAATCCATGCTGCTTGTTCAGCCCAACCCCTCTCAGATGCATAAAAGGTAATATGAGCAAGCACCGCCATCATGGCACAAAATTGAAGAGCGAATACAGAGGATAAAACCCAGAAATTTCTATCTTTCAGTAATTGTTTTAAAGTCCAGTCTTCGCCACTAATTTCATTGAGATCCTGTTCATCACTAGGTGTTTTTCCATCAGGTAATTGGTTTACATCCTCAGGATCATCTATTACTAAGAATCTAAATAGTGGTGCATTTATGATTAAGGTAAATACACCGTAATATAAATAAGCTTCTTTCCAACTCAAACCCAAATCAAACAACAGATAGTTAGTCAGGTTAGGCATCACTAGGCCTGAAAAAGAGACCCCGAGAGAAGCTATACCTAAGGCCCTGCCAGTGTAATCACGAAACCATCTGGAAACTAACTTTGAAACTGATAAGTTGCCCATGAGTGAAGCACCCAAGGCAATTGGCAGAACAAAAATTACTATGAAAGCGGCGTAACTGTTAACAAAATATAAAGAGATCAAAGACAGCCCATAAACAAACGAGCCTAAAATTAATACCGATCTGATTGAGTAGGTGTCTAGTAATTTTCCTACCACTGGCATGGTGATAGCTGAAATAAGCATAAAACCAGGTATGGTCAGAGTTGCCAAGAATCGTGAAAGTTCCATTTCCTCTGCGAGGACGAGTTGTATAACTGGGTAAGATTGAAAAGCAAAACCCACCACACAAAAATCCGCAAACAAAGCGATGGTAACCATTCGCCATCCAAAAAAAGGATTTTTTTTAGAAGAATCTTCCATGAGATGATTTTTAAATTAGTTTAGCTTAATTAGAATTTTTTTATTGATTTTCTTTTCTTTCTGTATAATTTGAAGATGTTGCGGATAGCAGACCAAGCACTTACTTTTGATGATGTTCTGCTTGTGCCTGAACATTCCGAAATACTCCCCAAAGACGCAGATCTTAAGACTAGTCTAACCAGTCAAATAAGCCTCAATATTCCGCTGTTATCAGCAGCCATGGATACCGTTACAGAATCAAGAATGAGCATTGCTTTAAGTGAATTAGGAGGCATAGGCATTATTCACAAAAATCTCTCTATTAAAGATCAATCAGATGAAGTTAGAAAAGTAAAAAAATACGAAAGTGGAGTAGTCAGAGATCCCATCACCATAAGATCAGATAACAAAGTAGGTGAATTGGTACAACTAACTCAAGAGCTAAATATTTCGGGTATGCCCGTAGTTGATGGAGACAAGCTCGTGGGAATTGTAACAAGCCGAGATTTCAGGAACGAACAGGACTTAGATGCTGATGTTGCTCAAATTATGACTCCAAAAGATAAGTTAGTTACAGCTAAAGAAGGTGAAAACCTTGAGGTGATCAAACAATTATTACATTCAAATCGAATAGAGAAAATTTTGCTTGTTGATAACAATTTTAACCTTACTGGTCTAGTTACCCTTAAAGACATTAATAAATCTTTAGATTTTCCTAATGCAACTAGAGACAGCGAAGGTAGGTTGTTGGTAGGGGCAGCAGTAGGAACGGATAAGGATTCTAAAGACCGAGGAGCAGCATTGATTGAAGCAGGAGTTGATGTATTGGTCGTGGATAGTGCTCATGGTCATGCTGAAGGTGTCTTAAGCCAAGTTCAGTTCCTTAAGAAAGAGTTTAAAGAGATTCAGGTAATCGGTGGCAATGTAGCTACCGCAGAAGGTGCCTTGGCATTAGCTAAAGCTGGGGCCGACGGGGTCAAAGTTGGCATTGGACCGGGCTCCATTTGCACCACTCGTATCATCACAGGAGTGGGCGTTCCCCAGATTACGGCTGTGGCGAATGCAGTAGAAGCTCTTAAAAGTAGAAACATTCCAGTAATTGCGGACGGAGGCATTAGATTTTCAGGTGATGTTGCTAAAGCAATTGCTGCTGGAGCACACAGCGTTATGCTAGGCAGTGTCTTAGCGGGAACTGAAGAGGCTCCAGGTGAAGTAGAGCTTTTTCAGGGCAGAAGTTACAAATCTTATCGAGGTATGGGTTCTATAGGTGCCATGACCGGTGACCAAGGATCGGGAGACAGATACTTTCAAGAAAGTTCTCAAGCCACAGAGAAATTAGTTCCTGAAGGTATAGAAGGAAGAGTTCCTTACAAAGGTTGGATGGAGGCTGTGGTGCATCAAATGATGGGTGGATTAAGACAAAGTATGGGCTACACCGGTTCCAAAGATATAGAAACCATGAGAACTAAGCCCAAATTCATTCAAATAACCCATGCGGGAGTTAGTGAAAGTCATGTTCACGATGTTAATGTAACTAAGGAAGCTCCTAATTACAGGATGTCATAAAATAAAGGAGTTTTGAGGTGTCAAAAGACATCATTAAAGACAGAATCCTCGTACTAGACTTTGGTTCTCAATACACTCAATTAATTGCGAGACGAGTGAGAGAAATTGGGGTTTATTGTGAGATTTATCATTACAAAAGTTCACTTTCCGCTATCAATAAATTTAACCCTCAGGGGATCATATTATCGGGGGGTCCTGAGACAGTAGAACAAAAAGGTTCTCCAAAAGTTCCAGATAAACTCTTTGATTTAGAAATCCCAGTGCTGGGTATATGTTATGGCATGCAAACTATAGCCAACCAACTTGGGGGAAAAGTTGAACTGGCTAAAAAAAGAGAATTTGGTCACGCCGATCTAAATTTGAAGAACTTAGCATCAGGGTTGTTCAAGGGCATAAAGAGCAGATCAATTCATGTTTGGATGAGTCACGGGGATCATGTCTCTCGTTTACCCAAAGGGTTTAAAAGTTGTGCAAGTTCAAACAATAGTCCAATTGCTGCTTTATTTCATCCGACTAAGAAGATTTTTGGACTTCAGTTCCATCCTGAAGTCACTCACACGCCTCAAGGAAAAAAAATATTAAAAAATTTCGTCAGGGATATTTGTAATTGTGAAGGTCTGTGGAATTCTAAGAGTATTATTTCCAAGAACATTAAAGAAATTAGAGAGAGCGTTGGGTCAGATGAAGTTTTATTAGGTTTGTCAGGGGGTGTTGACTCAGCAGTGGTAGCAGCTTTACTTTCCAAAGCGATTGGAGATCAACTTACTTGCGTATTTGTCGATAATGGCCTGCTTAGGTTAAATGAAGGTGACCAGGTCATGCAGACTTTTAAAGATAATTTTGGGATCAAGGTAAAAAGAGCAAATTCGGGGAATCTGTTTCTTCGAGATTTAAAAGGTAAAACAGATCCTGAACACAAAAGGAAGGCAATAGGTAAAACCTTCATCGACGTCTTTCTAAAGGAAGCTAAAAAAAGAAAAAAAATAAAATGGTTAGCTCAAGGGACTATCTATCCTGATGTTATTGAATCAGCAGGGAACCAAAATGGCACTGCTCATGTCATTAAATCCCATCACAATGTGGGAGGACTACCAGATTATTTAAACTTACCTGTTATTGAACCACTTAAGGACTTGTTTAAAGATGAAGTGAGAAAGATAGGGTTAGAGTTAGGTTTGCCCCGTGAGATATTATTTAGACATCCTTTTCCAGGTCCAGGACTGGGTGTACGAATCTTAGGTGAGATAAAGAAAGAATATATAAGAGTCTTGCAGCTTGCTGATGACATTTATATTAAGGAGTTAGTGGAAGCTGGGTATTACGATAAGGTCAGCCAAGCATTTGCAGTATTTCTTCCAGTTAAGTCTGTTGGAGTGGTAGGGGATTCAAGGCGTTATGAATACGTTATAGCCTTAAGGGCAGTTGAAACAGTAGATTTTATGACGGCTAAATCAGCTGCTTTACCTCATAGATTTTTAGAAAGGGTTTCAAACAGAATAATGAATGAAATACCTGAGGTTTCTAGGGTAACTTATGATATTTCTAGTAAACCACCTTCTACTATTGAGTGGGAATGAGGGTATGCTCTGAAACCCTTATAAACACTGGGTTTCAGGA
>CAZTLP010000016.1:21877-25034 GCA_964614345.1 uncultured Gammaproteobacteria bacterium | reverse complement strand
GAACTCCTAATCTTTCTACAAAAGCCCACATACCACCTGAAGGAATAGCAAAGAAAATTACTCCAACTATAATCAAAAGGAATAATTTATTATTATTGACTTCCTTAGTATCAATTACCTCAACAGAAGTTCTCCTATTTGTTGCTTGAGCCAACAACGTTAGAGGAAAAATAAATATGAAAATTAGACTAAAAGTACTAAATAAAGATGTGTAACCTCCTTTTTCAGATGCTATACCTGCTAAAAATAAGAACAAGGCGCCAGTTACACTGATTAAGAAAGTAAATGCAGCATAAGCTCTTTCAGGGTTATCTGAGGCAGCTAATACCCTATGACCTGAGGCGATCAGAAGTCCGCTAGCTAAACCAGAAAATCCTCGGATTAATCTTAGTATTTCTATGTCATTGACCAGAGAGCAGATGTAATAACCAATTACTACTGTGGCAGAACCAAGAATTGCAGATAGGCGTAGATTTATTTTACTAGCGAAGGAACCAAACAAAATCGCACTTAAAGACATGGCGATAAGTTCTGTCGATACAATTGAGCCAGTTGTTTGTTTATCTAGATTAAACCCATCTTCAAGGGTACCAACAATAAAGGGTAAAAGAGTTGCAGGTGAATTTCCTATGACAAGCAAAGCCACCCCTCCTAGAAGGGCAAGGTTTAAGCCATGATTAATCTTTTTCACTTTCTAAACGAATATAGTTTTCAACTAATGTATCTAATTCATTTAGAGGAATAGCCCCTTCACTTAGAACTAAATCATGAAACTTCCTAACATCAAATTTAACTCCTAGTTCTTTTCTTGCTGTTTCTTTAAGGGCTGCAAACTTCATTTGTCCAATCTTATAAGCAAGAGCTTGACCAGGCATTACGATATACCGATCAATCTCGTTAATAATATCCAGTTCTGACTTTGCTGCATTTTCTAAAAAGTAATCTATAGCCTTCTGTCTCTCCCACTCAAAATAATGCATGCCAGTGTCGACAACTAAGCGAACTGCCCTCCACATGTCATAAGTGAGTTGTCCAAATCTTGAATAAGGATCAGTATAAAGCCCTAATTCATAACCTAAGCTTTCACTATACAATCCCCATCCTTCAACAAAAGCTGTGTAAGGACTTACTCGTCTAAACATAGGCATATCTTCCTTTTCCATGGCAAGTGATATTTGTAGATGATGTCCAGGAACGGCTTCATGGACAGATAACACTTCCATCTCATATTTAGGTCTCGTTTCTGGTTTGTACAAGTTTACATAGTAGTATCCTGGTCTTAACCCCCCAGGCGCAGGCGGCATGTAATAGGCAGTAGTTGTGTCCGGTGCGGATTCCATAGGAATAGGCCTTAATCCATAGGGTGTTCGCGGCAATGTACCAAACAAAGCCACTAGCTCTGGATCTATTCTCTTTGAAACAGCCAGATATCCTTCAAACAATTCTTCTGCTGTATCGTAGTAAAATCTTTTATCTTCTCTTAAAAATACTAAAAATTCTTTAAAGGAACCTTCAAACCTTACTTCTTTTATTACTTCTTCCATTTCGCCCCTTATCCTTGCAACTTCGCGTAAGCCAATATTATGTATTTCGCTAGGTGTTAGATTAGTAGTGGTAAAAGATTTAGCTAATTGTTCGTAAAGCTCTTTACCTTTTGGTGTATCGTAAAGACCTACAGTAAGTCTTGTTTGAGGCAAATATTCAGTTCTAAAGAACTCTTCGAGTACTTTATAGGAAGGAATTATTTTATCTTTTATAGTTTGCCTTGCATTTTTTCTGAGTGCCTTTTGATCTTCTAAAGAAATAGTAGACGGTAATTCTTTAAAAACTTGATAGAAAGGATTGTCTTCTACGTTCTGCCTGCTCTGTATTTTAATTTGTCGATACACCCTTTCCATTAATACCTTGGGAGCCTTATAGTTTTTTTCCAATCCTAATCTTGCTATAGAGATTGTTTGTTCAATTCTTTTGTCCAAGTTTTTAAGGCGTTCAATCCAGAACCTATAATCTTCTAGAGTTTTAAGAGGTAGACTTTCTGCGGCTTCATGAGCTAATTGGACCCCTCCTCTGTGATTAAAAGGAAATAAATAACGATTGTATTCGCTAATATTAAGAGCAGTCTGAGTCAGTTGTGTATAAAGCCTTAAATTTAATTGATTTGTCTTGTTAAGTTTATTGGAATCATATTTTTGAAGCTCTACTAAGGAATCTTGGATATGAGCCTCTCTTAATTTAATGCCTTTAAGAGAATTATCTGGCCATTGAGTTTCAAATCCTTTAACTCCCATTGCAGTAGCATAGACAGGATTTTGTTCTAGTTCCCACTGCCATTCTTTTTCAAGAAAAGATAAGAATTTCTCGTTTTCATCTATACTGCTTGAAGCCGTAAATGAAATAAATAAAAAGAAAAGTATTAAGCTTTGTATTAAAGTTTTCATAGGTATTTATAGACTTACATAATTTAAGTCTACAGTGTTTAAAAAAAAATTTCTTTGATGAGTATTGCGCAATTAATTCCCAATAAACCTAAACAAAAAAGAAGTTTAGAGAGATACCAAAAGATTCTGGATACAGTAGAAAAAATCCTTATTGAGGAGGGTATTCACTCTGTGAGTATTCAAGAGGTATCTAAAGCTGCAAATATGAAAAGACCGTCACTTTATAAACTTTTTCCAAGCAATGAAGCTCTTTTTTATGGGTTGTCAGAAAGACACTTATTAAATTTTAATACTCTTTTCCAAAAAAATACCGAGGGTGTCGTAATTAAAGAAGTAGATTGGTATTTTAATTTATTTATTGATCTCCTAAGTATTTACCTTAACCAAAATAAAGCGTGTGCAAATCTTTTCTTCTATTTAGATTCTTTCCCAACTTCTAAATCAACAAGTCTGCAAAATAAGCGATTATTAGCCACAACTGTTTATGAAGTCTTATCACAGAAGAAGGTTGTTATATCTACTGAAAGAGTTTATATCGCTTCTCAAATAAGCTTAGCAACCCTTGCCATTGGCTTTAATGAAGAAAACTTTATAAGTCCGAGATATGTAGCTGAAGGTAAGAAGGCAGTTAAAGCCTACTTAGCCACTATTTAAAGGCAAACAGCAGTCCTTAATATTATTCGACGGATTATTAACTATTGTAGAAACCTGATAGTAAT
>CAZTLP010000016.1:9454-21777 GCA_964614345.1 uncultured Gammaproteobacteria bacterium | reverse complement strand
CAGTCCTTAATATTATTCGACGGATTATTAACTATTGTAGAAACCTGATAGTAATCAACCTTTTCTGAGATAGTGAGGTCATAAACATCCTCCTCAGTTCCTTGCAGCCATTCATCATAAGAAACTTTATTAAGAATTGCTGGCATCCTGCTATGTATAGGTTGTAAATTTTCTGTTGCTTCAAGGGTTACTATTGCACAACCTACTTCACCTCTATAACCTCCATACACGCCTGCAAAACAGAAACTATGTTCACCCAAGTGATGAAAGTAAGGAATCTTTTGACCTTCTTCCTCTCGCCACTCATACCATCCATCTGCTGGAATGAGGCATCTACTAGAATTTCTAAAGGACGGTTTTTTCCAAAGAGACTCTCCTCTGGCATTAATTAGATTAAAAGGTTCTTTTGCCCAATAGGGAGTAAAGCCCCAGTTTATAAACTGCGGATGGTCGGTTACAACAAGAATCTTTGAGCCAGGACAAATATTGTATTGGGGTTCTAGGGTTTCTAGATGAAATTGGTTTTTTACCGGTTGAGGATTTCTTAATGCGAACCTTCCACACATACTTTCATAAAACTTTCTATAACTCGTCTAGCCTACCAGATATCTTGAAGGAAGGTTCCTTTTTGAAGTTTAATTTTGTGGCTTCAATAATTTTATTGCTTAGCCTTTTTGATCGAGCTTCTAAGTTAAATTCTAAATTAGGTTTTATAACAACTTCTCCTTCAAGCACATTATCTGGGTTTGACTGGAAGCTAATTTCAAATAAATCATCTTTGCAATCTAGTTCAAGATTTATTTGTAGCTTCTGAGAGAGTAATCCAAATACATCTATCATTTCCCCAGTACCGCTTCCATCAGCCCTTATACATTTCTTATCATTGAAGTACAAAGATTTTATATTTACCTTAATATTAGAAATATTCTCAAATACAGCTTTTCCAGATTTCACTTGAAGTTTTGGGTTAAAAGTTAGGTTTGTATTTTCAAAATAAATATTTCCATTTACTGTAAACCCAACAATACCTTTAAGGTCTAATTCTGGACCTTTCACATCTAGGTTAAAGGCAAATTTAGTTTTTATAAGAGATAATGGTGAAAAAGCTATTTTTATATCACCTAAAGATCTTTTTTCTAGAGCAACCCCTTGTAGACTTCCTTTCCACCAAAACCCTTCTATTGAATTTATTCTCATTTTGTCCTTATCGTCTACCAAAGACACAATTCCCCTCATGGGAAAAATAAATAATAAAATTAAAATAAAGGAGATATAAATTACAAAGGCAGTTCGTTTCCTCATTTAATGGATTTTAAGAAGAATTTTATGTTATTAAAAGCTGAAAAAATTCTATTTCTTTAAGTTTTCTTTTAGGGGGATCTCTCTAATTAAAAATGGCTTTAAAAATATAGAAAAACAGAACTGAAAGCCCTGCTCCTACTGGAAGAGTTATTATCCAAGACATAATTATTCTTCCTACCACTTTTGCATTTACCGCTGAAATACCTCTAGCAAGACCTACCCCAAGAACTGCACCTACTAAAGTGTGCGTAGTTGAAATTGGTAGACCAGTTCCTGAAGCTAAAACCACAGTGGTGGCTGCAGCGAGTTCAGCTGCAAAGCCTCTACTCGGCGTTAATTCAGTAATATTTCTACCTACTGTTTGTATAACTCTATAACCTAACATTATCAAACCAGCTACTATGCCTGACCCACCTAATAATAATATCCACCATGGCAAAGTAGATTTAGCTGCGATCTCTCCACCGGATTGAACGATATTAGCTATAGCAGCTAAAGGGCCTACGGCATTGGCTACATCATTAGAACCATGAGCAAAAGCCATAGCACATGCTGTAAATACCATTAAAACTGCAAAAACTCTTTCTACGCCATCAAAAACCACATCTCCTCTTTGTTTGGAGGAATTATCAACACCTCTCAAGAAGATACTTCCGAGTAGAGCAATTAACACCCCAAATGCTGCAGAAAAAACTAAGCTCTGCTGAAATGAAAGATCTAAGCCTACATGCTTAAGGCCCTTTGTGAAGGTAACCATTGCTATAACAAATCCAACTAAAAACATATAACCTGGAACAAATTTCTTTGCGTTAGTAAAAGGATCCTCAGTATCTAGAATTAGGAATTGAACGCTTTTAAAGATCAAAAAGGAAATAGTTCCTGCCATTAACGGAGAGACTACCCAGCTGGAGGCGATAGCAGTTACTTTATTCCATACCACTGCATCCATACTTATACCAACTGCAGCAAATCCTACAATTGCACCAACAATTGAGTGCGTTGTTGAAACTGGCCAGCCCTTGTAAGAGGCTATTAATAACCATAAACCAGCAGCTAATAAAGATGAGAGCATGCCGAAGACAAGTAAATCAGGAGAACCTGATAAGATACTAGGATCTATGATATCTTTTCTTATAGTAGAGGTGACTTCACCACCAGCTAAATAAGCTCCGGCAAATTCAAAGATACATGCCACTAAAATCGCCTGAAAAAGGGTTAAAGCTCTTGCTCCGACTGAGGTGCCCATAGCATTAGCAACATCATTTGCCCCTATTCCCCATGCCATGAAGAAACCGAATACACATCCTGTAATTAATAAGAAGGATCCGTACTCTAAAATAATTTCCATTTAATAAAATCTCCCAGTTACCTTACTGCGATTAAAGTTAGTCTATGCCCTAATTGTTCGGCTCTATCAGCTAGCTCACCTATCTTATTGATAATGTCATACAAAAATATGACATCCACTGGAGGTAAATCTTTTTCAATATCAAAAAGTTGCTTTCTTACAACTACCTCTAACTGATCAATCTCTCTTTCTTTCGAATCTAGTCCTGAAATAATTTTATCTAATTCTGTAGATGCTTTACTTCCAAAAGCTAATCGAGACACTTCAGCTAATTTATCAATTGCAACTGAAGCGGTAGTAACAGAAGAAACTGCTTCTTTTGCAAATCCTTTAAACGAAGTTGATATCTGAGAAGGAATTATCATCTTTCTTCCGTACATTAACCCTGAAACATCTTTTATAGTATTTGGAATCTCATCCGCCAACCCTATGAGATCTAACAAATCCCCCCTTGGAACAAACAAAAACAAACCCTTAGGCAAGAGATCCCTTGTTTCAGCTTTTAATTCATCAGCTTCTTTTTCTAATTGGATAATTCTTTGCCTGCTTAACTTAGCTTTGTCCCAGTCATTAGATGCGGCAGCATCTAGATAAACTAATAATTCATCAGCACACTGTTTAGTTTTTTCCATATGAACTTGTATAGGCCCAAAAGGAGATTTACTTATTAGCTCAGATAAATTTCTTTTATTGTTCATTCCCATTCCTTATTAGTTCTCTTAATAACTTCTTGTGTAATAACTTAACTACCAAAAAATAAATAAGTATCAAAATTTCAATTCGAATCCAATTGCAGCTACTTCCTTCTCTTTAGATAAAGTTGTTGTTGAGAGATCTGTATAAAAGAAAAAAAGTTCAAATTGATCATTGATTTGATAATCATAACCATAAGATAACTGTCTACCTTCAGAGACTTTCATATCTGATTCTGCTAATTGAATTTTAATCTTACTTTTTGTTGAAATCTTTCTAGAAGCGCTTAAAACAAAACCGTTATCTGTTATTTTACTATTAATATTTTTTGATTGCTGGTAAATAAACCCGAAGTTATTGCTACCAGCTGGAAAATGTAATGAATACCTGCTGCTGTTATAACCCTTTGCATCAGAATCTAGAGCTATTGCTGCATAGAAGTTTTCTCCTTTGTAATTAATTGAGTAAGAAAGATAATCTCCTAATTGATTTTTCTCTAAACCCTCAGTACTCCTTATGGCATTGAAGGTAGCTGAGAATCCACTTCTTGAAGTAGGTGTAGTAAAACCAACAAAATCCTTCATGCGGTTTTCACCATGTAAAATATTCTTTATATCTGCAGCAAGATCATTAAAAAGATCAATTTTTACTTGAGATTTCCTAAAAGCCGTATCATGAGTGCCTAAAAAAAGAGTTCCATAAGAACCTTCTAGTCCTACGAAGGTGTTACGTTGTCTTAAAGATCTACCTTTAGGTTCATCTGCTTTGCCATCAACAGGATCTACTTCATATTCTGCTTGATAGATTAGTGACAAATTATTTTCAAATCTAAAATTACCTTTAAATCCAATCCTCGAAGAATTACTTACAAGATCATATTCAGAGGTTCCATTGTTATTTTCATTTTCTGCTGTTATCAATAATTTACCGTAAAAGGTAGTTTCAGCTAGTGAAGACAATGAAAAAACTAAAACTATAAAACAATAAAATATTCTAAATTTCATTAAATTGTGTAATTAGTAAATGAATAAGTAGCATTATAATATTTTTACCTTTTAGGGATTCATTTTAGAATGTTCAGGTAAAGATATGGCGAAAATTATTAAAGAAGATTTTGCTCTGGGTGCAACCATTGATGATATTGATCTAAAGCAACCCTTAGATGAAGAATTATTTGGTTTTATTTCTAAAGCTTTAGCTGAAAATGAAGTCATATTTTTTAGAAATCAAGATATTACACCAGAACAACACAGAGCCTTTGCTTTAAACTTTGGTCAATTACAAAGTCATCCAGTTTATCCAACTGTAGAAGGTTTTCCTGAAATAACCATCTTAGAAAATGATGAAAAGAATCCATCGAAAATAGAGAAATGGCATACGGACATGACCTTCAAAAAAATTCCGCCATTAGGTAGTATTCTGCTCGGTAAAATAATCCCAAAAACAGGTGGCGATACACTCTTCGCAAGTTTATCTGCAGCATACAATGATTTACCCGATGATTTGAAAGGGTCTTTAGAAAATATGACTGCAATACATAGTTTTGAATATGGCTTTAAAGAAAGCTTAGCGGAACCATATGGGAGAGAAAAACTAGCTCAAGCTTTAATAGACAATCCGCCCATAGAGCACCCGGTAATCTGTACACATCCAGTAAATGGTAAAAAACTTATTTACGTTAACAGCTTGTTTACTTTAAAAATTAAATCTTTAACTGATTCAGAATCATCTGAATTACTTAATTTTCTTTGTGATCATATAAAAAAAGAGAAATATCAATGTAGATTTTCTTGGCAGAATAATTCCATTGCCTTTTGGGACAACCGCTCAGTAATACACAAGCCTGATAATGATTATTGGCCTCAATTAAGAAGGATGGAAAGGATAACTATAGATGATACCAAACCTCCCTGTTAATTATTTCTCCTAAAAAAATCAACCCAATACTTAGCAATCATTTCATTATCAGGTATTTTATTTTTAATATTTTCTGCAGCTGCAAGATACACTTCATCTCCTAGTACTTCTCTCCTTATTGTAGCTACATCATGTACATATTCAGGTTTAAACTCTGGATGCCCTTGGTGTGAAAATATATGGTCGCCTACAATGTACATAGCTATAGGTACTTTTTCGGTAGAAGCAATCAATGTAGCTTTATCAGGAAGTTTATTAACCTGGTCTTTGTGACTATGGAGTAATGTAAACAGAGGAATATCTTCCATTATCCAGGGTATATCTTCCATCAAATCATAGGTTTGATTACCTACTGTCCAGCCTGTCTCTGCTGCTTTTGCTTCTCCGCCTAAAACTTCAGCTATTAACTGATGACCAAAACAAACTCCTATCAGAGACTTCTTGAGTTGATCAAGTTCTTTAACAAACTCTTTAAGCTTTATTATCCAATCAATTTGGTCGTATACACTAAACCTACTGCCTGTGATCAAATATCCTTCACAGTCATTAATGTTATTTGGATAAATTCCTTCTACAACATCAAAAATTTCTAATTCAATGGTAGGGTCAACTTTCTTAAATATATATTTATAAAAATCATCCATATCGCCATGTTTCTCTATGAGCTCATCCATGACATGGTCAGTTAGGAGAATGCCTATTTTCATATTCTTTCTTTGTTCAGAAGGCATGACTATAAACCAATAGACTGATATTCTTAATTCTTTTAATTAGGAGAGAATAATGAAATCTGATTATGAGTTTTTAACTACAGAGGTAAATGGTCATGTTCTTGAGGTTACTATAAATAGACCTGATGTCATGAATGCTTTACACCCACCTTCGCATAAGGAGTTTGATGAGGTATGGAATGAATTTGCACAAGATGATGATCTTTGGGTTGGAATTGTAACTGGAGCAGGAGAAAGAGCCTTTTCAGCTGGAAACGACCTTAAATATCAAGCATCTGGAGGTGATAGATCAATGGGTATGCCTTCTAGTGGTTTTGCAGGTTTGACTAGTAGGTTTGATTTAAATAAACCAATTATAGCTGCCGTGAATGGTGTTTCTATGGGAGGTGGTTTTGAGATAGCTTTAGCTTGTGACTTAATAATTGCTTCAGATAATGCTCGTTTTGCCTTGCCTGAACCAAAAGTAGGTCTAGCAGCTCTTGCTGGTGGAATGCAAAGGCTACCAAGACAAATTGGCATGAAAAATGCCATGGGAATGATGCTCACGGGTAGACATGTTGGAGCAGAAGAAGCAAAAGAATTAGGTATAGTTAATGAAGTGGTTACACAAGCAGACTTGATGGATACAGCAAGAAGATGGGCTAAAGAAATCGAAGCCTGTTCACCAATGTCTATAAGAGCCACCAAACAGGTTGCTTATCAAAGTTTAGATGAATCAGATCTCGAAAAATCAATGCAAAATGCAGATTATTCTGCAGTGGGAGATTTATTAAAGAGTGAAGACTTTGTTGAAGGACCCGTGGCTTTCGCAGAAAAAAGAGCTCCTGAATGGAAAGGTCGATAATCAAAGTAATACTGACTCCACTGCTTTGTTTTTTAATGGGAGTGGTGGAATCTAACAATGATATGAGCGATTTCGGAATAATAGTTCATGGAGGGGCTGGTTCGTTTTCTGGTCTTGATGAGAATACCCTAAATTCCTATAAAACTGGTATAGATCAAGCTCTAACAACTGGATATAAAGTCCTTGAAGAAGGAGGTTCTAGTTTAGATGCTGTAACTGCAGCAGTAATAATTCTAGAAGATCTTCCTCTATTTAATGCCGGTAAAGGTTCTGTGTATACTGAAATGGAAACTCAAGAAATGGATTCCTCCATCATGGATGGTGAAAGTGGTAAAGGCGGTGCTGTCGCGGGTGTTAGTAGAGTAAAAAATCCTATAGTTTTAGCACGAAAGGTAATGGATGAAACTGAGCACGTAATGTTGATTGGAAAAGGGGCAGAAAAATTTGCTAAAGAATCGGGTGTAGAACTAGTTGACCCTTCCTATTTCTATTCTGAGAAGAACTTAAAAAGGGTTAGGAAAAGTAAAAAAGATAAGAAACTAGGTACTGTAGGAGCTGCTGCCTTAGATCAAAATGGTAATTTAGCTGCAGCTACCTCTACTGGCGGTAGAACAAATAAAATGACAGGAAGAGTCGGTGACTCCCCTATCCTTGGAGCGGGTACTTGGGCTCAAAATGATCTTTGTGCAGTTTCTGGTACAGGTCATGGTGAATATTTCATGCGTCTGCTAACAGCTGCAGATGTCTGTAAATTAATGGAATATTCTGAACTTTCTCTTAAGGAATCAACTAATTTGGTAGTTAATAAACTAACTAAAATTGGAGCAGAGGGAGGAATCATATCTATTGATTCTAGTGGAAATATATCAGCTGTGTTTAATACAAAAGCTATGGCAAGAGGATATAAAACAACAAGAAACCCAAAGACTATAAAAATTTATAAAGATAACTAAAAAATTAATCGGGTATCATTTCCTCAAAACGTTCATGCAGTCTTTGCATACCGCTAATCCATCTATCTCTATCAGTTCCTTTTCTTTTAATGTATTCAAGAACTTCAGTATGTGGGGTTACTAAAAATCTATTCTTTTCAATTGCATCCAATACATCTTCCGCTGCTTCTTCTGGCTCTATCATTCCATCTATTCCAGCTACGCCAGGTCCTCCAGCGGTCATAGCAGTTTTTACTGCCTGTGGACATAAACAAGATACTCCAATACCTTTGGAACCATAAGTAATCTTCAACCATTCAGCAAAACTGACGGCTGCTGCCTTAGTTACTGAATATCCTGCAGAACCTATCTGGGTTAACAACCCTGCAGCTGAAGCAGTACTCATTAAATAGCCCTCTCCTCTATCAATCATTTGAGGAAGAACATTCCTAGCAGCAAATATATGTGACATTACATTAACCTCCCATATATTCTGCCAGTCTTCAGTTTTAACGTTCAGGAAGCCAGGAACACCCCCAATGCCCGCATTGGAGCAAAATATATCTATCCCTCCAGACAATTCATTTGCTTTCTCAATAACTTTGATAATATCTGGTTCTTGACCTACATTGGCCTCAACAGCTATTCCATTAATATCTTTTGCCGTTTCTTCTGCACCTTCAATATTCATATCAACAGCTACTACTGATTGAGCTCCTGCTTTATGAAAAGCTACCGACAAGGCCTTACCTATGCCGCTAGCTGCTCCTGTTACAACGACTCTTTTATCTTTTACTTGCATCTTTTATAACCTTTATTCCAAGCCTAATTCTTTAATTGCTTCTTCCCGCATTTGTTTTTTTGCAGTTTTACCTGAAGCTATCCTAGGAAGTTCCTCCTCTTGTATCCACATATGAGAAGGGATCTTAAATTTAGCTATTTTTTCTTCTAAAAAAGATGAAACTTCAGCTTCAGTAACAGTCTGTCCAGGTTTTAAAGCTATTCTCGTTGCTAAACTTTCTCCTAGACGTTCATCAGGAACACCAAATACTGACGCTTCAGAGATTGATGGATGTTCTGCCAAGACAGCTTCAATTTCTAAACAGGCTATGTTTTCCCCTCCTCGTATAACGATATCTTTAATTCTGTCTTTTATAAAAAGAAAACCATCTTCATCTAAATAACCAACGTCTCCACTTCTGAACCAACCATCAGAACTTAATGATTCTTTTGTTGCCTCATCATTTTTCCAATAACATCTAAAGTTTGAAGCAGACCTTATGCAGACTTCACCCTGTTCGCCAGTAGGTAAATCATTTCCTTCTTCATCAATTATCTTAACTTTATTAAGTAAAGGAGTTGGGAATCCTGCTGTACTTGGTTTCGTATAAAGAAGCTTCCCACTTGCATTAGTTCCAGCTGCATTGGTTTCCGTTAACCCATACCCTACACCTGCTACCTTAGTGGGATGGTCTCTCTCTTGAGCTTTGATCTGTTCAGGAGGTCGTGCTGCACCTCCACCATTCAGCATAGCTAAACTAGAAACATCAATATCAGGATTTTCTTTTGAGGTACGCAAAATGTCTTCTGACATAGTTGGTACGCCTGAAAAAGAAGAAACCTTATGTTTTTCTATTAGTTTTAATGCGTTAAGAGGATCCCATTTATACATCAGAACTATCTTTGTGGCTGAAAGTAAAGAAAGTAGAAAATTTGAATGAGATCCAGTTACATGAAATAAAGGAACAGCAGATAAAGTACAAGGCTTTTCGGGTTGAGGAAAAGTTTGGCCATCATCAGTTTCTAAACTTGAAGCTAAAGTAGCTAAAAAAGCCCAAGATAAAGGGGTATTAATAATGGACCTGTGTGTTGCTACAACTCCTTTTGGGTAACCTGTGCTTCCTGAGGTATACATGATGCTGGCATCGTCCTCTGGATCTACTTCAACTATTGGAAATCCTTCTTTTGATTGAACAATGTCTTTAAAATTCTTGGTATTAACATAATTAGAGCCATCACATCGCACTGCAATTCTAGGTATGTCTTCTACAAATCCTTTTAATCTTTCTAGTCTTTCTTCATCGCCGATAAAAAGCTTAGATTCACTGTGAGTAATTCCATAATCTAGCTCTTCTCCTTGCCACCAAGAATTTAATGGGACAGCGATAGCACCTATAGAAGTAACAGCCATATAACTAAACATCCACTCAGGATAATTTCTCATAGAGAAAGCAACTGAATCGCCCTTCTTTATTCCATAATCGTCAACTAGTATGTGAGCAAAACCGGCAGCCATTCCTAGAACTTCTTGATAAGTATAAGACTCATCTTCATAAGCTAAGAACTCCCACTCTCCGTGAATAGCTCCAAATTGGAAATAGTCATGAAGGTTCTTTGGAGCACTTACGAATACATTGTATTCATTGCCTCTTATTGTCTCTTGAGTAAGCTCAAAAAGCCCTTCTTTAGTTAATTCTGAAGCTAATGCTTCTCTATTTTCTTTTTTTAAAAAATCATTTACATGCATTTGTTACTTCCCTGTGAAATTTGCCTCTCTCTTTTCTATAAAATGAGCTACCCCTTCTTTAAAATCTTCAGTATCAAAGCTTTCGACCATTTTTTTCATAGAACTCTCTAGATTTTCTTCAATTGTTTCTCTTTGAGCATTATAGATTTGTTCCTTCATGATCCTTACTGATCTTGGTGAGACGCTTTTAGCCAGTTCTTTGGCATATTCAAAAACTGAATCATCAAATTCTTCTTCTGAGAATGTTTGATTAACTATACCCATCTTCTCAGCCTCATCAGCTGTGAATTTTCTAGAAGAAAATAAGATATCATTGGCCCTGGCTATACCTACTAATCTAGGTAATATCCATCCAACACCCCACTCAGCTATTAATCCCCTTTTTGAAAAAGCACTAGAAAATACAGCTCCTTCCTTGGCAAACCTAATATCACAATACAAAGCCATGATAAAACCAACTCCAGCAGCTGGGCCATTTATAGCGGCAATAACTGGTTTTGGTAAAGTTGGAAAATAACTAAAGCCTCCATCAAAACCTTTTACATCATTAGCTGCATAATTCCTTTGTTCTGCTTCTCTCTGCTCGCCTTGAGATTTTCCTTCACTAGTAGCAGCTAAACCATCCATATCAGCACCGGCACAAAACCCTCTTCCAGCTCCTGTGATAATAATTACTTTTACTTCATCGTCTTTACAAGCATCATCTAGTTTCTCTCTCAGACCAGCTCGAATTTCATCATTAACTGCATTAAGACGATCAGGTCTATTAAGGGTAACAGTAGCTACCCCTTCATTTTTTTTAAATAATACTGCTTCACTCATTTTACTCTCCTAAGATGTTGACCCACCATCGATAACTAAAGTGTGTCCATTTACAAAACTCCCAGCACTGGAACATAGAAATACAGCCGCACCACCTATTTCTTCAGGCTCACCTATTCTTCTTAAAGGGCATGTGGCTGTAGATTGTTTTAATATTTCAGGGTTTTCCCAAAGGGCCCTAGCAAAATCTGTTCTAAATAACCCTGGGGCTATTGCGTTAGTTCTTACATTGTGAGGTCCATGTTCTATAGCAAGATTCTTAACAAGCATAATATCTGCTGCTTTTGAAATATCGTATGCGCCTAGCACTGCACTGCCCTTTAATCCGCCTACAGATGAAACAATAATGATACTTCCATCTTTTCTTTCGATCATTTCAGGAATAACCATGTTACAAAGTAAATGATTACTTTTTATGTTGTTGTTCATCACTTTATCGAAAGCTTCTTCTGGTATATCTAACAATGAACCAAAGAAAGGGTTGGTAGCAGCGTTACAGACCAAAATATCTACTTTGCCAAACTGATTCCTAGTTTCATCAACCAACATTTGCATAGCTGTTTTATCAGATATATTACAAGGAATAACGATAGCTTCTCCTTCTTGACCTTCACAAGCAGCATTTATTTCATTTGCTGTCTCTTCACATACGTCAGCTTTTCTACTAGAAATAACTACCTTAGCTCCATGCAAAGCCATTTGCATAGCAATTGATTTTCCAATACCTTTAGAAGAACCCGTAATGATGGCACTTTTCCCCGTTAAATCGAACATCTCTCCTCCTTTTTAAGAGAAATAAGTGTACATCAGATAAAAAGAGGAAAGAATCCCTTTTTGAATTGCTTAATTAGAATAGAGTTGTCGAATCTGGTTCATCTATTACTTTATTTTGTATATGACCTAATTCAGAAATAGAAATTTTAATGACATCATCATTTTTTAAAAACTTTCCTTCAACTACTCCTACTCCTCCTGGGGTTCCAGTTAAGACTAAATCACCAGGTTCAAGAGTAAAAGCAGTGGATAAATGCTCAACTAGATCAAAACAATTAAAGATTAGGTGCTTAGTATTAGAAGATTGTCTTACTTCACCATTAACTTCAGTAACTAGATCTAAATTATGAGGGTCACTTATTTCATCTGGAGTCACTATGGCAGGCCCAAAAGGACAATGCGTATCAAACGATTTGCCGATGGTAAAAGTAGG
>CAZTLP010000016.1:7708-9354 GCA_964614345.1 uncultured Gammaproteobacteria bacterium | reverse complement strand
TTTAAGCCGATAGCAATTATTTTAGGTGGACGAGAAATTGGTGCTAACAACTCAACATCTGATAAAGAAATCTTACTTTTAGGGTTTTTACACAAAGCTATAGCGTTATTTGCAGCGCCCTCTCCAGCCTCTAAAAAAGAAAGCATATCCGTTGGCAGAGAAGGATCATCTCCAAATGGAACAATTTCATCTTGTTCCAATGAGCCTATGCCTTCATTGCCATCTGATTTGTATGTGATTAGTTTCATAAAATTAATTATACTGAAGATTAAAATCTAGTCAGATAAAATAAAATATCACCAATTGTCATTGATACAGTTTTATGAAACTTGAATGGTCACACACAGTATTAAACATAAAAGACTCAGTAAAAATACTGGAGTTTTATACAAAAACACTTGGTTTTAAATTAAGTGATAGAGGTCCTTTAACGGAAAATGGCCCTGAAATAATTTTTTTGAGTCAAGATTCTGACGAGCACCACCAACTGGCTTTTATTGTTGAAAGAGAAGAGGTAGATAAACCTACTTCATTGAATCACCTTTCCTTTAGAGTGAAAACCTTTGATGAAGTACATGAAGTTAAAGAAAGGCTAGATTCTGCAGACGTCCAGTACTTACCATTGTGTCATGGCAATGCCCTCTCTCTTTATTTTAATGACCCTGAAGGAAATGGTATTGAAGTCTTTTTTGATACCCCTTGGGATGTGGCACAACCTCAAGGAGTTGTTTGGGACACAAACCTTACTGAGACAGAAGCCTTAGAGTGGGTAGAAAGAACTTTTGAAAATGAACCAACATTTGCAAAAAGAGAGGAGAGTGCTAGAGAGTTCGTTAATCGCAAATAAAAATAATTTAATCTATATAAATTTAATTTAAGTATTAATATAAAAGGCATATAGAGACTTAAGGAGAAAACATGCCTAAATCAGAAAAACCTGTAGCAATAGTAACTGGAGGAAGTAGAGGTGTTGGTGAGGCTACAGCAAAACTACTGGCTTCCAAGGGTTGGAATGTAACCATTACTTGTACCTCAACAATTGAGGACGCTAATAAGGTAGTTGAGGATTGTAAAAAATTAGGTGTTGAAGGTCTTGCAATTAAAGCGGATGTTTCTGAAGACGAAGCATGTAAAAAAACTATTGAAGAAACGGTTTCTCAGTGGGGTCGAATAGACAGTCTGATCAATAATGCGGGAACTACCAAATTTGTGTTTGATCACTCGAACCTAGAAGGTTTAGACGCAGAAGATTTTCTTCACATATATAAAGTAAATGTAGTAGGACCCTTTCAAATGGTTAGGGCCTGTAAAGAATATTTACTAAAAAGCGATAACCCTAGTGTAGTAAATATCTCTTCTATAGCTGGAATTAAAGGTATAGGAAGCTCAATGGCATATGCCTCTTCAAAAGGAGCTCTGAATACTATGACTAAATCTATGGCTAGAAATTTAGGTCCTATTCGAGTTAATGCTGTGTGTCCTGGATTTATTCAGGGAGAATGGTTAAAAAAAGGACTCGGAGATGATATCTACAATGCTTCTTTGAAGAATGTAGAGAATAGCACTCCTCTTGGTTTAGCTGTTACTCCAGAACAGGTAGCGGACGTTATCTATAATTTTATAGATATCTCAAAAACTGTAACCGG
>CAZTLP010000016.1:0-7608 GCA_964614345.1 uncultured Gammaproteobacteria bacterium | reverse complement strand
TATGTAGTGGGAGCAGATGGGGCTTCCAGTAAAGTCAGAAACATCATGAAGTTTGATCAAGAGGATCTTGATTACGACAAAAACTGGTTGGTTGTTGATGTGAAGTTGAATGTTGAAAATACTTTACCTCGTTATGCTGCACAAATCTGTGATCCTAAGAGGATTTGTACTTATATTCCATCTCATTTACCTTACAGGAGATGGGAGTTTATTCTGCTAGAGGGAGAATCAAAAGATGACATGCTTAAGGAAAAGAAAATTCAAGAACTTGTTTCTCCATGGCTTAACCCTGAAGAGTACGACATCATCAGAGCAGCTGTGTATCGATTTCATTCACTGATAGCTAAAAATTTTAGGAAAGATAATTGTTTCCTTATAGGTGATGCAGCTCACCAAAACCCCCCTTTTATGGGCCAGGGAATGATGTCGGGTTACAGGGATTCTCTTAATTTAAGCTGGAAATTAATAAGTGTCATAAAAAATTCTTTTCCTTCAACGCTCTTGGATAGTTTTGAAGAGGAGAGAAAACCTCATAGCAGATTTGTCGTAGATGGCTCAGCTGCTATTGGAAAACTTATGTCAGCTTATGCAGATGCAGTAGGAAGAAATCAGCCTTCAGATGTCCCACAGGAGTTAATTGATAGAGGTTATGGTTCTTTTGCTCTTCCTCCTTTGCAAAATGGGATTTTATATAAAAGTAAGTCTGATAAAACTAACATGGCCGGGTCTATCTTTCCTCAACCACTCAGAATGGAAGGGATGGAATGCAGCGAAAGGCTAGACGCCCTTTTAGGTAAAGGCTTCTGCATAGTCTCCAAAAAAGAGATTGATTTAAATTCTGAGCAAAAAGAGTTCTACGAAAAGATTAATTCTAAATTTCTAGTACTTGAAGAAAGTATTTTAAATAGCAGTCCTTGGGTTAAAGAGGTAATGAAGAAAAATGAAGCTTACATTCTAAGACCAGATCGTCACATTTTTGGTTCTACTTCAGATAAGATAACTTTTGACGACTTAACTGAAGATCTAAAAGAAAGATTAAACTTTTAAAATGGACTTAGGAATAGAAGGAAAAAAAGCAATAGTTTGTGCTTCATCTAAAGGACTTGGAAAGGCCTGTGCTTTATCTCTGGTTCAAGAAGGTGTCGATGTCATAATTAATTCCAGAAACGAAGAGGATCTTATAATAATTAAAACAGAACTTTCTGCATTTAAGTCAGGAAAAGTAGATTATGTCGTCAGTGACCTTAACTCTGAAGAAGGAAGAGAAAATCTGATTTCTAGCTGCCCAGAAGCTGACATTTTGATCAACAACAATGGAGGCCCTCCTCCAGTAAATTTTTTAGAAATAGAAAAAGATCAATGGCTTCAAGCTCTTGAGTCAAACCTATTAACAGCAGTTATGCTAATAAAAGAATTATTACCTGGTATGCAGAAAAGGAAATTTGGCAGAATTATTAATATCACTTCTGCGATGGTTAAATCACCACATCCTTTAATGGGCCTCTCAACTTCAGCTAGAGCTGGATTAACAGCCTTCTCTAAAGGTATATCTAAGCAAGTTGCAGTAGACAATGTAACTATAAATAACCTATTACCTGAAAGGTTTGATACTGATCGTCAGAACTTCATGACTAAAATGCTCATGGAAACCAAGAAAATAAGTCGTGAAGAAGCGAGAGCTGAAATAAGTTCCACTATAGCTGCAAAAAGATTTGGAGATCCTAAAGAGTTTGGAGCTACCTGTGCCTTTCTCTGCAGCCAGCAAGCTAGCTTTATAACTGGACAAAATATCCAGTTGGATGGTGGTTCTTATGAGGGATTAATCTGAATAAATCGGTTCACATTCATAGGCTAGTAAATAACATTCTTCTAGAGAATTAGTTACTGTACCCCAAAGCCTACAATATTTAACTCCGTCTTCACGCGTTTCGAATTCTATTTGAGTTACCTCTAGTCTATCTATCACAACACTGGTTTGGCTTTTTAATACTTCATAAAAACCTCCTATAAAGGCAGTTTTTCCTGAAATTTCTGTTGCGTAATGCATTCTCATTTGATTCTCATCAACAAACATGAAATCAGAATCACCAGACCATTTAGCTCCTACAATCTCATTTTGATTTGTGCAGGATGCAAGTAAAAGAATCCAACAAAATACTAAGAGTCTATTTCTCTTTTTTAGAAGTCCTGTAATCACCAAATTTTGAATCTCTTTTAGTCAGAGCTTTAGTTAATCCTTCAGACAGTTCTTTGAGATGATCTCTAGTAGCTTTTGAATGCATAGCAAGTGCCTGAATTTCCGTACCAGCTCTAATTCCAGTTCTCATTCCCATAGCTTCCATCTGTCTATGCACTGCTCTTTTATTCATGGCTTGTAATTCAGGTGGAACTTGAGCCACTTTCTTTGCTATCGCAAGAACTTCTTTTTCTAATTTATCTTGTTTAAAAGAGTTGTTTGCAAAGCCCTTTTTGACCGCTTCTATACCAGAAATAGACTCTCCTGTAAGCATCATCTCCATCGCATTTCTCATCCCCAAAAGCCAAGGAAAAAATTGATTGTCTGGAGGACTCATGGACCTTACCACTGGGTATCCGATTTCAGCATCGTCTGCAACGTAAACTAGATCACAGGCGGTTGCTAATTCTGTGCCCCCAGCTAAACAATACCCATGAACTTGAGCTATTACTGGCGTAGATAAATCCCAAATCCTAAAGGCTCCTTCCACTACATGTCTGGGCCAAAACCCATCAGTTTTTCCGGTATGATATGGAAGTTCAGAAGAAACATCAGAAGACAGGTCATACCCAGAACTGAAACAACTTCCAGCTCCGCTAATAATAATTACCCTGACAGATGGGTCGTTATCAGCTTCTTCTAATGAAGAGAATAACTCTTTTCGTAAAGAATTAGATAAAGCGTTTCTTTTATCTGGTCGATTAAGGACTACCCTTCTTACTCCTTCACTTACTTCTTCAGTAAGCACATATGTTTCGATCTTAGCCATTTGATAACTTTCTAAAAAAATCAATCATACACACCTTAATTAAAATAAAAAATAATATGATTAAGTTTCAGGATTCTGAACGCTAATCGAAGTTCCTTCAATTTTAAGATTAAAAGTCTTTAAGTCTTCAAAAGCAGGAGGAGCCATCACTTCACCTGTTTTAAGATCAAATACAGCACCATGTAAAGGACAGCTAATTAAAGTTCCTTGAATAAGACCGCTACAAAGAGGAATAAGAGCATGTGTGCACATATCCTCTACAGCAAAGAAACCCTCATCAGTGTTGCAGATAAGTACTTTTTTACCTTCAACATTCACAGAAATAGAGCGCCCTACTTCAATATCAGAAATATCTGACACATAGGTGTAACCAATATCTGTAGACACTTCTATACCTTAAAGGATTTAGCTGCTTGGTAACCTACTATAGATAAAAGAACTGCTATAGGTAGTGCTGCATAAGCTATAGAGCCACCAACTAGACCTAAAGCTATAAGAGACCTTACAAACCAACCTCCAGCTACATCTCCAGTTCTAGCAAGAAGAGTGTCCATCATCACAGTTGATTTATATCTATCTTGCTTCTTTAAACTGGTAAATACTGTCTCTCTAGTTGGTTTATTTAAACCATACTCAAAGACTCTAATTACAATTGTTAATACTAAAACTGTAGTGATTTCAGGATAATTAGCATAAGCCCCAAAAGCTATTACAAAGAAAACTCCATATGCTGTAAGAACTGGAAGAATCCCAATAGTTCTCAATAAAAAAGAAGTAAAAAATATCTGCATTAAAAGTGTAAGAGGGGTAACTATTTGTTCTATCTGAGCAAAGAAAGCAGTTCTTTCGCAAGGATCAGAGGACCAGCTTTCAACTATATTCAGCGATATCATCCATGCTGCAGTAGAAAGAGCTGTCCAAAGAAGCATATAAAATGCCATGAGCCTTACGGGCACTTTACTAACTATGTTCTTAAAAGCTTCTAAGCTGGTTCCACCTATCACATCATCTTTTTGTTCACTATTTACAGAATTTTTAGGCTTCAAACTCCTAGAAAGAAATATTGCTATGGTCAAACAACCAATTGAAAAGAAAATTAAAGAAATTGGTCCAAGTTCTGTGATAGAACTGTTTCCACAGATTTCGGTAGAAAAGTATCTTGCTACAGAAGAACCAAAAAAAGCTCCTAAAGAACCTCCTGCGCTTATAACCCCAAAGACTCTTTTTGCATCATCAGTGTTGAAATGATTAATGACAGCTACCCAAAATATTGAAACAACAAAAAAGGAATAAACGTTGCACCAGACATAAAAAGCCCTGCCGGTCCATACCCTTCCTGTTTCATCTAAATAACTCCATCCAAAAAGAAATATGATGAGATTGGCAATAAAAAATAAATAACAATAAGTCACAACTTTACTAGTTTGGACTTTTGAAACTACCCAAGAGTAGATTGGATTTGCTAACAGCATTACAAACATAACTGCAGTTAAGAGCAAAGGGAGGTTATACACTCCTCCTGCAACCGCCATTTCATTTCTTACAGGCCTAAGTGCGTACCAAGAAGCAAGAACAAAAAAGAAAAAAATAAAAGAATTAAACAACGAAATGTATTCTTCTTTTTTTATGCGTGGAAAAAAGGTTTCACTCATTTGACTCAAAAAACTCTTTATAAATTAATATAATATTAAAAGACAACGTTATCTTAAGAAACTACTGATACTAATGGAAGCAGAACCATTTATTCTTTTTGGAACAGATCATTTATTAGCTATTTTTGCGGTTATCCTAATTTCTATACTTGTACCTCATTACTTAAAAAAAACCTCTCTAATTACACAGAAAAGATTTGGATATGTTTTGGCTTGTATGTTGATTTTGAATGAACTGGTTAAACCTTATTATCACACACAGTTCTTTGGTTATGATTTATTAAAGGTTCTTCCATTTCACATGTGTGCCTTATCAGCTTTTTCAATTTCCTTCTTCCTTTTAACCAATAAAAGGATATTTTATGAAGTTGCTTTCTTTTGGGGAATAGGAGGAGGTCTTATGGCCCTTCTACAACCCGACACCCCATTAGATTTTCCTGATCCAGTATTTATTATCTTCTATCTTAGTCACGGAGGAATGCTTTTGGCCATAGGTCATGCGTCTATAACTCTGGATAATAGACCTAATCTGGATTCTGTTAAAAGAGCTATTGTGGTCTCTTTAGTAGTCATAGTAGTGATTTATTTTATAAATTTAATGCTTGGACCGCCTGCTAATTTCTGGTACTTAGGAACTAGGCCTGATGGCGCCTCTATTATGGATTTAATGCCTGATCCTCCTCGGCATATACCTATAGTGGTTACTCTAGGTTTAATAATGTTTAGTATTATCTACTTACCCTACTGGGTCTATGATCGACTAAAGGCTAGAGATGCTGGATAAGAAGTGTGGGAATGTTACAGGTATTAGATTTTACAGTTGATACTAAAGTATTATGCTTTCTGCCTTCTTTTACTTCAGTTACTTCTAGCCCTTCAGAAATTAATCGATCATAGGTTTTCTTAATATCAGTCACCACCCAAGCCAATCCCCAGAGGGAATCTTCGGGCTGCTCATCGTTCTTTTTAGCTATCACTTCCAGAGTTGTATGATTCAATCTGAAAAACAACATCCTACCTCCCCACTGTTCTACGGTTTGGTCCAAAGCGAGTCTTATCCCAAAAGTATCTCCATAAAGAGAAATTATGCCTTCGGGATCATTGGTATTAATAACGACGTGATCTAATCTAGTTACGGCAGAGTCAAACTTGTCTTTGTGATTAGGGATAGAACCGTCCTCATGTTGAATTAAAAAGGTAAATAAGCCTCTAGTTAAGGAAAAAGGAAGAAATAGATTCTTCCATGTCCTTATTTCACCGGAATCTTCGTCTTTACCCTCTCCTTCGATAAAGTTACCTATATCAACTCCCTGATCAATCAATTTGTTTCTGGCTGCTTCTATGTCTGATGTATTAAGAGCAATTCCACATAAACCTTCACCATTGAGCTCTATAAAACTTTTAATCATATCGGATCCTGGCCCTTCTCCATTTGATGCCAATAATTCAACATATAAATTTTCTAAAGGAAATAAAGCATTCTCGGTGCCCTGTCCGGGGTGAACACCCCTCCAGGTTGGAGGAAAACCTAGAATCTTTGTGTAATTTTCAATAGAAAGTGACAGGTCTTCTACCGCGATAATTATATGATCTACGGAATCAAGCAATTTAAGTTCTTTGATTTAAGAAGCTAGTTGATGAAAGCTCTCAATTACCGATTCAGCATTCTCTTGATTTTTTAAAGTTTCTTCAACTATCTCAATTCTTTGATCTTTGAGTTCATGGTGAATTTCTTCTCCATGCCATTTGACCATTTTTTCCCAATGAGAGTCTATGAAATCAGAACCCAAAAGTTCTCCCTTCTCTGTCTTAAAAGTGAAAGTTCTTAGTTCGGAGATTATCAAATTTAAATAAGCAACATGCACAGCTTCATCTTGTCTAATTCTTCTCACCATTTCTGCAGCCAATAAGGCATCATCTCTCCTGTCTTTAAAGAGTTCTTCGCAAGCAGCAATATTCATTGAAAATTGAAAGAAGCACTCAGCTCTAACTTCAATCATCAATACATTCATTAAAAAATCTACAATCCCAGCGTATTCAACTGGAATAGGCCATTTATCACCTTCCTCAACTGGCCTTCCTATGTTTTCGGGAACTTCAGGTATTGGGTAAGCGTCTTTCCCAAACAATAAATCTCTAGCTGCAAACCACATTTGATCATGGGCTCCTTGTTTGCTGTCTGGATCACCACCTTCATCAAAACCGTGTGCAACAAATAATCCGTTATTCATATGCCCAGTAGCAGTTTGTGAAATATCTTCTTTAATTATTTCTTGAAAGTCAGGAGCAGTTATTTCTGCTAAGGCTCTGCCTCTGGCTTCAATAATGCCGGTGATTGTTAAGCTATTCCACAAAAAAGCACCTTCACCTAAGCCTAATAGATATTTGGCCTGATCAAAATTTGGGTAATTACCATATTTTAGAATTTGAACAGAACAATCAAGCAGAGGATGCCCTTTTCCAGTTAAATTATTAGACCATTCATTAATTGCATCCCATCTTTTTTTTGTTCTTGGAGAAATATAGTTGCCTTCACTATCGAGTCCACCGTGTAACAAATAACCTGCCATTTCATTTGCTTGGGCATATTCATGCTCACTCATTATCTCTTCAAAGGTGTATTTCATTCTCTTCTCCAAATCTTTTGTTTCGTAATATTATATAACTCTTTTGCCTTATCGATAATTTCAGGACCCAATAAAGACAAACCTAAATACCAAGGAGGTATACTCGCAGCATAAAGTCCTGCTGTTATAGCAACATTCCTAGTGATTCCAAAAATATCACTAAAAGATGGTATTAGAACTAAAAACCCTAAAAGCATTAATAAACAAGATAGTACGATTAAAAACCAACCAGTAGGTTTTCTGATTTTTAAAAAAAATGCTTTCATGCGTAGAGGTACTTCTAGACTTATTTATTAAATCTAAATACAGTATTTAATAGTATAT
>CAZTLP010000015.1:0-26619 GCA_964614345.1 uncultured Gammaproteobacteria bacterium | reverse complement strand
CTTAAGGCAACAACTAAAAATAATTAAGAAAGTAGAGTTAAACGAATTTATGATAGCTTATGAACCTGTTTGGGCTATAGGTACTGGCAATACAGCCAACATAGATTACATTGATAAAATCCACCAAGAAATAATTGATGAGGTAACTTCTTATCAAAAAGAAGGATTCTTGGGCGTATCTTATGGAGGTAGTGTGGACTCATCAAGTTCAAAGGATATACTTTCAATTAAAGGAGTACAGGGGTTACTTATAGGTGGTGCTTCTTTACAATATAAAGAATTTTGTAACATTGTCTTAAGTAATAACTAAAATTAGGGAATCATTAATGGAAACTTTATTAATTTTCTTTTATATCTTGACTGCAGTATTGGTAATTGCACTTGTTTTACTTCAACAAGGTAAGGGATCAGATATTGGAAGTGCTTTTGGCGGTGGTTCAGGTAATACCATGTTTGGACCCAATAGCTCTCTAAGTCCATTAGCTAAGATTACTGCTGTTTTATCTCTTATTTTCCTTGTTCTAAGTTTTTACTTAACTTTTCAATCTAGAACTACGGATAAGGGTATAGAACTAGAGCAAGAAATAATTCTACCTAATGAAGGTATAGTACCCGATTCTTTACCCGAATAGACTTGCCGAAGTGGTGGAACTGGTAGACACGCTACCTTGAGGGGGTAGTGAGCTTATGCTCGTGGAGGTTCGAATCCTCTCTTCGGCACCAATTTTCTTGACCGCCTTGATAGCTAGACCTATACTTCGCGAGCTTTGTTGCGGGGTGGAGCAGTCCGGTAGCTCGTTGGGCTCATAACCCAAAGGTCGTAGGTTCAAATCCTACCCCCGCTACCAACTAAAAGCCCCTAGAGGGCTTTTTTGTTAGGTTAGAAAGAAATGGATAAAGAATATATAGAGACGCTAATAAAAGAGGATATTAAAAGCCTAGGGTACGATATTTGGGGTATAGAGTTAGTAGGTAGTAATTTAAATCCTACTCTAAGAATATTTATTGATAATGAGAATGGAGTATCTGTAGAAGATTGTGAGAAAGTTAGTAAACATGTATCTAAAGTAATAGAGGCTGATAATACTTATTCTATAAACTCAACTCTGGAAGTTTCTTCACCGGGAATAGAAAGAAAGTTCTTCAATGAAGACCAATATGTTAATTATTTAGGATACACAATTAAAATTCGATACAAGGATATAGAAAACCAATTTAGGAGTGTCAAAGGAGTTCTTTCTTCAATCTCTAAAAAGGGTTTAAGTATAAAGATTAAAGAAGAAGAGTGTTTCATTCGGTTTCAAGAAATTGAAAAAGCAAATTTAGAATTTACAGAGGTAAAAAATGCAAAATGAGATTTTATTGGTAGCGGAATCAGTTTCCGGTGAAAAGGGATTACCTCAAGAGGTAATCTTTGAAGCAATTGAATCAGCATTAGCTACCGCTACCAAAAGAAGATATTCAGAACCTTCTAATATAGAAGTTACCATTGATAAATCTTCAGGTGAATACGAGACCTTTAGATTTTGGGAAGTTGTTGATGAAGAGGAATTTGAAGATTCTGGTTTACACATTCTGGTTGATGAAGCTAAAAAGAAGGACTCTAAATTTGAAATAGGATCAAGAATTGAAGAAAAAGTTGAAAATGTAGAATTCGGAAGAATAGCTGCCCAAGCTGCAAAACAGGTAATAGTTCAAAAAGTTAGAGAAGCAGAAAGGGCCAAAATAGTAGATCAGTACAGATCATTCCTTGGAGAGCTAGTTAATGGGACTGTAAAAAAAGTTACTCGTGAATTTTTAATCGTAGATTTAGGAGATGGAGCAGAAGCTATACTGCCTAGAACTGAGCTGATACCCGGTGAGGTATATAGAATAGGGGATAGGCTGAGGGCTGTCTTGCAAGAAGAGGAAAGAGAAAATAGAGGTTCTCAACTTTCTTTAAGTCGAAAATGTCCTGAAATGGTAGGGGAATTATTTAGGTTAGAGGTTCCAGAAATTGCTGAACAAGTAATAGAGATTAAAGCTATCGCGAGAGATGCTGGTTCTAGAGCCAAAATAGCAGTGAAAACAAATGATAATAGAATTGATCCCGTAGGAGCTTGTGTAGGAATGAGAGGATCTAGAGTACAGGCAGTTTCAGCCGAACTAGGCAATGAGAGGTTAGATATTGTTATTTGGGATGATGATCCTGCTGAGTTACTTATAAATGCGATCGGACCTGCTGAAATAGACTCTATTGTCCTAGATGAAGAAAATCAGACAATGGAAGTTGCAGTAGATAAAGATTCATTGGCACAGGCTATAGGTAGAAGCGGTCAGAACGTCCGATTATGTAGCTTAATTACTGGTTGGAAATTAAACGTAGTTGATAAGGACGAAGCTGGACAAGAAGAAAAGGGTAGTTCTGCCTCTTTACAAGTTCTTATAGATTATTTAGATGTAGACGAAGACTTAGCAAATGTTTTAGTTAATGAAGGATATTCATCATTAGAGCAGATTGCTTCTGCAAAGAAGTCAGATTTAGAAAAAATAGAAGGCTTTGATGAGGAAATATCTGAACTTCTAATTAATAGGTCTAAAGAAGCTCTTTTGACCTTAACTATGGAGATTTCTTCTGAAACTGAAGATGACCTAATGGCTGTAAAGTCAGTGGATATGACTTTTGCACTAGAATTAAATCAAAAAGGTATTAAGACTAGAGAGGATTTAGCTGAGTTATCTGTTGAAGAATTAACAGACTTAGTTGATCTGGATGAAAAAACTGCAGCTGATTTAATTATGGAAGCTAGGGAACACTGGTTTAAAGAGGATGGTTAGGAATAGATGAAAGATATTTCAGTCAAAGAGTTAGCTAAGATCTTAGGAACTCCAGAAGAGAATATTCTGTCACAAATGAAAGAGGCAGGACTAAATCAAACTCTATCTTCCGATTTAGTTACAGACCAAGACAAAAAAATACTTCTAGATTTTTTAAAAGGCCAACAAGACAAAGCCCCCAAGACAATCTCTTTAAAAAAGAAAAAGTCTCCAGAAAGTGCAGAAAAACAAACCACAATAGCTATAAAGCGAAAAAAAATTACAACTACTGAAATTGAAGAAGGTGTAAAAGATGATTCTAAGAGAATTGATTTCGACGAAATAGAGAAAAAGAGAATAGAAGGAGAGGAATTTAAGAAATCAGAAGAAGAAAGAAGACAAAGAGAATCTGAAAAGAAAGTCTCTGTTAAAAGGAAGCCTAAGTCTTCTCAAACTGTAGTTAAAAGAACAAAACCTTCTGTAACGCCTAAAATAATAGAAAAGAAAAAGAGGGCTCAGAAAGATAAGGTAGTTGTTTCAAAAAAAGAGCTCAAAGAACTTGAGGGCGAACAGTTCCTTAGCAAAGAAGAAGGCAAGATTTCTGAACACAGATTTGAAAAACCAGTTGAGTTTGTTGTTAAAGATGTGAAGATCCCTGAAGCTATAAGCGTCAGTGATTTGGCGAAAGAAATTTCCGTAAAATCTTCTGAAGTAGTAAAAAAATTGATGGATATGGGAGTGATGGCAACTGTGAACCAAACCTTAGACCAAGATACAGCTATCTTGGTTATTGAGGAAATGGGGCATAAGGCTGAACCAGCTCAAGAAGAATTGGCTGAAGATAAGTTAGATCAATTGGTTTCCTATGAGGGTAAACAAGAAGCTAGAAATCCAGTTATCTCTGTTTTAGGTCATGTAGATCATGGTAAGACTACTCTTTTAGACTCAATTCGAAATAGTAATGTGACCAATTTAGAAGAAGGAGGCATTACTCAAAAGATAGGGGCTTATCAAGCTGAAACAAAATATGGAAACATGACATTTATTGACACCCCTGGCCACGCAGCTTTTAGTGAAGTAAGAGCCAGAGGAGCTAACTCTACAGACATTGTTATCTTGGTAGTTGCAGCGGATGACGGTCTTCAACCGCAAACGGAAGAGGCAATCAGTCATGCAAATGCTGCCGAAGTTCCTATCATTGTAGCTGTTAATAAAATTGACCTTGAAGGGTCGGATATAGAGAGAGTAAAGAATGAGCTCTCTGCTAAAGATCTTGTTCCAGATGAATGGGGAGGAAATATCCAATTCATCGAAATTTCAGCCCTAAAAGGTGATGGGGTTGATTCGTTATTAGAAGCAGTTTCATTAGAAGCAGAAGTGCTTGAATTAAAGGCCTATCATCAGGGCCCTGCTCACGGGATAGTTTTAGACTCTAGCATAGAGAAAGGTAAAGGGGCTGTAGCAACAGTCCTAGTACAAGAAGGGACCTTAGAAATAGGAGACATGATGCTAGTAGGAGAACAAACTAAAAAAATAAGGAGCTTAATGGACGAGAACTCTGCATCTCTTAAATCTGCTTGTCCTTCAGTACCTGTATTAATAAGTGGTTTAGATACACCCCCTAAAGCAGGTGAGGATTTTGTTGTTGTAACAAGTGAAAAGATGGCAAAAGAAATTTCGACTGAAAGATCTAAGAAAGCAAGAGAAGCCAGACTGGCAAGACAACAAATAACTAATTTGGAGTCATTGTTTGATTCTGAATTAACTAGCACAAAAACCCTTAATTTACTTATTAAGGCCGATACTTATGGTTCTCTCGAAGCAATACTGGGTTCATTAAAAAACTTTGAATCTGAGGAAGTAAAACTAAATGTTGTTCATGATTCAGTAGGCGCAATAAATACTAATGATGTAAATCTGGCAATGACAACTAATTCTTCAATTATTGGTTTTAATGTTAGAGCTGATAGTCCTTCCAAGAAGCTTGCTGAATCTGAATCCATCAATATTTCTTACTACGGAATAATTTATGATCTTTTAGACGGAGTAAAGGAAATAATAGAAGGTGAACTGGAACCTGAAATAAAGGAAGAAATTTTAGGAACAGCCGAAGTAAAAGATACTTTTAAATCACCAAAGTTCGGCATGATAGCTGGTTCAATGGTCATCGACGGGACAATAAAAGTAAATCAGTTCGCAAGGGTAATCAGAGATGACATTGTTATATTTGAAGGTTTTTTAGACTCTCTTCGTAGATTTAAAGATGATGCCTCTGAGGTATCAACTGGTACTGAATGTGGAATAGGGATAGAAAATTATTCAGATGTAAAAGTTGGCGATAAGATTGAAGTGTTTGAAAAGAAAGAAATTAGAAGAACACTAGGTTAATGAAGTCTTCTGATTTTGATAGATCTGATCGTCTTTCAGATCAAATTAGAACTGAGATAGCGGAAATTCTTAGAAATGATGTGAAAGATCCAAGGCTTGAAGGTATTACTATAATAAAGGTAGAGCTTTCAAAGGACATTAGCAAAGCTTATATAATCTTCTCGAGCTTAAATAGTTTTGCTCAAATAGATTCCTTAGAAGTAGAAAAAGCTTTAAAAAAAGCTAATGGCTTTATTAGAAGCAATTTGGGAAAAAAATTAAATGTTAAGAGATTACCAGAGCTTTCATTTCAGGAAGATCAGACAAATTCTTGGCTATGAACGGCTTTTTATTGGTCGATAAACCTTCCGGTATTTCTTCAAGGGACTGTTTGGATCTAGTAAGAAAAATCTTAAACGAAGAAAAAGCTGGTCATTGCGGCACATTAGATCCCTTAGCTACTGGAATACTCCCCATATCAATAGGTGAAGCTACAAAGTTTAGTCATTATGTTAGCAATCAACCTAAAAAATATAATGTAAAGATTTTATTTGGATCGGAAACCGATACTGGAGATATTACAGGTAAGGAAATATATAAAACTGATGCCAAATTCTCTACCAGCGAGTTAACCAAAGTCCTAGAAAGTTTTATTGGAATACAAGATCAAATACCTCCCATGTATTCTGCTCTAAAGAGGAATGGAAAACCCTTATATTACTGGGCAAGAAAAGGTGTTTCTTTAAAAAGAGCACCTAGATCTATAGAAGTTCGAGATATAAATTTAAAACCAATAAAAAAAGTAGAAGAAATCGAACTTGAAATATCTTGTTCTAAAGGAACTTATATAAGAGCGTTAGTTCAATCGATCGGGAAATCTTTGAACTGTGCAGCTACTGTCTTAGAACTAAGAAGGACACATATAGGGTCATTTAATGAAGACAGCTTGGTTAAAATAGATAATTCAGATAAAGGTCTTTTTTTAAAGAGCATTATAGACAGTAGTGAGGCCTTGAAAGACTTTCCTAAAATAGTTCTAAATAAAGAAGATACAAAAAAAATTATAAATGGACTGCAAGTGGACTATAATGCGCGGCAAGAAAAAGAAGGAATAGTAAGATTATACGAAAAAGAAGGTTCGTTTATAGGAATCGGTAGTGTTGATTCATCTATGAAGGTCTCGCCTAAAAGGCTCATTAATACTCAAAAATACTCTGCTTCACCTTCAAAAATGTAGGAAAAATTTTGGTTTTAGATAATTCTAGTAAGAAAGAAATAGTTTCAAAGTTTGGAAGGTCCAGTTCTGATACTGGATCTGCTGAAGTTCAGATAGCACTTTTGTCAGCTAATATTGATTCACTTCAATCTCATTTCTCAGAAAACTCTAAAGATCACCATTCAAGAACTGGTTTGATAAGGATGGTTAACCAAAGACGGAAACTCCTAGATTATTTGAAAAGAGAGAAGCCCGAAACTTATTCTAAGCTTTTAAGTGAGCTTGGTTTAAGAAGATAAATCTATTTATTTCCTTTTTATAAAACCCTTATGGGGTATTTTTATTAATAATTAAAAAACATATGGAAAATTACAAGAAAATTACAAAAATGGGCAATAAAGAAATTGTCTTTGAAACAGGAAAAGTAGCGAGACAAGCTACCGGTGCGGTATTAGTATCCTCAGGTAATACTCAGGTTCTATCAACAGTGGTTGTAGGAAAGCCTCCAGGAGAACGTCAAGATTTCTTTCCCCTTACAGTTAACTATTTAGAAAAAACTTATGCTACAGGAAAAATTCCAGGAGGATTCTTTAAGAGAGAGGGAAGACCCACCGAAAAAGAAACTTTAACCTCAAGATTAATTGATAGACCAATACGACCACTTTTTGAAAATGACTTCTTATACGAAGTTCAGGTGATTTGTACTGTGCTTTCATCTGATAAGGATGAAGATCCTGATATTCTTTCTTTCCTAGGTGCATCTGCTGCTTTAGCTATTTCAGGTCTTCCATTTAAAGGGCCATTAGGAGCTGCAAGGGTAGGATTTATAGAAGGTCAGTATGCTATCAATCCTAAACGAAGTGAATTGGAGAATTCTTATCTAGATATGGTAATTGCTGGCAGTGACTCAGCTGTAATCATGGTGGAATCTGAAGCCAAGGAGCTAACTGAGGATCAAATGCTTGGAGGGATCCTTTTTGCTCATCAAGAAATGCAAGAGTCTATTAAGGCTATAGAGGAAATGGCAAAAGAAGTTGGAAAAGAACCTTTTGAGTATGAACCAAAAACAATAGATGAAAATCTATTAAATGCTGTAGAAGAAAATTTTACCGACAAGATCACCGAAGCATATTCAATTAAAGATAAGCAAGAAAGAGTGCAATTTATAGCCGGAATTAAGAATAAACTGATTGATGAAAAATTACCAGAAGATGAAGACTCCGAAATCTCTGAATCAGATTTACTGGATGCTTTCAAAAAGGTAGAAAAAAAGATTGTAAGGACTAGGCTCCTAAATGGTGAGGCTAGGATTGATGGCAGAGACTTAGATACAGTAAGGCCTATTTTTGTTGAAGCAGGTCTTTTACATAATACACATGGTTCCGCTTTATTTACTAGAGGTGAAACTCAAGCCATAGTGGCAGCAACATTGGGATCTCCCAGGCAAGCTCAATTAATTGATGCGCTTGAAGGAGAGTTTAAGGATCAATTCATGCTTCATTATAATTTCCCACCTTATTCTGTAGGAGAAGCTAGCTTTTTAGCAGGTCCTAAACGGAGGGAAATAGGCCATGGAAAACTTGCAAGAAGAGCTTTAGAAGCGGTACTTCCTGATCCTGAAGAATTTCCTTATACGATCAGGGTTGTTTCTGAAATAACCGAATCTAATGGTTCTAGTTCTATGGCTTCTGTTTGTGGATCTAGTTTGGCTCTAATGGATGCTGGTATACCTATTAAAAAACCAGTAGCTGGAGTTGCTATGGGCTTGGTAAAAGAAAATGAAAATTTCGCTGTTATTACTGATATTTTAGGTGATGAAGATCATTTAGGAGATATGGATTTTAAAGTCGCTGGTACTGCTGATGGAATAACTGCTCTGCAAATGGATATTAAGATAGATGGTATAACAGAAGAGATCTTTGATGATGCCTTAAAAAAGGCAAATACAGCTAGGTCAGTAATTCTTGAAAAGATGAATGAAGAGCTATCTAAACCCAGAGAAGAACTATCTTCAAAGGCTCCACAAGCTGTAATTATTCAGATTAATACTAAGAAGATCAGAGATGTTATTGGAAAAGGCGGAGAGACAATTAGAGGGTTAGTTGAAGAGACAGGCGCACAGATTGATGTTGATGACTCAGGAAAAGTAACAGTTTATGGAGATACTCCTGAATCCAGGGCTATGGCGGTTGAAAGGATAAATGCCCTCACTGAAGAACCGGAGATTAATAAGATTTACACCGGGAAGGTAGCAAACATAGTTGATTTTGGTGCCTTTGTCACAATCATGCCTGGCAGAGATGGTCTAGTTCATGTTTCAGAAATTTCTGAAGAAAGAGTTGAGAATGTGTCAGATTATTTTGTTGAAGGGGAAGAAGTAAAAGTAAAAGTCCTAGAAGTAGATAGACAAGGCAAGATCAGATTAACTATGAAAGGATTGGAAGACTAAATATTTGAAACTTTAAGTTTTTTGTGCTAAGTCCTAATTTGTTTATTTAAACGCTTTACTGTTAAATACGCGGGTCTAGGTTCTGCCTAGGCGTTTGTTTAGCTAAATTAATGGGTGAAATATGAATGCACTTAATATGGTAAAAGATCTGATAGGTCAATTAACTGGCATCATTGTATCTCTTATAGCACTAGGAGTTGCTGCTGGAGTAGTATTCGGCGGTGGTCTTCCTTTTGTAGGTGGAGTTCTTGATGGCCTTCTTGGACTAGTTAACACTCTTGGTGATAACGGTCTAGTAGGTTTAATCGTACTAGCGGTTTTACTTGACCTTTATAGATAAGTTTTTTACTTAGCTATTGCATAGAAAGGGGGCCTCTAAAGGTACCCCTTTCTTTTTTTAGGGTTACTCAGGGGGAAATATGGATCTTGTAGAAAGAATAAAACGTTGGTTGTGGGAAGCAACTAAGCTTTTAGCTTTAATAGTAGCTGTTTCAGTACTGGTTTCTGTTTTGTTTGGACCTTCAGCACCATTTTTTGGTAATGTTATGACAAACTTAGGACCTGTTATTGATACATTAGGGTCTGAAGGATTGGCCGTGATCATTGCGCTAATATTAATTTTAGGGATTTGGAACGGCAGATCTTAAAAAAAGGATTAAAATAAAAAGGCATCTTTAAGATGCCTTTTTTATTTGAGGTAAATATGAAGATACAAGAAGGAAGAGTTTCTATAAAAGAGGCGGTTGAAATAGGAACTGGTGGAGAAAAGAACCTTTTAGCGGATATATTTCTTCCACCTAAAAAAGAAAAAAATAGACCTGCAGTTCTTTTTGTTCATGGAGGCGGGTGGTTGGAGGGTGACAGATCTCAGCTCAGAGGATATGGCATTTTGTTAGCTAGACTTGGTTTTGTAACCATGTGTAATTCTTATCGATTGTCTACTGAGGCTCATTGGCCAGCACAAATACAAGATGTAAAGTGTGCAGTTAGATATTTAAGAGCCAATGCCGAAGAGCTAGGCATTGATTCTGAGAGAATTGGTATATCAGGAAATTCAGCCGGCGGTCATTTATCTTTAATGGCAGCAGCGACTTCTTACGATGATTGCTTTGAAGGTGAGGGAGGTAACAATGATGTATCATCAAAAGTAAAAGCGACTTGTGCTATTTATCCCCCTACCACGATTCGTCAATTGGACCTTAATCCTCTTGAGAATGCTTATGCCATGCTAATGGGTTCAGAAGCGAGTGAAGAGGATTATAAGAAAGCAAGCCCCATGAATTATGTATCAGAAGACTTTCCACCTTGTATGCTGGTTCATGGGTCTACGGACAGTGTAGTGCCTTTAAAAGAAAGTACAGGCTTCTACGATAAACTGAAAGAAAAGAATATCCCTGCTTCGCTGCATGTCTTTGCAGAAGAAGAACATGCCTTTGATGGTGTAAGTGAAAAGGGAAGAAGTGTTGCAGACTTACAGGCTTTGTTCTTTAAAAAATACCTTTAACATTTCTTTAAGGAAAAGGCTGGTGGCTATGGGTAGACTTGAACTACCGACCTCAGCATTATGAATGCTGCGCTCTAAACCAGCTGAGCTACATAGCCAATATGCGGATTGTCAAAGTCTAACAGTTCAAAGTCAAGATAACTTTAGACATTGAATCTAAAATGTATGATGTCTCCATCTTTTACTAAATAATCGCTTCCTTCTGATCTTAATTTACCTGCTTTTTGAGCACCGCTTTCTCCATCGTACTTAATAAAGTCAGGGTAAGAGATTGTTTCAGCTCGTATAAATCCTTTTTCAAAGTCTGTATGAATTTCACCCGCTGCTTGAGGGGCTCTTGATCCTTTAGTGACAGTCCATGCTCTTACTTCCTTGGGCCCAGCTGTAAAAAAAGTTTGCAATCTAAGCATGTCATAACTTGCTCTTATTAGTTTATTTAAACCCGGTTCATCCATATCTAATTGTTCTAGGATTTCTTTGGTCTCATTAAAATCTAATTCAGCTAGCTCGGATTCAATTTGATTACACAGAGGTAGTACTTTCGCTCTCTTTGAGTCACCATATTCTTGAAGCTGCCTAAGAAGTTCATTGTCTTCTGAATTTTCTTCTACATTGGCTACATAAAGACAAGGTTTCATAGTGATCAGTTGTAAGTCTTTGAAATAAGTATCATTTTTTTCGGCGTAAGAACTTTCTCTTCCTAGAATACCTTTGCTTAATTGCTCTTCCAGATCTTGTAGTCTTTCAAACTGATTAACTCCTTCTTTATCTCCACTTTTAGCAACCCTTTCAAGTTTAATGCGTGCTTTAATGACTGTCTCAAGATCAGCAAGCAAAAGTTCAGTTTCAACAACTTCCAAATCAATAATGGGGTCTATATTTTTATGTACATGTGTTATATCAGGATTTTCGAAACACCTAACCACATGAATAATAGCTTGGGTTTCCCTAATGTGAGATAGAAATTGATTTCCCAGACCTTCCCCTTCAGAAGCTCCCTTAACTAGACCTGCTATATCAACAAACTCAGTGGTGGTTGGGATAGTTACTTCAGGCTGAACAATTTGTGAAATTTTATCTAATCTTTCATCAGGAACAGGTACTATTCCTTGATTGGGTTCTATGGTACAGAAAGGGAAATTCTGAGCTTCTATACCCGCTGCGGTCAAGGCATTGAAGAGAGTAGATTTACCTACATTAGGCAATCCAACGATTCCACATTTCAAACTCATTTCAAAATAACAATATTTAAGAATGCAATTCAAGCATTGCTTGTTGCCAATTACCTGAAAAAATTAAATCCATTGAATTTAGAGTATTATTAAAAGAAGTTTCTAATAATTGTCTTTCCTTTTTCGTAAACTTACTCAAAACATATTTAACTACGTCCTCTTCTTTTTCTGGGTGGTCAATTCCAATTCGCATTCTCTTAAAATTAGCATCACCTTTTAGGCTATCAATGATGTTCCTTAAACCATTGTGACCTCCATGGCCACCTGCTTCTTTTAATTTTATTTTTCCTAAGGGGAGGTCAAGATCATCATGAATTACTAGGACTTGTTCATTAGAAATCTTGAGATAATTTATAATTGATGAAACTGTTTTGCCACTTTCATTTACGTAGATTGTGGGTATACATAAATGAACCTTAACCTGATTTATTGTTTTAATTCCGTATAAGCTAAAAAATTTATCTTCTTTTTGTAAGGACACCTTTAGCTTTTCTGAAAGAAGTTGTACAAATTCAGCACCACAGTTGTGCCGCGTTTCATCATACTTTTTCCCAGGATTGCCCAATCCTACTATGAGCAAATTATTAGATGACATTCTTTAGGAGAAATTACTCTTTTTGTTCTTCCTCTGAAGAACCTGACTCGCTGTCCTCAGTTGAAGTTTCCGAACCTCCTTCAGAATCTTCAGTTGCTTCTACTTCTCCTTCTTCTCCTTCTTCTCCTTCCTCAAGATCTAACGCCTCTTCCTCTTCTTCAATAATCATTTCTCTGGCTTCAGTTACTGATACAACAGCTTGGTCTCTATCTTCGTCTTGTTGAAGAATTGTAATTTCTACACCTTCAGGAAGTTTGATTTCACTTAGAGAAACTGTGTCCCCAACATCCATCTCTTGGACATCTATTTCCAAATACTCAGGTAGATTTGAAGCTAAACAGGAAATCTCTATATCATTTATTAAATGGTTAACTTGTCCACCACTTACCTTAACCCCAATACAGCTTTCATCATTTAGAGTTCTTATAGGTACTACTAATGTAATTTTTGAATCAGGGTCTACTCGCATGAAATCTGCATGTAAAACCCTAGATGTAGCAGGATGTCTTTGAATTTCTTTTACTACAACATCAACATCTTTACCTTCAATACTGATTTGTAGGATTTGTGTAGCAAAGCCTGCAATCTCGGTAGCTTTTACAATATCCTTTTCCATAATCGAGATTTTTTTTGGTTCTTCTTTGCCCCCATATAGAACACCTGGAATGTATCCAGACCTTCTAAGGTTTCTGTTAGCTGACTTTCCTTCAGATTGCCTTTCTGAAGCTGCTAAACTCACCTGTTCACTCATCTATTCTTCTCCCGAGTGCTGAGTTACAAGAACATAGCACTAATCGATTCTTCATTATTAACTCTTCTAATTGCTTCAGCTAATGTCGGCGCTAGAGATATCACTCTAATCTTTTTACAAGCTTTAGCTGAATCAGAAAGCGGTATGGTATCTGTTACTACCAATTGATCAAGCTTTGATTTGTTAATTTTTTTAATGGCGTCTCCAGAGAGAACAGGATGGACTATGTAGGCATATACTTTTCTTGCTCCTCTGTCTTTTAGAGCACCAGCGGCGTTACAAAGAGTTCCAGCTGAATCAACCATGTCATCAACCAAGACACAATCTTTTCCTTTAACCTCTCCAATAACATTCATAACTTCGGATTGATTGTCTTCATCTCTTCTCTTATCAATAATTGCTAAGTCTGATAAATCCAAGACTTTAGCTAATGCTCTAGACCTTACTACCCCTCCGACATCGGGAGATACTATTAAAATCTCATTTAGTTTTTGTTTAATGATGTCATCATGAATTATTCTAGTTCCGTAGACGTTATCCACTGGTATATCAAAGAAACCTTGAATTTGTTCAGAATGCAGTTCTACTGTTAAAACTCGATCAATACCAGATCTTTCAAGTATATCTGCAACTACTTTAGCACTGATAGGGACTCTTTCTGACCTGACTCGTCTATCTTGCCTTGCATACCCATAATAAGGAATTACTGCAGTTATTCTGCTAGCAGAAGATCTCTTCAGGGCATCGACCATAATTACCAGTTCCATTAAATTTTCGTGTGCTGGAGGGCTTGTGGGTTGGATAAGAAAGACATCCATGCCCCTTACATTTTCTTCTATTTTTACACTAATTTCTCCATCACTAAATCTCTCAACTTTAGAATCTCCAAGTTTTAAGCTTAGTTTCTTTGAAATAGCTTCCGAAAGGGATTTATTGCCGTTTCCTGAGAAAAGGACTAAACCAGGTCTTCTTGAATGCATATCATATCTCTACTTTATTTCACTGGCTGGGGTGGCAGGATTCGAACCTGCGAATGGTGGCATCAAAAGCCACTGCCTTACCGCTTGGCCACACCCCAACATTTTGCGTGCGTATTCTATTCCATTAACCCCTTTAAAGGCGAATGATCTAAACTTTTTACCAAAATTCCTCGAGGAAAAACTTTAAGGGCGTTTTGAGCTTCTTTCTCATTTTTAAAGGATAAGAATAAAGTTGAGCCTGTCCCTGTAAGTTTAGGGACTCCTAAATTTTGTAATTGATTAAAAGTATTTTTTATTTCTGGAAATTTTTCTTTGGCCCAGTCAGTAAAACTATTTTTAGAGCTACCCTTTAGAAATCCTTCTTTGGTTATAGGTGAAGTTTTAGGTATATGAATTTCATTAAATGCTTGTCTGGTGCTGATATTAGTTTTAGGAAAAGCTAAAAGGAACCACTGATCGGGTAGAGTTAAAGGTTTGAAAATTTCTCCTCTTCCTTCTGCCCAAGAGTTTATACCATGTATAAAAAAGGGAATATCTGATCCTAACTCTAATCCAATTTCCATAAGCTCATCTTTTTTTAAATTAGTTTCCCAAAGTTTATTAAGTACAACCAATGTAGTTGCCGCATTTGAACTTCCTCCACCAAGTCCTTTTTCCATAGGAATTTTTTTCTTTAAAAATATCTTTATGCCTTTGGAGGTTTTAGTCCTTTCTTTTAAAAGATTTGCTGCTTTAAGAACTAGGTTATCTTTAATTGGAAGGGGGCTCTCAATAAGATCAAGTTTATTTCTTGTTATCTCAAACTCAATTTCATCTTGTAAATCAATAAGTTGAAAAGCTGTTCTAAGTTCATGAAAACCATCCTTTCTTTTTTTTAATACTTCAAGATGGAGGTTCAGTTTTGCAGGAGATGTAACTTTCATCAATCAATCAAATCAAAGAAAATTTCTTTAAAATAAACTCGATGGAAGAATCCCCTGAAACTAGTAGAGTTTTTTGTGGAACTTGAAATCCATTAATTTCTTTTATACCTTGGGGATAGTATATATACCAAGAATCTATTTGCTTTAGATCCTTTTTTCCCAGAATTAGTGAGATGAGCTGTTCGACTCTCAAATCTTGTGGAAAAAGTTTATAGTTGAAGTTACTTTGTTCAGTAATAATTAATTCAGACAACATAACCAAACCCTTATAGTCAAAAGTTAGTTCTCTTTCTGGAAGAAAGTAATTCTTACCCAAAGTAAGATTAACAGTATTATTTTGTTTTCTAAGGAGGAAGTATCCATTTTCACGAATACTATTTATTTTGATTTTAAATTTTCCCTCTATAGTAAAATCTTCCTTTTGAAGGATAATTTGAGTAGAAGGGGTAAATTGATTAATAGCCGTACAGCTTATTAAGGCTGTTGCTATGAAGAAAACAATAGAAACGTTTCTTAGATTTGTATTGAATAAGGTCACTTCTTAATTATCTAATTTTTACAGACTAAACTAATGAATGAAAGTATTTTAAATAAATTATCAGAAGTTTCAGAAAGATTTAATGAAATAGAGGTTTTGTTAAGTCAGCCTAATGTTACACAAGATCAAAAAAGATACATCAGTCTGACCAAAGAATATTCAGAGCTATCTCCAGTTGTAGAAGCTTTTATAGAACTTTCTTCAATTCAGGAAGCTATAAAAGAAACTTCTCAGATGTCAGAAGATAAAGATGAAGATATTAGGAAATTGGCTACTTCTGAATTAGAGGAACTTAAAGCTAAACTTGACTTACTCGAAGTGGAACTAAAGAGCCTTTTACTTCCCAAAGATCCTGATGATTCGAAAAATGTTTTTTTAGAAATAAGAGCAGGTACAGGTGGAGATGAAGCAGCTTTATTCTCTGGAGATCTCTTTAGAATGTATTCAAGAGTAGCAGAAAGAAGAGGATGGAAAATAGAAGTAGTTAGTGTAAGGGAAGGGGATCATGGAGGTTATAAGGAGCTAGTTACCAGAATAGAAGGTGATGATGTATTTAAGGATCTTAAATTTGAAGCTGGAGTACACAGGGTACAAAGAGTCCCAGAAACGGAGTCTCAAGGAAGAATCCATACCTCAGCCTGTTCGGTGGCAGTTCTTCCAGAAATGTCAGAAGTCTCGGAGATTGAAGTAGATAAGAATGAATTACGCGTCGACACTTTTAGGGCATCTGGTGCAGGTGGTCAACATGTAAATAAAACGGACTCAGCTGTTAGATTGACTCATATTCCTTCGGGTATAGTTGTAGAGTGCCAGGATGGTCGATCACAACATAAAAATAAGGAAAAAGCTTTGACCTTATTAAAAGCTAAATTACTAGACTCTGAAATTGAAAAGAAAGATGCCGAACAAGCAGAGAATAGGAAAGTTATGGTGGGTTCAGGAGATAGATCAGAAAAAATAAGAACTTATAACTTTCCACAAAACAGAATAACTGACCACAGGATAGAAATGTCTATTCATAACCTGGACTCTTTTCTTGATGGGGATATAGAAGAAATGACCTCTGCTCTTCTAGAAGCGAATCAAGCGCAAGCACTAGCTAACTTAGAAACAGGTGGATTATGAGTGAAACTGTTCAGTGTTTTATTCAAGAAACTATTGCTTCACAAGAAAAAGCTCAACATTTAACTCTGGATTTAGAACTCATGGCTTGTAGTTTGCTTGGGGTTGAGAGATCAAAGTTATTAGCTTTTCCCATTGCTCTAAATCAAGTAAGCAAAGAGAAGTTTCAATCAATGATAAGAAGAAGAATAGATGGAGAGCCTCTTGCCTATATATTGGGCAAGAAAGGGTTCTGGAATTTAGATTTGGAGGTAAATAATCAGGTTCTTGTTCCCAGACCTGAAACAGAAGCGTTGTTAGAAGACATTTTGTTAAGTTTTAATCAGACTTACCTATCGGTCTTAGACCTGGGAACTGGAAGTGGTGCTATAGGTTTATCTCTTAAAAAAGAAAAAAAAGAATGGGATGTGTATTGCTCTGATATTTCTATTAATGCTTTGGAAGTTGCAAATAAAAATTCACTAAAAAACAACTTAGAAGTTAATTTTGTATGTTGTGATTGGTTAAATGCTTTTAAGCCTAATAGTTTTGATTTGTTAATCAGCAATCCTCCTTATATTAAATTAGACGATATCAGGCTAAAGTCTGATGGTTTAAGTCATGAACCGCTTGAAGCTCTCGTTTCAGGCACTACTGGAAAAGAGCAATTATTTGTTATCGCCACTTCCTCAAAGAGGTTTCTAAAGAAAGGAGGGTATTTATATCTAGAACACTCACCTTGCCAGGCTAAAGAGTTAAAACTTTTCTTAAAAGAGTTAAATTTTAAAAATATTTCAGAAATTTTTGATTTAAATGGGGACAAGAGGTCGATAAAAGCTCAACTTTTTTAATTTCATGAGAGACGATGAGTTACTTCGCTACAGTAGGCAGATTGTGTTGCCTGAAATTGATATTGAAGGCCAAAGATCAATTAATAAAACAAGAGCAATTATTGTTGGCTTAGGAGGCTTGGGAACAGTCGTCTCAACTTATTTAGCAAGAATGGGGGTCGGAGGCTTAACTGTTTGCGACTATGACAATATAGATATATCTAATCTACATAGGCAGGTTTTATTTGATTCAAAAGATATAGGATTTAATAAGGCAATAATTACAAAAGAAAAATTAAATCTAATTAATCCTGATTTAGTGGTTAAGGCAGTTGATGAAAAATTAGATAAAAATAAATTAGATTCCTTAGTAACCCAAGAAAATTTAGTAGTTGATGCGACTGATAATTTTAAAATTAGATATGAAATTAATGAGATTTGCTTTACCAATAAGAAGCCCCTCATTTCTGGTTCTGCTATTGGATGGAAAGGTCATGTATTAACCTTAGATTTTAGTAAGAAAGAATCACCTTGTTATCAATGTATTTATGGGGCTAATATGGAAGAAGAAGAGAGTTGTTCGGAATTGGGAATTCTTCCTCCTGTTACTGGCCTTATAGGTGCATGGCAGGCGTTGGAAGTAATTAAATTAATTTTAAATAGAAAAACTACTCCCTTTAATTTAATTGAATTTGACGCTTTATCTAATTCAATTAGAAAATTTAATTTGGAGAGGGATCCAATTTGTAAAGTCTGTGGTTAATACAATGCTTAAAAAAGGTTATATAGAAGGGTTTTATGGAAGACTTATGAGTCAGAATGACAGAACTATTCTACTAAAAAAACTTTCAGAGCTTTCTATGGATTTTTATGTATATGGTCCTAAAGAGGACCCTTACCATCGCTCTAACTGGACTTCTGTTTATCCAAAGGATGAGGCAATAGGTCTCCAGAATTTTAAAAATGAAGGAGAAAGGTTAGGAATCAGAACCTATATGGCTTTATCCCCTCTCATAAGTACAAGCGATGACTTAAACAAAGCGACCAAGACTGTTCTCAAGAAGATTAAACAGTTTAAAAAACTTGGTTTCACAGACTTTGCCATTTTTTTTGATGATGTAGATTTTGAAAGGGACGATACTTTGGCCAGTACTCATGCACATATACTCAGCGCAGTTAACGAATTTACTGAAAAAGAAAATGGCCTAATCTTTTGTCCAACTGTTTATTGCAATAAATTTGCAAAAGGTAAGTTGAGTAATTCAACTTATCTTAAAACTTTATCTAAAAAAGTACCTGAGTCCATTCCTATGTTATGGACTGGAAAAGAGGTGGTCAGTAAGACCATTAGCGACGCAGATATTCTTAGTCTAAAAGAGGTGCTAAGTAACCCCATAATTATTTGGGATAACTACTACGCAAATGACTATTGCCCAAGAAAGCTATTTATTGGTGATTATCAAGGGAGGGACTTTACAGAAAATAGTCCTATGGCAATTGGAATTAATCCTACAGGTCTACCCATCACAGATTCGATCATTCTTTCACAAGTAGAGGGTTCTAAAAGTACTGAAGATATTTTGAGAAAAAACAATGTACCTGACTGTTTTAAAGAGGTTTTACCCTTCTTTAATGGTCCTTTTAACGAAGTTCCTGCATTAGAAGGATTAGAAAATATTAAATCTTTACTTAAACTTTCTACCCCCCTATGCATAGACTGGAAAAGTGAATTGCAGTTGGAATGGGCACCTTATTTGTGGAATTTTTTTATTGATCTAAATTTTCTTATGAAACTCTATAAGTCAGAAGACCAAAAGGGACTTGAAGAGTGGGCTTCTCAAAGATATTCTAATCCGTTAAACGAAATTATATTTAGAAGAAACACAAACAATTAAGAGGGAAAAAATGCTAGGAAATATGCAAGATGGCCAGTTATTGATATCTGGCTTAATTGAACATGCTGAGATATATCATACTGATACAGAGATTGTTTCAAGAACTGTAGAAGGCCCAATACATAGATATACACTCAAGGATGCTGCCAACAGATCTAGAAAGTTAGCTAATGCACTAGGAAAACTTGGTTTACAGCAAGGTGATGTTGTGGGTACTTTAGCTTGGAATACCTTTAGACATTTTGAGTTATATTTTGGCGTATCCGGTATAGGCTGTGTAGTAAACACTGTTAATCCAAGACTTTTTCCAGAACAATTGATTTATATAATAAATCATGCTGAAAATAAGTATCTTTTTGTAGATTTAACTTTCGTACCGCTTGTTGAATCAATCAGTGATTCTCTCGAAGGCATAAAAGGAATCATCGTTCTTACAGATAAAGAACATATGCCTGAAACTGAGTTAAAAAATGTAATTTGTTATGAAGAATTAATAGCCGATGAGCCAACTGAGTATGATTGGCCTGTTTTTGATGAAAATACGGCTTCTAGTCTTTGTTATACCTCTGGAACAACAGGCAACCCTAAAGGGGTACTGTACTCTCATAGATCAACGCTTTTGCATACTTGGATTGTTAGCTCTGGTAATGTTGGCAAAGTATCAAGCTCTTCTGTAATTTTACCTGTAGTCCCAATGTTTCATGTTAATGCTTGGGGCATCCCTTATGCTTCAGCGATGTTTGGTGCTAAATTAGTCTTACCTGGTCCTATGATGGATGGAGCTTCTATCTTTGAACTTATTGATCAAGAAAAACCGGATCTTTTGATGGGAGTGCCAACTGTTTGGCTAGGTCTACTGCAATATTTAAATGAAACAAATCAAACTTTAGATTCAGTTACTACTGCATTAGTCGGAGGGTCTGCAGCTCCAAGAGCTATGATTCAAGAATTCGAAGAAAAACATAATGTTTTTCTTATGCATGGTTGGGGTATGACTGAAATGAGTCCTTTAGGAACTGCCACAAGCAGAACAGCTGAAATGGATAACATGGACATTGAGAGTCGCTACGACCTCCAAGAGAAACAGGGGAAGGCTTTTTTTGGGGTCGAAATGACTATTGCAGACGATGAAGGTAATGAACTACCTAAAGACGGAGTTGCTTTCGGTCGTCTACTTGTAAAAGGGCCTACGATTGTTGAGAGATATTTCAAAACCAACGAAAGTTCTTTGGATGAGAATGGATGGTTTGATACTGGTGATGTAGCCAAGATTCACCCAGAAGGATCCATGGAAATTGTTGACAGGAGTAAAGATGTTATAAAGTCAGGAGGGGAGTGGATAAGTTCAATAGATCTAGAAAACGCTGCAGTCGGTCATCCTGAGGTAGCCGAAGCTTGTGTAATTGGAGTCTTGCATAAAAAATGGGATGAAAGACCTTTATTATTGATTGTTAAAGTAGATGGTAAAGACCCCTCAAAAGAAGATATTTTAGCTTTCTTGGAAGATAAGGTTGCTAAGTGGTGGATGCCAGATGATGTAATTTTTGTTTCAGAACTTCCTCACACGGCAACAGGAAAATTATTGAAGACAGATTTAAGGGATGAATATAAAGAACATTTAATAAAGTCAGGAGAATAATATGATAGGACTAGTACCGGCAGAAAAGTTAGTTGATTACGTGGGGAAAGAAATTGGTACTTCAGAATGGTTTGAGGTGGATCAAGAAAGGATCAATCAGTTTGCTGATACCACTCTAGATCACCAATTTATTCATGTTGATCCTGAAAAAGCAACACCGTTATTTGGATCCACAATAGCTCATGGGTTTTTATCTCTTTCTCTGATTCCGCACTTAACTTCACAGGCTGTTTTAGCCCCTGAGAATCTAAAACATGTGTTTAATTATGGATTGGATAAGGTGAGGTTCATTAACCCTGTGAATGTGGGCTCGAAAGTAAGAACTCTTAGCAAGGTAGTTTCAGTTGATGATAAAGGTGATGGAAGGTATTTAATGAAAACTGAAATAACTATGGAAATAGATGGAGTTGACAAGCCAGCTTTTGTAGCAGAATCTTTATCAATGTTTATAACTTAATAGTATTATTTAATCTTAAATATTCAAGGAAAATGATTGCTAAACAACAGAAAAAATTAAGAGACAGAATTATCGAAGAAGGCATTAGATCTGTTCGTAGGCTTCGAAACATAGATGATATTCATTTGTTAACCATTTCTAAAGAACTGGGTATAGATTATTCTGAAGTAACTAAATATTACGCTTCTATGGAAGATATCTTTCATCTTCAAGCGAAAAAAGATTGGAAGGCTACTCATAAGGTTTTGGATAAAAAAGTAAAAGAGGCAAGAACTCCAGGAGATTTTAAAAAAATTTTCGATGATTTCTTAGAAGATTTTGTAAACAATTTAAGTTCTGATGCAGATTTGCATTGGGAAGCCTGTAGTTTTTTACCTAAATGCTTGGAGTTTAGGGAAGATAATAAAAAAATCTTATCCGGGAAGATAAAAAATTTAATTAAGCGGGGATGGCCTGGAAAAACACCTAGTGTCGTGGAAAGACAAACGGATTTATTTATACTGAGTTTTTATGGATTTATAGACCATGTGGTTCACTTACCAGTGGAAGAAAGAAAAAAAATATTAAAAGACTTTAGGAATATGCTTAACTTGCATCTACAAGATAGATTATTCTTTTAGCTTATCCTTTAAAAGTTTATTGACCTGTCCAGGATTAGCTTTCCCTTTAGACTCCTTCATAACTTGCCCAACAAAAAAGCCAAATAATTTTTCCTTTCCAGATTTGTATTGTTCTAATTGGGAAGAATTTTCTTCGAACACCTTATCAATAACCCTTTCAATTTCTGATGAGTCAGTTACCTGTTTAAGGCCTTTTTCTTCAATAATTTCATCTGGATCTTTTTGAGAAAGCCACATCTCTTCGAATACTTCTTTGGCTATTTTTCCTGAAATAGTTGAATCTTCAATTCTTGTAAGAAGGGTTCCTAGATTTGTTGCATTCACTCTTGTATCTTGAATAGATAAATTATCTTTATTAAGGAAAGCCGAAAGATCTCCCATTACCCAATTTGCTGCTAATTTTGGATTACTTGAATTAATAACAACTTCTTCAAAATATTTCGATAGATTTGGATCAACAGAAAGTACTTCAGCATCGTAATCACTTAATTTGTATTCTTCTATCAGTCTATTTTTCTTATCTTCTGAAAGTTCAGGCATTTCATTTTTTACTGATTCAATGAATTTTTTATCTAAAACTACTGGTAGCAAGTCAGGTTCAGGAAAATATCTATAATCATTAGCAAATTCTTTTGATCTCATGGATCTGGTTTCATCAAGTTGAGAATCATACAGCCGTGTTTCTTGAGTAATTTTTTCTCCAGACTCTAGAATCTTTATTTGTCTAGTTATTTCATGTTTTATTGCTTTTTCAACAAATCTAAATGAATTCACATTCTTAGTCTCTGTTCTTGTTCCTAGCTCATCACTCCCTTTCTTTCTTACTGAAACATTGGCGTCGCATCTCATTGATCCTTCAGCCATGTTCCCATCAGAAATCTCTAGATGTTTTATGATGGAATGAATTCTCTTTAAGTAGGAGACTGCTTCTTCCGGGGTACTTAATTCTGGTTCGGAGACTATTTCAAGTAGTGGTGTTCCTGCCCTGTTTAGGTCTATTCCGCTATGGTTTTCAAACTCTTCATGTAAAGACTTTCCGGCATCTTCTTCTAGATGAGCTCGTGTAATACCTATTTTTTTTGGTTTTTCTCCATCAATTTCTATTTGTAGAAAGCCCCCTTCAACAATGGGGTTATCCAGTTGACTGATTTGATATCCCTTTGGTAGGTCAGGGTAGAAATAATTCTTTCTAGCGAATTGAGTAGGGCTATTAATATTAGCATTGATAGCTAGACCAAATTTGATTGCCATCTTTAAAACTTCCTTGTTCAACACTGGAAGCACTCCTGGCATCCCTAGGTCTATGTTGCAAGCTTGTGTGTTAGGAGGGGATCCAAAAAGAGTACTTGCTCCCGAAAAGATTTTAGATTTTGTTGCCAATTGGACATGAACTTCAAGACCAATGACGGCTTCCCAGTTAGACATTTCTTTATCCATTATTCAATTTCTGGCCAAGTTTCATGCCAATCAGTATTTAATTGGAAATAGTGAGCCATTCTTAGCAATTTACTCTCATTTAAATTATCTGCGACAAGCTGCACCCCTAAAGGCAGTCCTTGATGCTCTCCACAAGGAAATGAAATACCTGGTAGGCCGGCTAAGTTAGCAGGGATGGTAAAAATATCTTGTTTGTACATTTCAACTGGATCTGAGGTTTTATCACCTATAGGGAAGGAAATGTCTGGCGCAGTCGGAGAAAGAATAAAATCTACTGATTTAAAAGCTTTACTAAAGTCATCAGCTACAAGTCTTCTGCATTTTTGTGCCTTTAAATAGTAAGCATCATAGTATCCTGCAGAAAGAGCATAAGTTCCAATCAATATTCTTCTTTTAACTTCTGCACCAAAACCTTCTTCTCTTGTACGCATATAAAGGTCATCTAGATCCTTTGGATCTTCGCATCTGTAACCAAATTTAACACCATCATATCTAGATAAATTAGCTGAACATTCAGCTGGAGCAATGACGTAATATATGGGTAAAGAAAGATCTATATGCGGCAAATCTACTTCTTTTATTTCAACTCCAAGTTTCTTAAATATCTCAATACTCTCATTAATACTTTTTTCTATGTAATCAGGTAAATCCATAGAAAAGAATTGTTTAGGTAAACCAATCTTTAAGCCCTTAATATCTTCAGAAATTTCCTCAACAAAGTCTGGCACATCTACATTCAAGCTTGTAGAGTCTTTGGGGTCATGACCTGACATGGCCTTAAGAAGATAGGCCGCATCTTCAGCTGACTTAGTCAAAACACCACCCTGATCTAAACTAGAAGCAAAGGCTATCATGCCGTACCTAGAAACCCTTCCATAAGTTGGTTTAATTCCTGTTAATCCGCAAAGAGCTGCTGGTTGCCTTATTGAACCACCAGTGTCAGTAGCTGTAGCCCCTGAAGCTAGGCCCGCAGAAACACAAGCTGCTGAACCTCCAGAAGATCCCCCTGGTACATAGTTTCTTTTCCAGGGATTCTTTACTATTCCAAAATAGCTTGTTTCATTAGAAGAACCCATAGCGAACTCGTCCATGTTGGTTTTCCCCAAAACAACACAACCATTTTCTGAAAAATTCTCTACCACAGTTGAAGAATACGGAGATACGAAGTTGGATAACATTTTAGAACCACAAGTGGTAAGGATTCCCTCAGTACAGAAAATATCTTTATGAGCTATAGGAATCCCATCTAGGGGTAGGGCAGATCCTTCCCTGTATCTCTTGTCAGACTCTTTTGCACTTTCTATTGCCTTGTCTTCAAGGACAGTTATGAAGCTATTTATCTTTTTATCTATTTTCTTAATTCTTTGAAGATAAGATTCAGTTAACTCCAGGCTTGAAAATGTAGATTCCCTTAACCCTCTTAATTTTTCCTTTATGGAAAGTTTATAAAATTCCTCCATTAAGCATCCTCATCTATTACTTTTGGCACCATAAAGAGACCAGCTTTTTCCAGAGGTGCATTTTTTTGTAAATTCTTTCTATCATCTTTTTCAGTAACCTCATCTTTTCTAAGAGGTTGAGATATATCTAGAGGATGAGACATAGGAACTACTGATTCTGTGTTTACCGAATCCATCTTAGCTACTAGCTCTAAAATACTTTCTAACTCTTTTTTTAAAGAAGGGAAGCTCTTTTTATTTATATTAATTCGAGCTAAATAAGCTATTTGTTCTAGATCTTTATTTTTAAGAGTCATAAATAATAAGTTTTAATGTAGAAATGTGGCTAATGTAGCATATTGTTCCTTGCTCAAAAACTAAGCTGTTGCTAGAGTAGCCCTCTTTTAAAAAATTCAATTTTTGGTAACTAATGTTAAAACGTTTAAAGGGATTATTTTCAAACGATCTTTCTATAGATTTAGGGACAGCCAATACCTTAGTTTATGTAAGGGAAAAAGGGATAATTCTTGATGAGCCTTCTGTCGTGGCTATTAAAACTCAAGCAGGTCAGAGAACAGTTGTAGCTGTTGGTGGCGAAGCCAAAAAGATGCTTGGAAGAACTCCAGGGAATATATCTGCAATCAGACCTCTAAAGGATGGAGTTATAGCAGACTTTCAAGTAACCGAAGAAATGTTAAAACATTTTATACAAGCTGTTCATGAAGACAGCTATGTTCGTCCAAGCCCTAGAATTTTAGTATGTGTGCCCTGTCAGTCTACTCAAGTTGAAAGGAGAGCTATTAGAGAATCAGTGTTAAAAGCTGGGGCCAGGGAAGTTAGACTTATTGAAGAGCCAATGGCAGCAGCAATTGGAGCAGGGTTGCCGGTTGAGGAAGCAAGTGGATCAATGGTCGTAGACATTGGAGGTGGAACCACAGAAGTGGCTATTTTGGCTTTAAACGGAGTTGTTTATTCTAATTCTCTCAAAGTAGGTGGCGATAGATTAGATGAAGCTATTATTGCTTACATAAGGAGAAATCAAGGGGTACTGGTTGGTGACTCTACGGCAGAAAGAATTAAGCATGAAATAGGTGCAGCTTCTCCAGATGCAGAGAATTTAGAAATGGAAGTAAGAGGGAGAAATCTCGCTGAAGGAACTCCGGTTACCTTTTCCATGGAAAGCAAACAAATTTATGATGCTATGTTGGAACCTCTTTCTTCTATAGTTCAGGCAATTAGATCAGCTCTTGAACAATCTCCACCTGAGTTGAGTGCAGATATATCTGAAAGGGGTATTGTGCTTACAGGGGGCGGTGCGAAGCTTAGAGATATTGAGATTTTAATCTCCAGTCAAACAGGAGTACCTGTAATTGTTGCTGAAGATCCTTTGACTTGTGTGGCTAGAGGTGGTGGAAGAGCTCTAGAGATAATGGATAAGTATGATATTGACCTTTTGTCCACAGAATAAGTAATCAGTTTTCTTTCTTTCTTTAGCTCGGTATTATCTCTTTAATGAGTAGAGGGGATCATAAAGTATCTAAGATAACTAGTGAGGCAATATTTGCAGTAAGGCCTATAACTGCAACTAGTTTTATAATTTCTTTTATAATTTGTCTTTCTCTTCTGCTCGTTGATATTAAATATAAAGCTTCAGATGAAATAAGAGGATATGCCCACGATCTACTTCTACCTTTATATAAGACTGTTGAAGTTCCAGGCATATTTATTAAAAAAGTCTTAGATATTTGGCAAACAAATCAAGAGCTTAGAAAGAAAATTTCAAGTATTGAAGAAGATAATGAAAAACTAGAGTTAATAAATTCACAACTCAAAGATCTGACAAGAAGAAA
>CAZTLP010000014.1:0-27147 GCA_964614345.1 uncultured Gammaproteobacteria bacterium | reverse complement strand
GTATACCATCTGTCTTTAAGATAAATCTCATCTCTTTCGTCATGCTCAAGAGCAACAGTGATATAACCTTTCTCGTTGGTAGATCCAAAAAGCATTGAGATTGACTGTTCTACCCCATCGTCTCTGGAACGATCTCCAGATCTGACTTGAATATCCATTCCATCAAAGCCTTTTTTAGTGATCACATTTACCACACCAGCGATCGCATCAGATCCGTAAATAGCTGACGCACCGTCTGGTTGTATTTCAATACGATCTACTGAAACAGTTGGTATCATATTAATATTAGCAGCACCAGCACCACCTAAATGTGGTGAACCTGGTAATCTTCTGCCGTCCATAAGAACTAATGTTCTTCCACCACCAAGTCCTCTAAGACTAATAGTAGTGTTTGACATAGCGCTGTTACCTGCTGTAGGAGGACTTGAACCAAAAGTATTGTAAGTAGAAAGTCTCAAAGCATCAGCAGTGATTAGAGCCTGACTCTGCTCTATATCTTCAGCTGTGATTGTTGTAATTACTTGAGCAGAATTAATAGAATCCCTTTTAATTCTAGAACCAGTAACAACTACTTCTTCTACATCGGCTTCGTCATCGTCAGCAGCAATTAAAGTAGATGGTGCAAAAAACACCGCTACTAAAGCTGAAAACGCTAAAGTCTTTGTTAAGTTAAATCTAGTTTTCATATAACTCCCCTAAAAACTTCTAAGTAGTTAAAAAACAGGGCAAACCGAGCCTTTACCCAAATAATGCGCGAATTGTAGCTTATTATCAGAATTTTGCTACTTTTTTGTTATTTTGATATTTTTAAAAAAATCTTTATAAAAAAAATAAAACCGAGCTCCAACCAGATAATATATAATTTACCTATCAAAAAAACCCTTCTTTAATTATGAAAAGCTTTAATTTGCTGTATTTAAGAGGAAATCTATGTCACTTCTAAAAGGAAAGAATGTATTAATTGTGGGTGTTGCCAATAAACACTCCATAGCCAGTGGTATAGCGGCTTCCATGGCTAAACACGGTGCAAATTTAGCTTTTACTTATCAAAATGACAGATTTAAACAAAAAGTAGAGAATTTGGCTGAAGAATGGGGTTCTAAGGCTTGTTTTCCGTGTGATGTAACCAAAGATGAAGAAATTGACCAGGTTTTTAAAGAATTAAAAAAAGATTGGGGTGGATTAGATTGCATAGTGCATGCAGTTGGGTTTGCGCCTTCAAATGAACTTGATGGAAATTTCGTTGATGTTACTACCAGGGAAGGCTTTAAAATAGCCCATGACATAAGTGCATATAGCTTTGTAGCACTTGCAAAAGCAGGTAAGAGCCTTATGAAAGAGAGAAATGGATCTCTGATCACTTTATCTTATTTAGGGGCTCAAAAAACTATACCTAATTACAATGTAATGGGACTGGCTAAAGCTAGCTTAGAAGCCAGCGTAAGATTCTTGGCTGCTTCTTTAGGTAAAGAAGGCCATAGAGTTAACGCAATCTCTGCAGGACCTATTAAAACTCTGGCAGCCTCGGGAGTTAAGAATTTTAGAAAAATGCTCTCCTATAATGCTAGCAGAGCCCCTCTCGGGAGGAATGTATCTACCGAAGAAGTTGGAAATGCAGCGACTTTTTTAGCTTCTGACTTATCTAGCGGAATCACAGGAGAAACACTTTATGTAGATGCTGGCTTCAATATAACTGCCATGGGATCATTAGAAGACTCTAATTAACTATTACAGAAGCAGACTCCTGCATACTGGTTTGTAAAGTAACTAACTCTGTTTCCGCCCTATCGCCAAGAAAAAAACTTTTTAAAGAATCCCTTTCCTCTTCAGATACCTCAGTATTTAATTGCGTAACCTTATCCAATCTAAAAATTATCTCATCTCCACTACTTAGAGAGGTATAAGAATAAGAATTTCCAATATTAGATTTAGGTTCATTAAATATCTCTAACAGAACACTTCTGGTAAACAAGGATGAATCTCTGTTAATAGATTTATATGAATCAACTTTTAATTGATTTTCCTTGGCTACGTCTTCTAAAGAAGAACCAGTTTCTAATTCAGTTAGTAATTTTGTTTTAAGTTCTTCTATCTTCTCTTCAGTTAATTTATTTGTTAAAAGATCCCGGACTTCATTATTCACCCTTTCAAAATCTTTAATTTTCTCTGCTTGAAAATCTTGCAATTTAAAAATGATTCCATGCTGATTATCTATTTCTATCAGTTCACTTAAACTTCCTTCCTTTATGGAACGGTCATTAAAGATCAGGTTTAACAACTCAATGTCATTAAATGGCGTTTCTGCCTCAGCCCTAGAGAAAAAATCTTTAGTTTTAATTTCTAAATTTAATTCCTGAGACAAACTATCTAAACTATCACTCGTAAATGTCAGTTCAGCAGCTAATTCCAGGGTATCTACATACTGTGCATCTGCTGCTTGATCAATAAGATTCTGTTTTATAGCTTCTTTCCTTGATTCATATTCATCCGGAGTTGGTGCCTGAAAATTTGTAAGCTTAACCAAATGCACGCTTTCCTCCAGAACAATTGGATTACTAACTTGCCCTTCCTCTAACTCCTCTAAGGCTAATTCAAATTCTACTGGGAAAGCACTTCCGTCGCTTATTCCTAGAGAACCACCATTATTCTTTGTTCCTTCATCTTCAGAAAATTCTTCTACTAATTTTATAAAGTCATCCCCAGAATCTATTTTATTCTTTATCTGTTTAGCAAGGCCTAGAGCTTGTTCTTTAGTCCTCTCCGAGGAAATATTTATCATAAGATGCGAAGCTGAACGTCTAGCTACTAGATCAAAAGAATCTAAATAGGCTTGATATTCCCTCTTAATTTCTTCTTCTGTTATGGATTGGTTTTTTTTAAGCTCTTCCAAAGAAATACTTAGAAAACTTATTTTTGCTTTTTCTTCTGAACGAAAAAATGAAGGGTTTTCAGTATAGAACTTTAATACTTCTTCTTCAGTTACTTTTAAATTCTCTTCAATATCTTTTTTATTAATCTTTGTGAAAGTTATATCTCTAGTTTGATTAGCTAATTTAATATTTTGATTTAATTCCGTCGAAGTTAAGAAAGAACTAGCACCCAAACCTACTCGCCAGAAATTTAATGCTATATCTTCACTAATACTTTGAATGTACTTCCCCGGTAAAAATCCATTTTGTCTTGCAAAGGTGTTTACTTTTCCTAAGCTAAATTTTCCTTCTTCTTGAAAAATTTCATTTTGTGCAAGGAGTTTATATGCGGAGAGTTCCTGTACTTCAACTTTATTCTTTTTAAGAAAGTCTAAAATTAAGGCGTCAGATATTAGCGAATTCAATGCTAATGATTTTAGAGTTTCTTCTTCAATAGAAAAGTCAGGGTCATCAAATCTTTGCCTTAAAACTGTTTGGACTCTTGACATTTCAAGGTCCAAGTCAAACACATCTATTTTTTTGGAGTTCACTGAAGCTATAACATTGGCGTCATTATCGAAGAGAACATAATTACCACCGAAGAAAAGTGCAAAGGTAACAGCAATAATTCCAACAATTACTTTAGCTGCTGTTCCAGTAAGATTGTTTCTTATGTTTTGTATTAACGCCATAACAAATTAACTAAAAAAAGCGCGCCAATTAGGCGCGCTCTTTATTTTTCAAAGACCTTTTAAAGGCTTTCTTTTAATGCTTTACCTGCTTTAAAACCTACTGATTTTGAAGCATTGATATGAATAGCTTCACCTGTTTGTGGGTTACGTCCCATTCTTGCTGCTCTATGACGAACATTGAAAGTTCCGAAACCTACCAGAGAAACACTATCTCCTCCAGAAAGAGCACCACCAATGGCACTTAAAGTTGCATCAACCGATCTCCCGGCATCAGCTTTTGACATATCAGCTCTTGAAGCTACCGCATCTACTAATTGGGCTTTATTCACATTTATCTCCTCGAATCTTGTTAAGCTAAGCCTGTAATCACAGGCTGGTTCAGGAGATTAAAACCCCCTCTATATAGCTTGTCAAGCAGGTTTTAACTAATTATTAATGCGTCCCTATCGACTTTTTGGAAGTTTCTTTCTTTTTTGAAGAAACCTTTTCAGGAATTTCCTCTTCTTTTTCCCACGGCACAGGTTGACTGGTTAAGACTAAATCAAGGACTTCATCAATCCATTTAACAGGTTTTATTTCCAATTCATCTTTAATGTTGTCAGGAATTTCTTTTAAATCTCTGACGTTACCTTGTGGAATTAATACTGTCTTTATCCCGCCTCTCCGAGCAGCTAACAACTTTTCTTTTAACCCGCCAATCTTTAGCACTTCTCCGCGTAGAGTTATTTCTCCAGTCATTGCCACATCTGCTCTTACTGGAATTTTTGATAGAACTGAAGCTACGGCAGTGCACATACCTATACCGGCACTGGGTCCATCTTTTGGAGTAGCTCCTTCGGGTACATGTATATGTACATCTTGATTCTCATAAAAGCTTGGGTCTATTCCTAAAGATTCCGCTCTTGATCTAACAACTGACATAGCCGCTTGAATAGATTCTTGCATCACATCACCAAGAGATCCTGTTTTTATTATCTTACCTTTGCCATCAAAGCTCGCCGCTTCCAAAGTTAGTAACTCGCCTCCAACCTGCGTCCAAGCTAGACCGGTTACTTGTCCTATTCTGTCTTTTTCATCTGCTTCCCCAAAGTCAAATTTTCTGACTCCGCAATATTCTTCCAGTAGATTTGGTTTAAGAATTAATTTTCTTGGCTTCTTTTTATTGGAATTATTTTTTACTAACTTTCTACAGATTTTAGATATCTCTCTTTCCAAAGCTCTTACTCCAGCTTCTTTGGTGAAATACCTTATAAGGTCCTTGATAGAATCCTCAATAATCTTTAATTCCGTTGTTTTTATCCCATTATTTTTCATCTGTTTAGGGATTAAGTATTTATCAGCTATATTTACTTTCTCATCTTCTGTGTAACCTGGCAGTCTTATTATCTCCATGCGATCTAGTAAAGCTGGAGGTATATTCATACTGTTTGCAGTACAAACAAACATGACATCAGATAAATCATAGTCGACCTCTAAGTAATGATCATTAAAAGTATGGTTTTGTTCTGGATCAAGAACTTCTAACAAAGCAGAAGCAGGGTCACCTCTAAAATCCATTCCCATCTTATCTACTTCATCTAATAAAAATAAAGGATTCTTAACTCCTGATTTTGAAAGCTTTTGTAAAATTCTTCCAGGCATAGATCCAATATAAGTCCTGCGATGACCTCTAATTTCTGCCTCATCTCTAACGCCCCCAAGAGACATTCTTATAAAATTTCTATTAGTAGCCCTTGCAATTGACTCACCTAATGAAGTCTTACCTACACCGGGCGGGCCCACTAAACATAGAACCGGTCCTTTTAACTTTTTAACTCTTTTTTGTACGGCTAAATATTCAAGAATCCTTTCCTTTACTTCTTCTAAACCGTAATGATCGGCCTCTAAAACTTTACTAGCCTTTTTAAGATCACTTTGAATTCTGCTTTTTTTCTTCCATGGGATACTAACTATCCAATCTATATATCCCCTCACCACTGAAGCTTCAGCTGACATGGGCGACATCATCTTATATTTTTGTAATTCAGTGAGAGCTTTCTGTTCAGCTTCTTTTGACATTCCAGCTTCTAGAATCTGTTTTTCCAAAACTTCAGCTTCTTCGGAATCATCTAACTCGCCTAATTCCTTTTTAAGAGCTTTCATTTGTTCATTCAAATAATATTCTTTCTGGCTTTTCTCCATTTGTTTTTTTACTCGCCCTCTTATCTTTTTCTCAACTTTAGTTAAGTCTAATTGGGAAGCTAAATGGGAAAGAATCTTTTCCGCTCTATCTTTAAGAGAAAAGGTTTCAAGAATATCTTGCTTTTCCTTCAAATCAACTGACAAGTGCCCAACCAGAGTATCAGAGAGCTTGCTTAACGAATCAATTGAATTAACTGTAGATAAAACTTCTGGTGTGGCCTTCCTAGTTACCTTCACATATTCTTGAAAATTCTTTCTTAAACTAGGCACATATTTTTTTAAATCTTTAGTTTCCTCTTCCTCTTCAAGAGGACTTACATCAGCAGCGAAATAGTCTTTGTAGTCTTTTATTTCATTAAGTTTGGCTCTTTGGAATCCCTCAACTAGAACCTTTACTGTTCCATCGGGAAGTTTTATTAATTGTAAAATTGTGGCAATGGTTCCAACTTCATAGATGTCTTTAAGGTTAGGATCATCTTTTTGAGGATCTTTTTGTGCAACAAGCATTATCTGTTTATCTGCTGCCATGGATGCTTGTAAAGCTACAATAGACTTTTCTCTGCCCACAAATAATGGCGTTACTACAGAAGGAAAAATAACCACATCTCTTAAAGGCAAAAGAGGTAAGTTTTCTGTTCTTGGATTAGACATATTTACTTTTATTCAATAATTAACCGCTCTGTTTTTCTTCCGTGCTCTCATAGACCATTAAAGGTTCATTTTCACCCTGTATTACAGAGGCATCCATAACTACTTTTTGTAAATTAGTTTCAGACGGCACTTTATACATTGTTTCCATTAATATTCTTTCAATAATTGATCTTAATCCTCTTGCACCAGTTTTTCTTTCCATTGCCTTTTTTGCAATCTCATGAAGAGCTTCTTCTCTAATATCTAACTCCACTCCTTCCATTTCAAATAGACGCTTAAATTGCTTTGTTAAAGCATTTTTTGGCTGGGTTAATATCTTAACTAAAGCTTCTTCATCTAACTCCTTGAGGGTAGAGGTTACTGGAAGCCTTCCAACAAATTCAGGTATTAAACCGTACTTTATAAGGTCTTCTGGTTGCACCTGGCTAATTAATTCATCCGATTTACCTGACTGGTTAATTGAAGTGACTGTTGCACCAAAACCGATCCCTGTTTCTTCACATCTGTGCCTGATAATGTCTTCAAGGCCTGAAAAGGCACCTCCACAGATAAAAAGAATATTAGAAGTATCAACTTGCAAGAATTCTTGTTGCGGATGTTTTCTCCCTCCTTGTGGTGGAACCGAAGCAACTGTTCCTTCTATCAACTTTAAAAGAGCTTGTTGTACTCCTTCACCAGAAACATCTCTCGTAATAGAGGGGTTGTCAGATTTCCGTGCAATTTTGTCTATTTCATCTATGTAAACAATACCCAGTTGCGCCCTTTCAATATCGTAATCACATTTTTGTAGTAATTTTTGGATGATATTCTCAACATCTTCACCGACGTAACCAGCCTCAGTCAATGTGGTGGCGTCTGCAATTGTAAAAGGTACATCGAGTAGTCTAGCTAAAGTTTGAGCTAGCAATGTCTTTCCTGAACCTGTTGGTCCTAACAGTAAAATATTACTTTTGGTCAGTTCAACATCTTCTTTTTCATCTTGTTTAGATTCTTCTCTAAGTCTTTTGTAGTGGTTATAAACCGCTACTGACAGGTTCTTTTTAGCATCCTCCTGACTAATTACATATTCATCTAATTTTTCTTTAATTTCTTTGGGTACAGGAAAACTTTCTTCCTCGGTTGTATCAGCTGCTTCATTTATCTCTTCTTGAATAATGTCATTACAAAGATCAATACATTCATTGCAGATATAAACTGATGGGCCAGCTATCAACTTCCTTACTTCATTTTGGTTTTTACCGCAAAAGGAACAAAAAAGTAGCTTTTCTTCGTTAGTGTCTTTCTTATCTGCCATTATTACTCTAGGTCCTAGTTTCCATAACGCTGTCAATTAGTCCGTATTCAACTGCTTCTTCCGGACTCATAAAATTATCTCTATCGCTGTCTTCTGCAATTTTATCTATCTTTTGGCCTGAATGAGTAGAGAGAATGGTGTTTAACTTTTCTTTAATAGAAAGTATTTCTTGTGCATGTATTTCCACGTCACTTGCTTGTCCTTGAAATCCTCCCATTACTTGATGTATCAACACCCTAGAATTTGGCAGAGCATGCCTTTTCCCTTTTGCGCCTCCGGTTAAGAGAACTGCGCCCATACTAGCTGCTTGACCAACACACAAAGTGCTAACGTCAGGTTTTATAAATTGCATAGTATCGTATATGGAAAGGCCTGCAGTGACTGAACCACCAGGAGAATTAATGTAAAGAGATATGTCTTTATCAGGATTTTCCGCTTCTAAGAAGAGCATTTGCGCGACTACTAAATTTGCTCCAATATCTTCTACAGGGCCTGTTAAAAAGATAACTCTTTCTTTAAGTAATCTAGAATAAATATCATAAGCCCTCTCTCCCCTCGGAGTTTGCTCTACCACCATTGGCACCAATTGATTGATAGAAGTTGTGTCTTTTGTACTACTCATACCTATTATTTAATACTATTTTGGGTTAAAGGTTAAAAATTCAAGTCTCTTAATTACCTGTGACACATTCTTCATAAGTTAGTTCCTCCTCGATTGCGCTAGCTTCAGATAAAAGAATTTCTAAAACTTGTTCCTCTAAAGAGATGGATTCAATGCTCCTTAATTGTTCTTCATTTGAGTAAAACCAATTTACCACCTGTTGCGGTTCTTTATACATAGCTGCACGATCTTCAATTATTTTTCTTACCCTATCTCCATCTGCCTTAATGCTCTTTTCTTCAATAATCTTATTTAGAATTATGCCAACACTAACTCTCTTCTTTGCTTCTTCTTCAAAAGTTTCTTTTGGAAAAAGATCTTCTTTTAAGTCCTTTGGATCCATTCCCACTCTTCTTGCAGCATCTTCTCTCATATTATTTACTTCTGACTCTATCATTGCACTGGGAATCTCAAAGACATTAGCTTCTCTTATTGAATCTAATACACTGGCTTTGCTTTTATTTTTTATAAGATTTTCTAGATCTTCCTGTAACTTTGTTTTTATTTCTTTTTCAAATTCCTTTAAGTTTTTAACCTCTATCCCGGTAGACTTAAAAAACTCTTCATTCAATGCTGGGAGCTTAGATTTAAGAACCTCTTTTACTTCAACACTGAAGACTACCTTCTTGGAAGCTAACTCTTTTTTTCCATAATCTTCTGGGAATGTTAAATCCAAATCCTTTTTATCAGATCCTTTTAGGCCAATTAAGCCTTCTTCAAAACCTTCAATCATTGATTTAGATCCTATCTCTACCACAAAATCTTTGGCTGAGCCTCCCTCGAATTCTTCATTATCGATTTTCCCAATGAAATCAATTTTAATTTGATCTCCTGAAGAAGAAATATCTTCCTTTGTTTCCCAAGAGCACATCCGCTTTCTTATGTTTTCTATAGTTTTATTTACATCTTCTTCAGTAACTGAACTCACGGTCTTTGTATAACTAAGCCTACTTAAGCTACCTAGAGATATTTCTGGATAGACTTCAAAAGTTGCTTTAAAGATGACGTCTTTTTCTATTTCTAATCGTTCTGGTGTTAAGTTTGGACGGCCTACAACTTTTAAATTTTGTTTCTCAACTAATTCATAAAATTTCTTTATTACTGAGTCATTAACTACATCCTGCCTTATCTCAGGCTCGTACATTTTTTTTACTACATCTATAGGAGCCTTGCCTTTTCTAAAACCCTTAATTTTCGCAGTTTTTTGTGCTGAATTTAGCTTACCCTTAACCTGATTCTCGATATCTTCTGCAGCAACAGTAATGGTAAGACTTTGTTCTACCTCATTTTTATTTCCAAAAGAGAATCTCATATTATTTTCCTTAGTATTTTGGGGTGGGTGATGGGGCTCGAACCCACGACCACTGGCACCACAAGCCAGAGCTCTACCAACTGAGCTACACCCACCATTTTTTTTGGCATTCTATCATTTAACCAATAAGAATCTTAAAGAGGCTCTTGAATTTAAATAAAAAATTGTGATCTAGTGGATATCAAAGGATACTATAGATTCATCCACATTGCTGTCTTGCGTAAGAACATCTTCTACATCCGCTAGATCAGGGCCTTCCCAGCATAAAGCCAACAAATCATTTACGGTTTCATCTCCTCCTTGAATAAACGCTTCTACTGAGCCATCTGATGCATTGCGAACCCAACCAGACAAGTCTTTTTTTTCTGCGCTTTCTTTCATCCAGTTTCTGAAGCCTACAGCCTGGACCCGACCGTAAATACTTATGTGAAGAGCAATCATTAATGTAACTACAGCCTTAGTAGCTGCTTAAAGTAAATCTATGAGAAAAATATAATATTCCAAACACTTTTAATCAACTTTTTAGGTGTTTTTTTGGGAATGGCCTCCTCGGCAGGACTCGAACCTGCGACCCACTGCTTAGAAGGCAGTTGCTCTAATCCAACTGAGCTACGAGGAGATTATTAAATTATATAAAAAAATATGCCAGCAAGCTTTAAAGATATTTTTTGGTCTTAAATTTAACAACATCTGTTATTGGTTAAAAATTAAACTGCTCTAGAAGCTAAAAAAGGTTTAACTTCTATATTGGGTTGCTTTTTAATCATGAGATCAGCTAATACATCTCCTGACCCCATAGCTAAAGTCCAACCTGAATGCCCATGACCAGTATTAACAAATAAACCTGATATTTTCGTAGGTCCTATGTAAGGCATGCCGTCCGGACTCATTGGCCTAAATCCATACCACAAAGAACCTTTATCAAGATCTAAGTTGGACGAAATAGATGGGTAAATACTCTCTAAAGTTTTATAAAGGTAATCTATTCTTTTTTGATGAATATCTTCATTAAAGCCAGCAAATTCAGCTGTTCCTGCTACCCTTAATGAGTAACCTAATGGGGTAAAAGCCGTATGGATCCCCTCATCTATAATAGGCATTTTTGGAGTGTCTTTCAGCATTGAAGTATCTAAAGTTAATGAATAACCTTTAACTGGTTTAACGGGTAAATTTAATCTAGTGTTTTTTAATAGATTACTTGTCCAACTGCCTGAAGTCAGTACCACTCTTGAAGCTTTTATTTCGACTCTATCTGTAACCACTGAATTTACTTTTCTTTTATTAAAATGAATCCTTTTAACTTCAGTATTTACATGAATTCTACCTCCCTTTTCCCTTATAACTTTTTCCAGTTCCTTACAGAATTTATAAGCATCTCCAGTCTCATCATCGGGAAAAAATATTCCTCCAGGAATCATACTAGACACATCGCTCAAAAGGGGTTCTTGCTCTACCACTTCCTGATTGGTAAGAACCTTAAAAGTTAAACCTTGATCATTCAATCTCTCAGCATTTTTTGAAGCTTTATTGAAGCTTGATTCATCACGAAAAATTTTCATGGTACCTACTGTAGAATGATCATAATTTAGTCCATATTTCTCTCTTGTCTGTTTTGTAAGCTCCAAGCTGTGTTGTGCTAATTTGCATATGTTTTCCGTGTTAGAGCGGTATTTGGATTTAGAAGAATTAAACAAAAACCTTAACATCCAAAAAAATAGAGAAGGTACCTGGGTTAGCTTTAAAAGCATGGGTGAATCTTTTTTACCTATCCCTGAGAGTATATTCACTATATCAGCCATAGAATTCCAAGGAGCTGCTTGTGAAGGAGTTAACATTCCTGCATTCGCAAAACTAGTCTGAGTCGCTACTCCTGAACTTTTTTCTAATAACAGAACCTCTTCTCCTCTGTCTAACAGTGCATTGGCAGTGGCAAGTCCTTGCAACCCTCCCCCGATGATAATTATTGGATCCTCTTTCATTTCCTTAAGCCTGGTCGGGGCAGCAGGATTTGAACCTGCGACCACCTGCTCCCAAAGCAGGTGCGCTACCAGACTGCGCTATGCCCCGAAGGCCGTGCATGTTAAGTATCCCTTTAATTATCGTCAAATAAAAGATTAACTTTCTAGCTTCTCCAATTAATGAGAAAATTAAAAAAACTTTAACTATTATGGCAATAATTTTAGATGGTAAATCTCTTTCAAAAGCTTCAGAGAAAGATTTAGCTAAAAGAGTTTTATCAATCCAAGAAAAAAAAGGCGCTATACCTATCTTGGCAACTATTCTAGTTGGTGAAGATCCCGCTTCTGCAACTTATGTCAAAATGAAAGGAAATGCATGTGAAAGAATTGGAATGAATTCACTTAAAGTAGAATTACCATCATCTACTTCAACCTCACAGCTACTAAAAGAAATTTCTAACTTAAATGCAAACCCAGAGGTCCATGGAATACTGTTGCAACATCCAGTTCCAGAACAAATAGATGAAAGAGAATGTTTTGATGCTATCGCCCTGGACAAAGATGTGGACGGGGTAACCTGTCTAGGTTTTGGCAACATGTCCATGGGAGAATCTGCTTACGGCTCTTGTACACCACAGGGTATCATGAGACTTCTAAAGCATTACCAAATAGATATCTCTGGAAAACATGCTGTTGTGGTAGGAAGAAGTCCTATTCTAGGAAAACCAATGGCTATGATGTTATTAAATGAAAACGCAACAGTTACAGTCTGCCATTCAAAAACACAGAACCTTGATGAACATATTAAGAAAGCTGACATTTTAGTAGGTGCTGTAGGCATTCCTAGATTTATTAAGTCAGAATGGATTAAAGAGAATTCTGTCGTTATAGATGCTGGATACCATCCTGAAAAATGCGGTGACATTGACTTAGATCAAATAGAAAACAAATGTTTAGCCTATACTCCTGTTCCTGGAGGGGTTGGTCCTATGACAATAAATACTTTATTAATGCAAACTGTTGAAGCTTGTGAGAAAGCTATTCAGAAATGACCTTATTGATTTTTTCTTGTAACCTATCTTAACTATGGAAAACAATTTACCTCATTACGATGTAGTAGTAGTTGGTGCTGGAATTTCAGGTATCGGTGCTGGACATCATTTACAAGAGAAATGTCCTGATAAAACTTTTATTATTTTTGAGGGTAGAGAAAGCTTTGGAGGAACATGGGATTTATTCCGCTATCCTGGTATTAGGTCTGACTCTGATATGCACACAATGGGCTATAGGTTTAAGCCTTGGCTTGATGATAAATTTATAGCAGATGGTCCTTCTATCCTTAACTATTTAGAAGAAACAATCTCAGAAAACAACCTGCAAGAAAAGATTATTTATCAGCATAAAGTTTTAAGTTCTAGCTGGTCCTCTACTGAATCTAAATGGACTTTAGAGGTTGATAACCTTAAATCAGGAATCGTAGATAAATACACTTGTAATTTTCTGTTGATGTGTGGTGGTTATTACAACTATGAAGGTGGTTATGATCCAGATTTTAAAAACGAAGACCTGTTTGAAGGATCAATAATCCATCCCCAAAAATGGCCCGAAGATCTAGATTATGAAAATAAAAATGTTGTGATTATTGGTAGTGGAGCTACTGCGGTAACTATAGTTCCAGCTATGGCAGATAAAGTAGAGCATATTACTATGCTGCAAAGATCACCTACCTACTTTATGTCTGCACCTGATAAGGACATGATAGGAAATTTCTTAAAGAAAATATTTCCTCAGAGATTGGCATTTTTCTTAACTAGATGGAAAAACATCCTTTTAGGAAACTTTTTTTACAATAGATGTGTAAAAAATCCTGACAAAGTAAAAGAGATGCTTATTAATGGAGTAAGAGATCAGCTTGGTGAAGATTTTGATATAGAAAAGCACTTTACTCCAAAATACAAGCCTTGGGATGAAAGACTTTGTTTTGTTCCTAATGCCGATTTTTTTGAGGCCATGAAAGCTGGAAAAGCATCGGTAGTTACTGATCAAATTGATGAATTTACAAAAACTGGAATTAGACTTAAATCTGGTGAGAAACTTTCAGCTGACATAATTATTAAGGCCACTGGTTTGAATTTACAATTCCTTAATGGGGTAGATGTCACTGTAGATAACTCCAAGGTGGATATATCTAAGAAATTAACCTTTAAAGGAAAGATGTTTAGCAACATACCTAACCTTGCAGTCAGCTTTGGGTATGCGAGAGCCAGCTACACGTTGGGTGCAGATTTAAGTTCAGAATTCGTTTGTAGACTTATAAATTATATGAATAAAAATGGTTATGATTCTTGTACTCCTGTACCTAGCGAAGGAGTGGAATCGGAAGGCACTATGTTGAATTTGTCTTCTGGGTATGTAAAAAGAGCTGTAGACAAAATGCCGAAACAAGGGTCGAGAGCTCCTTGGCAAGGGAACCAGAGCTATCTTGCAGATGTTGCTCAGGTTAGGTGGCGATCTATCAAAAATGAAGACCTTCAGTTTAAGAGCGCTAACTAAAACAAAGACAAAAACTACTTCCAGTAACGGTCTTTAAGAAGTCTTTTATATAGCTTGCCAGTAGGGTGTCGAGGTAATTCTTCTTCAAAATCTACAGATTTAGGGCATTTAACAGAAGAAATCTTCTCTTTACAGAAGGCTATTAGCTCAGCCTCCAATTCAGGCCCAGCTTCAGACATATCTGCAGGCTGAACTACTGCCTTTACTTCCTCTCCCATTTCTGAATGAGGTACTCCAAATACTGCAACATCTGTTACTTTTGGATGCATAATGAGGGCATCTTCTGTTTCCTTGGGGTAGATATTTACACCTCCGGAAATAATCATAAAAGCTTTTCTGTCCGTTAAATATAAATAGCCCTCTTCATCTACATAACCTATGTCGCCTAAAGTACTGTAGCCTTGTTTAGAGATTGCGCCTTGGGTTTTTTCTTTATCATTATGGTATTCAAAGGAAGTTGCAGTGTCTCCACCAAAGTAAATTCCGCCGGCTTCACCTGCTTGAAGTTCATTACCCTCATCATCAAGTATATGAAGTTCTCCGACCAAAGGTCTTCCTACCGTACCTTTATGCTCCATCCATTCTTCAGAATTTACTATAGTCATGCCGTTAAACTCTGTCCCTGCATAATATTCATAGATAATTGGGCCCCACCACTCAATCATTTTCTCTTTTACCTCTACAGGACATGGAGCAGCTGCATGAATAGCTACCTTATGTGAAGATAGATCATAAGCTGTTCTGACTGACTCATCTGTTTTAAGAAATCTTACAAACATGGTAGGGACCCACTGAGAATGGGTTACTTTATAATCTTGAATTGCTTTCAATGCAGCTTCAGGGTCAAACTTTTCCATCACAATTGAAGTGCCTCCAAGCGATAAAAATCCTGTATTGAAACCCATAGGAGCTGAGTGATATAAAGGAGCTGGAGATAAGTAAACTGTGTTTTCATCACCTCCATAAATTCCTTCGACTACCCTCCCCAAACCAAGATCATCTTCTTCTTGGGTATAAGGAAGAGGATTTAATTGTAATTCTCTATAAATACCTTTAGGTCTTCCTGTTGTTCCAGAAGAGTAAAGCATGGAGCCACCTTGACATTCGTCTTTTACAGACTCTTTTGGCATGGAAGCTATACTTTCTTCATAGGAGTCATAACCTGATGAAGTTCCATCCAACATAAACTTTTTTACACCACTTAAAGCTTCTTCTAGATTAACCGCAGTCTCTTCTAAAAATTTAGAAGTAATAAAGATCTTAGCCTCGCAATCCTTAACTATGTATTCAACTTCAGCTGGCTGCAATCTCCAACTTATCGCTGTATACCTAAGACCACTCCTCCAAGCAGCAAAGGCTATTGGGAAAAAAAGATGATGGTTTTCTAACATAAAGGCTATAGAGTCTCCGGGTTTTAGGCCTAGAGATCTGAATAACTGAGCTCCTTGATTTGATAAATCGTTTAATTCACCGTGTGTAATGGTTTTACCACTAGACAACATTACAATTGCCGGTTTATCAGGAAATTTTTTTCCGTTTACTCCTGGATGCATAATTAGTCCTTTAAAATATTTTTTGAATTAATATTTGTAGATATTGCCATACAATAGATTCTTAAGAAATACTTGTAAAAAAATAAGTGACAAAAAAACCAATACCAGTAATTACTTCTTTTGGGGGTGTAAATGCTTCCGGCCGTAGTTCCGATCATATTGGTTATCAAAATACCGTTTTTGATTCCCTATCTAAAAAAGATCAAACCAAAGTTTTAAAGGACCTTGCTGTAATGCAGGGATTAATTAAAGCCTCGGGCAGTAGTTGGACTAAGGATTCAGAAAAGATTGAAAATCTTAATGATTTTTTAAGCCAAAACTCAGACCAAATTCGATCAAATACTATGGTTAGAAAATTGGATAGAGAACTCTATGACCCTGATGGAATAATACTGGATCAGATTAAAGCCAGTGCAGGCGGTCAATTACCGACAGGCTTCAATCCTGGAAGTTTTTATTCTTCAAGACAGCATGCCAGAGCTTTACAAATGACCATATTTGGTATGAGTGACACCTTAGGCCAATTTGGAATTAAATGGTCTGAGATAGAAGAAAAAGTTTCTCCAGATCAAATTGCTGTTTTTAGCGGATCCGCTATGGGTAATCTAGATCATTTTGGACTTGGTGGAATGATGCAATCAAGAATTAAAGGATCAAGGTCTAGTTCTAAAAATCTAGCTTTCGGTTTGATTGGCATGTCAGCAGATTTTATTAATGCATATATATTAGGAAGTGTAGGGAGAACTGGTCATGCAGCTGGTGCTTGTGCAACTTTTTTATTCAATTTACAGCTGGGGAAGGAAATTATAGAAAATGGAACTTCAAGGGTAGTGATTGTCGGTAGTGCCGAAGCCCCTATTACACCAGAAATATATGATGGGTTTTTTGCGAATAGTGGTTTGTCTGATGATAAACGTATGGTTTCTCTCCAATCGCAACTTAAAGAAAAAGAAAAAGAACCTAATCAAAGAAAAGCCTGCAGACCTTTTGGAGACAATATTGGCATGGTTTTAGGAGAGTCAGCCCAATTTATAATCCTTATGGATGAAGAGCTAGCTTTAGAAATAGGCGCAGAAATATATGGCTCTGTGCCTACTGTTGCCTCTCATGCAGATGGATTTAAAAGCTCTATAAGTGGGCCAGGTATTGGAAACTACATAACCTTGGCTAAATGCGTGGCTTCAGCTAATGAGATTCTCGGATCAAAAACTTTACAAGAACAAACTTTTATTCATGCGCATGGAACTGGAACCCCTGCAAACAGAACTTCTGAATCTCATATTCTAGATAAGGTAGCAAAAGCCTTTGGAATTAAAAAATGGCCTGTTTCTGCTCTTAAATCTTTCCTGGGTCATAGTATGGCGGTTGCAGGTGGTGATCAGTTAATTAGTACCTTAGGAACTTGGGATAAAGGCGTGATACCAAGAATACATTCTATTCAAAAGCCAGCCGAAGATGTTCATGACGATAATTTAGATATTCTAATAAACGATAAAGTAGAAAATCCTAATTTCTTTAAAGCTGCCTTTTTAAATGCAAAAGGATTTGGAGGGAATAATGCTTCTGCTTTAATTTTGGGACCAGATATTACTTTATCTAAAATAAAAAAACGTCATACCAAAAAAGCCTTCAAGGATTATGAAAAAAAATTAGAAAAAACTAGGAAATCAATAAAGACTTATAACAAAAATGCTTCTAAAGGTAACTACAAAACTATATACAAATTTAATCATGAAGTTTTGGAAGGGATAGATGATCTAGAAATTACCCAAGAAAAAATTAAATTGAAAGGCTATAAAAAAGAGATTCATCTTAAATCCTAAACGGCATGTCTAACAACCTTCAATCAAAGATAGAGGACTTCCTACTTAAAAATGGTAAAGAAGGAAAAGTTTCGGAACTAATTCCTTTAACTGGAGGCGCTTCAGCTGAAACATGGAAGTTTACATTTTCGGACAAAAAAAAGAGTGAGCAGCTTATTCTTAGGAAGGGTTCAGGAAAAAAATCGCCTTTAGCTGTTCTTAAATCTGAGGAGGCAGAAATACAGCAAAAAGTAAAATCTTCGGGTGCCCCCGTTCCTGAGATAGTGGCTATTTCATCTGATGATAAAGACTTAGGGGATGCTTATCTTATGAATCTCATACCTGGAGAATCTATAGCTAGAAAGATTCTGAGAGATAATAAATTCAGTGAAGCCAGACAAAAATTAGCTTTTCAATGTGGGGAAGCCTTAGCAAAGATACACTCAGTTGATACAAACGACTTTAATCAAGTACCAAAGAAACCTATTAGAGAGGAATTGGAAAGATTGAACTTAACTTATAAATCTTTTAACCAACCTTTGCCTGTTTTTGAATACGCTTTTAAATGGTTGAACCAACAAGACTTTACAACGAGAAAAGATGCTTTAGTACACGGCGACTTTAGATTGGGAAATTTAATGATTGATGAGTCCGGTCTAGCCGCTGTAATAGACTGGGAAATGGTTAGCATAGGAAATCCAATGTTAGATATCGGCTGGATGTGTATCAACTCGTGGAGATTTGGTCAATCAGAAAAAGTAGTTGGTGGCTTTGGTGATTTAGAAGAGTTTCTTGAAGGATATTGCTCTATAAGTAATGAAGAAATTGATAACGAAGAAGTTAAAATTTGGCAGGTACTGGGAACTCTTAGGTGGGGAGTAATCTGTCTCATTCAAGTCTATGCTCATTTAAATGGAGATATTAAATCCCTTGAAAAGGCAGCCATAGGAAGAAGAGTGTCTGAGACAGAAATTGATTTAGTGGATTTATTATTCCTTGGAGGAAAGTGATGATTTTTGATAGACCAACAAGTGCGGAATTAGTTGAAGTAGTTTCAGAGTTTCTAGAAAAAGAAACAAAAAGCCAACTACCAAATCATCTTGCTTTTAAAACTCAAATTGCAATAAATGTTTTAAACATTGTCAAAAGAGAACTAACCAACGAGGAGGTTCTAACGAAAGAGTCCACAAAAATCTTAATGAATCTATTTAAAGATTCAGACGAAGCCAGTATTGAGAATTTAGCTAAACAAATAGAAACAGGAAAAATAAAACTCGATAACGCTGAACTTCAAGAAGCATTGATTGAAATTACGAAAAAGAAGATCTCTGTTGATAACCCTAGGTATTCAACTTATAAGAAGTTAATTAAGTGATTTTATTGGTTTCTTATCCCTGAATATCATCAAAGGAATCATGAAAAAAGGCCAAATCCTATGATATTTATTAGGGAAAATTCGTTGGGATAATTCTAGAAGTTTAGAATCTAAACCAATAAATATTCTCCTTTTTTTCTTTTTTACACCGTTTAATATTATTTGGGCTGCTTTACTTGGATGCATTCCCCCTTCTTTAAAAGACTCTGCCATCTCTTCTATAGTAGCTGGACGATTCCTAGTAAATATACTTGAATTGTTTTCTTGCTCTAAAGATTCTTTGTAAGATTCCTCATCCATTCTTGAGTTTGCCACAATATTAGTGCCAACATGACCAGGATGAACACAATGAACCTGAAGATTCTCGTTAGTTTCTGCCATCTCTAAAGCAAGACTTTCTGTAAAGCCCCTGACAGCAAACTTAGTTGCATGATAAACCGTTTGACCAGGAACAGCTACCATGCCAAAAATTGAGGAGGTATTTATAATAGCTGCTTCAGGCCTATCTTTTAAGTGAGGAATAAATGCTCTGGTACTATTTATGACCCCATGTAAATTTATGTCCATAACCCAGTCCCAATTTTCTTCTTCCATATCCTTAAAATGTTTTCCTGTTGATACTCCTGCATTATTAAAAACAAGATCTACCTTCCCATGTTGATCTACAACTTTTTGAGGAAGAGCTTCGATAGCTTCTTTGTCTGCCACATCTAAAAGATGAGAAGAAACTGAAACGTTATGTTTACGTAACATTTCAACTGTTTCATCTAGCGTCTCTTTATTTACATCACAAGCCACAATATCAGCTCCATCTTTAGCTAATAAAATAGCCAAATAACGACCCATTCCTGAACCAGCTCCTGTAATTACCGCAACCTTATCTTTAAAAGTTTTCATTTTTATTTTCCTAGATTATTCAATGCTGAAAGGAGATACAAAGTCAGGGTCATAAGCCTTTTCAGGATTTTCTCTTACCTTTTTATCTAAATTCTTGGCATCATCTCCCACTAATATTCTCCATCTTTTCTCTTTCACACCATTTAATATAATTTCCGCAGCTTGTGCAGCACTGGTGGGTGCATTAGTTTTAAAGCTCTCCCTTCTTTCCTTAACCATCTGTCTTATCTGATCGTTAGAATAATTATGTACAGGTGCACCTAATGAGATCCATACTTTCTTCATTTCTTCTATTTCCTCATCGGATAATTCTTCGGCGTCTGCATGTCCTAAAATTTTGCCAGAATTTAGAGCTATAGATGTTCCTATGTGACCAGGCATGACAACAGAAGCATTTACATGAGGTGCATTAAGCCTCAAATCCTGAATTAAGGCTTCAGTGAAACCTTTGACAGCAAACTTTGCAGCAGAATAGGAGGTGTGAGGAAATCCGCCTAAAGAAGCCCAAAATCCATTAACACTACTGGTATTGATGATATGTCCTTCTGTGCTTGCTACTAAATAAGGCATGAAGGCCCTGGAGCAGTAGTAAACCCCATGCCAACAAATGGCAAAAGTTTTTTCCCATTCTTCTTGATCGCCTTGTAAAAAACTACCTCCTCCTCCGATTCCTGCATTATTAAAAAGAAGATTAATGTGATCAGTTTTATGCTCTTCAATAACCTTATCTTTGAAAGAAAAGACATCTCCTTCCAAGGAGACATCACATTTGAAGCTTGTTATCTTAACTTCGGGAGATTCAGAAGACACTATATCAACAGTCTCTTGCATGTTTTCTTCCATCACATCGCACAAAGCAATGTTGCAACCTTCTTTAGCTAGCTGTCTGACTAACTCTCTGCCCATACCTGCGCCACCGCCAGTAACTACAGCTATCTTATTTTCAAAACTATCCATATTTAATTTAAGAAAAAACTATTTTTGTAACATTTTAGCTGCTGCTTTTTTTACCTCTTCAGGGTCAACATCTTTTCTCTCAGGTCTTTTTGGTACATTTAGACCCGCTTTAAAACCAGGCCTTTCCCTACATCTCTCAACCCAAGCACTTAGATTTTTTAAATCACTGATTTCTACACCAGACCACTCATGAATATTAACCCAGGGAAAAGTAGCAAAATCTGCGATAGTTAATTCATCACAAATAAAGTCTTTACCTTTAAGTTGAGTATCCAGAACTGTATAAAGCCTTTTAGTTTCATTCTGATATCTATCAATTGCAGATTGAAGTTTTTCAGGAAAATATCGAAAAAATACGTTGGCTTGTCCTTGCATAGGGCCTACTCCAGCCATTTGGAACATTAACCATTGAATAACTTCTGATCGTTTAAGAGAGTCCTGAGGTAAGAATTTTCCACCAGAAATTTCTGCCAAGTACAAAAGAATCGCGCCGGATTCAAATACAGCGAAATTATTATTATCGGTATCTACTATTGCCGGAATACGACCATTCGGGCAAATAGCTAAAAATTCTTCTTTTTTTTGCTCCCCTTCTCCAATATTTACAAGTTTTACTTCATAAGGTAGGTCCATTTCTTCCAAAGCTATGCTGATTTTATGGCCATTAGGAGTGGGGGCTGTATAAAGCTCTATCATTTTTTTCCCCTTTTTTTTGGAAACTCACTAAAAGGGTAAGGTTTATCAGTTTCTTGGTAGGTTACAAAATTTATAATCTGAACCATCCAATCTCTAAATAAAGCAGCCAATTCGCTTAAGCTTTTATTAGGGTTATCAGTAAATAAATTAAATAAAAATTGCAGCACCGCAATTATGTAAAGAACTATTGAGGCCCATGCATAAATAAATAGAAATAAAGCAATCCATAGAAGCCTTAACCATTTACCTTGATTAAAGACATTTTCTTTTAACTCTGCCGTATCTATTTTCTCTTCTTCAAATTTCTTACTCATAAATATAACTTTTTAATTATCTAGAGAATTCTACATCTTTAGGTTGATCTGTGCCTAAAACTTTCTCAATGGATCCCTCTAGAGATTCTTTGCCGTAAATGATTTTATACAAGGAATTTACAATCGGCATTTCGATGCCCTCTTCCTTCGCCTTCTTCCAAACAACCCTTAGAGTCTTCAAACCTTCTGTTGTCTGGCCTATTTCTTTTTGAGCTTCTTCAATTTGAAGCCCCTTACCTATTAGCTTCCCCAAAGCATGGTTTCTGCTTAAAGGAGAAGCGCAAGTTGTTATTAAGTCACCTACTCCTGAAAGACCTAAAAAAGTCATAGGATCTGCTCCTTGATTTACAGCAAATCTGCTCATCTCGGCAAGTCCTCTGGTCATGATCATACCTATTGTATTTTCTCCAGAATCAAGTCCATCGGCAATCCCGCAAGCAATAGCATAAATATTCTTCAAAGCTCCGCCCAATTCAACTCCGTAAGGGTCATCATTTGTATACAAGCGAAATGAATTCGAAGAAAATATTTTTATGCACTCATCTTGCAAAACTTTACTTTTACTAGCTATAACAGTACCGGTTAGTTGGTTAAGAGAAATTTCTTGAGCTAGATTAGGGCCGCTTATCACTCCTATATCATGGCCCTTAGTTTCATTCTCTAATATTTGACTCATCAAAAGAAATTCTTCTTCTTCAATGCCTTTAGTTGCGCTTACTAAAAAAGCGTCAGAGACAATATATTTCGCAGATTTGTTTAAAACTTCTTTGAATGAATTACTTGGAACACAAAAAAGAATAAATTGACACGACCTAATATCTTCTATTCTGCTTGTTGCAGTTAGGTTTTCGTCCAGCAAATAGTCCGGTAGGTATTTTGTATTTAAGTGGGTTTCATTTATTGATTTAACATTAGCTTCGTCTCTCATCCATAAGGTAACCTTATTTCCATTTATAGAAGCGAGATTAGCCAGAACGGTACCCCAGCTTCCTCCACCTAAGATGGCTATCTCTCTCATCATGATAAATTGAACTTAATAAACAAGATCTTGAATTTTGGAGCTATTTTAACAGTCTCTTTATGAATAATATCAATCCGAGTTAATATTGACTTATGGAAGTAGGTAGCCAAGAAATAAAACTAGCCCTTCAACAGAATGATGTTGAGTATGTAAAAGTTGCAATTACAGATATTGATGGCGTGCTTAGAGGTAAATACATGCATGTTGATAAGTTTCTTAAATCCATTGAATCGGGTTATGGGTTTTGCGACGTCATCTTTGGTTGGGATAGCTCTGATGAACTCTATGAATTTAATGTTTCAGATGAGCAGAATTTATTTACAGGTTGGCATACAGGTTTTCCTGATCAAACTGTCAAAATTATTTTAGACTCTAAAAGAACTATCCCTTTTGAAAAGAACACGCCCCTTTTCCTTTCTGAATTAAAAGACGGAGAAGTTTGCCCTAGAAGTGTTTTAAAAAAGGTCCTAAGACTTTTAAGAGAATCTGGCTTTAAAGGTAAATCAGCCCTAGAGTATGAATTCTTTTTATTTAATGAATCTCCAATCTCTGTAAGAGATAAAGGATTTAAGAACCTGTCTTATTTTACACCTGGGATGTTTGGTTATTCTATGTTGAGAAGCTCAACTCATTCTGACTTATATCAGGAAATATTAAAAATGGGTTCGGTTATGGATTTTCCTCTTGAAGGTTTACATACCGAAACAGGACCGGGTGTTTTAGAGGCTGCTATTGGAGTAGATGAAGTTCTAAACTCAGCAGATAAAGCTGTTTTATTTAAAACTTTTATGAAAGTTCTAGCACAGAGAAAAAACCTTATGGCTACCTTTATGGCTAAATGGTCTGAAAAATACCCCGGTCAATCAGGCCATATACATTGTTCTTTATTAGATCTTGAAAATAGGCCGGTATTTTGTAATGAAGGAGGAGGAATGAGTGAGTTGATGACTAATTTCCTTGGGGGACTACAAAAATATAGTAGAGAGTTTATGGCAATGATCGCACCTACTACAAATTCTTATAAACGCTTGTGCGTGGGAGCTTGGGCACCCATTAACATGACTTGGGGAAAGGAAAATAGAACTACAGGATTTAGAGTGATTGAAGGAACACCGGACTCTCAAAGAATAGAAAATAGACTGGCGGGTGCTGATGCAAATCCATATCTAGCTTTAGCTGCTACTTTCGCTGCAGGATTTTTAGGAATTAAAGAAAGAATTCAACCCACAGACCCTACATCCGGTGAAGCTTACACTTTGAAGACAGAAGAAACTTATAGAGTTCCTAGCACTCTATTGGAGGCAGCTGAGCTCTTTAAAAAATCCCAAGCTGCAAGATCTATTTGGGGAGACCAGTTTGTGGATCATTTTTCTGCTTCTCGAATTTGGGAATATGAACAGTTCTTGAATAACAAACCTTTATTTGAAAAGGGACAAACAATCTCTAGTTGGGAATTAGAAAGGTATTTTGAAATAATCTAAATATGGAAAAAGAAAACCCTTTTGACCTGTCTGGGAAGGTTGCGCTCATTACAGGAGCTTCTTCCGGTTTAGGTAGACATTTTGCTAAAACCCTTTCTGCTAATGGTGCTAAAACCATTCTGGCAGCTAGAAGAGTTGAGAACATGAAAAAATTAAAGAGTGAACTCAAGAATGACTCTTTTATTGTTGATTTAGATGTGACCTCAAAAGAAAGTGTTAATAACCTTAAAGAGGAAATCGAAAACACAATAGGCCAATTAGATATAGTCATAAATAATGCAGGGATATCAGATCCAGTTAAATTTAAAGACATTAGCGAAGACAGTTGGCTAAGCGTTTTAGAAACAAACTTAAATGGTGCTTTCAGAATAGCCAAAATGGCAACAGATATCATGTTAAAAAATGAAGGGGGAGGAAGCATAATTAATATAGCCTCCATTTTGGCAGAAAGAGTTGGTTTAAATCTTGCGAGCTATGCTTCAGCAAAGGCAGCTTTAGTCCAATTAACCAAGAGTATGGCTCTTGAGTTAGCCAGATCAAATATCAGAGTGAATGCTCTAGCTCCTGGTTATATTCTTACAGAAATTAATCAGGAATTCTTTGATACCGATGAAGGTCAGGGATACATAAGTAAAATTCCAATGAAACGACTTGGTTTAGAGTCTGAGTTAGATGGTGCTCTATTGTTGTTAGCAAGTGATGCATCTTCTTTTATGACTGGATCAGTGATTACAGTAGACGGGGGTCATGTAATTAATCCTCTTTAGTCCAATTACTCAACTATCTTAATCAAAGTCCCTACTTTGAGATTTCCGGAAGGATAATCTCCATTAAGTAGTCTTAGTCGTTGTTCTGGATCAAATGGAATAGAGCTTTTTTCCGCTAACAATCTATAAGTATCTCCTTTCCTTACTCTGTAAGATTTAATTCTAAGGGGCTTAGCTAATTTTGATTCGTTAGAATTTAAACCTCGGAAACTTTCAATAATAGCTAAAAATTCACTATCGAATCGGTTTATATCAACCCCATTTTGTTTTGTTGCTCCATAAAAAGTAAATATACTCTTGTCTTTAAACACAATTGCCACCCTGGCTGTTCCTGAGCTATCTTCTAAAAGTGCTGAAAAAGCCTGATAACCTCCCAACAATAGAACTTTGGATTGATATAAGCCTCCTGAGACTAACCTTTCCAAGTACTCTTTAGGAGTCTCCTTTCTCACTTGATCAGACACACTAACCTGTAAAGAAGCTTCACCATCCTTTGCTATAAAAAATAGAGAATTTGGTGTGTTAATAATTTCCCAATTTCTAGGTGAGATTAACCTTATGTCTAAATCTTTGTGATAAAAACCATCCTCTCTCCTTACTCCCGCGGCCTCGCTGTCTCCATAGACCATCCCTTCAATTGTTTCCAAGTAGTCTTCGGAATTAAAGCTACGACTAATTTGTTTTAAATTATCTGCTTCTTTAATGATTTCTTTTAAACGATTGTCGTTGGAAGGATGGGAAGAAAAAAGACCATGATAGGTTTGTTGGGTAGCTCCTCTTCTTTTTGACACTTCATTCGAATAAATTTCGTGCTCTTTTAGAACGGAAATTGTGTTTATCATGCCAGATGCAGAATAACCTTGTTTAACCATATACTCAGCGCCCAAAGAGTCCGCTTGAAGTTCCATATCTCTACCATATCCAGCAACTAAAGCTCCACTAGCTATATTAGTAAGGTCTCCAGCTGCTGATCCAGCCTTCCTGGCTACAGCATATGAAACTATGTTGAGTAACTGAGCTTGAGAAATTTGCCTAACACTATGTCTAGCAGTTACATGACCTATCTCATGCCCCAAAACTGCAGCAAGCTCTTCTTCATCAGAAAGATAGGCCATCAAACCTCTATTTATAAATATGTATCCGCCAGGAAGAGCAAAGGCATTGACTTCAGGGCTATCTAAAACTGTGAATCTGTAAATAAGGTTTGACCTGTGGCTTGTTTTAGCTAGAGACTCCCCTATTGATTGCACATAATTTTGAATTTGAGAGTCATCGTAAACTCGATAGGATTGAAGTATTTGTGAATTGTAAGCCCTTCCCATTTCCAGTTCTGCATCCTCTGACATGAGAACAAAATCTCTTTCACCTGTTACAGGGTTAACCGAACAAGAAATAATAAAACAGAGTAAAGAAACACTAATTAATAGTTTTAGAAATTGCATTTCCTTAACTTAAAAGATCAAGAACAGAATCTCCAAACTCTTGCCACCAAGTCTCTCCCATTTTCCTTATATTATTTAGATTTCTTTTATTATTGTCGTCCAATCTGCGATTAACCTTTCCTAAAGGGGAATTAACTCTAATATAGTCCTTACCAATTATTTCAGTGGCTATTTCATGATCCAAACTACTTTCCAGCATAAGGCCAAAGAGATCATGCATTAACCAACCAATTAAACCCCATTTTTGCGAAGCCTTGCCTTTCAAAGGTCTTTTATTCAAACCGGTGCCTACACTCAGAATTTTCACATTACTATCTGGGTAGAGTTTTTTTACTTCAGCATATCCATGAAGAACAGGGTTGTTAGCAACTATTCCCCCATCAATAAGATAACGATTTCCAACTCTGGCAGTTGGATAATAAATTGGTGCTGCACTAGAAGCATGGCCAGCATCTATAGCTGAAATGTTAGAGTTCCCATAAGAAGTTAATAAGAGTGGCTTCCTCTCTTCAATGTCATAACTAACGATTGCTAGATCGCCACTTGCATCCCCTAATTTTAAATTTCCAAAGTATTCATTTAACACTTGCTCCTTGCCCTTTCCATCATATTTAGGATTGATTTGCATGAG
>CAZTLP010000013.1:0-29191 GCA_964614345.1 uncultured Gammaproteobacteria bacterium | reverse complement strand
GGTATGGTGAAGGACATCAGTAGACTAACCTCTTCTTCTTTTAACCTGACTTTGTATAAGGCTGGTCTTTTAACGGAAGCAGATTCTTTTGGGTTCAGCGTATCTCAGCCGTTAAAACTTGAAAGCGGAGAAATTAATTTTTCTTTGCCTTATAGAAGAACAGTTAAAAAAGAAATTCTTTTTAACGATTTCACGGCTTCAATGGGGGCATCTGGAAGACAGATTGATATGGAGTTTATTTATAGTACTCCTATAAAGAATGGATTTCTTAAAAGCAGAATTGGTCTTTCAAAAGATCAAGGACATATATCAAGTAATAAACTTCAACCATTTTTTGAAACTAGCTGGGAATTTATAAACTTCTAGTATTAAAAAATATTTTTAATTTCACGTTTAACGATTTTCCCCATGGCGTTTTTAGGGAGCTTTTCAAGGAGTTTCAGCTTTCTAGGTATTTTATAGTCTGAAAGAAAGCCTAAAGACCAAGTTTGGATTTCTTCTAGTGTGAGATCTTCGCTAGAACATAGGGCCACTGCTACTACCTCTCCCCATTTTTGATCAACTATGCCTACCACAGCACATTCCTTAATCACAGGGTGTCTAAGCAATACATCTTCAATTTCTAATGCAGATATTTTGTAACCTCCTGACTTGATAATATCAACGGAATCTCGTCCCAATATCTTGTAATAACCATCAACCAACTCAGCTACATCTCCAGTTTTAAACCATCCTTCAAAGAAAGAGTTTTCAGTCGTTTTTTCTTGATTCCAGTACTCTAAAAAAACTTGAGGTCCTTTTATCATTATTTCCCCCGGTATATTCTCTTCATCTATAACTTTGTTATCTTCCATAAGACACACCTCTACATCTGGAAGGGCATGACCTACTGATCCTGGACGCTTTTCCCCATTCAATGGATTAGATAAAGCCATACCGATTTCTGTCATCCCATATCTCTCCAACAAAGATTGTCCTGTAAGTTCACTCCATTTTTTATGTATCTCTGGAGCCAGCGCAGCTGAACCTGACATCATTAATCTCATAGCTTTAAATTGTTCTTTTACTAGATCTAAATCCTCTTTATTCATACCCTCTAATTTGTCAATTAATGAGAAATATATTGTTGGTACTGCAGTAAAGACAGTGTAAGTATTTTCACATACCGCTCTTACAACTTTCTCTACTTCAAAAGCCCCTAGAATATCTACCTTTGCACCTATCCAAAGTGGGCAAGAAAGAGAATTAATAATTCCATGTATGTGATGCAATGGCAATATTAGAGGTATGTGGTCATTTTCATTCCACTCCCAAGCTTTAACAAGTGAACTTATCTGGGCTTCTATGTTTCCATGAGTAGAAACCACGCCTTTAGGTTTATTTGTGGTGCCACTGGTGTAAAGGATCATGGCTCTTCTTTCTACTCCTATCTTAGGTAGAGTTACTTCTTCATTACCTTGCAGATCATCTGTAGTTATTAAAGGTATGTGTAAATCTGTAGATAATTTTTTTAATGTCTCTGAACCCTTTAGGTCTGAAATTAAAAGGCTAATTTTAGAATCTTCTAAGTAGTGTGTGAGTTCTGATTCAGTAGCCGAAAGACTAAGTGGAACTCCTATTCCACCTGCTTTCCATATTCCCCAAAGAATAGAAACATACTCAAAACTAGGCGGGATTAAAAATCCGATTCTCTGTTCTTTTAGATCAGAGTCATCGCCAATTAAGGCTGAAGCTGTTTTATTAGAAGCTTTAACAATATCCTTGTAAGTGTATGAGCCAGTCTTATCTCTTAAAGCCACGCGTTCAGCACATTGCTCGGCGTTTTTAAAAATACTTAACATTAGTTGATTTTAACTACAGAATTGAGGAAAGTGATAAATTAAAGATATAAAAAAGGAACAAATATGACTTTACCTTATAAAATTTTAGGAGCTCCTGGATCTCCTTACAGCAGGAAATTAAGATCTGTTTTTAGATACAGAAGGATTCCTTTTACTTGGGCAAACCGAAATAGCAAAGAAGATGTTAATACCCCTAAAGTGCCTGTAAATTTATTACCGGTATTAGTAATCCCAGGAGAAAATGGAGACTACTCAGAAGCTAAAATCGATTCAACTCCTATTATTCGGTTTTTAGAAGCTGAATATTCTGATAGGTCGGTCATACCAACTGATCCAATAATGGCCTTTATTGATTATTTGATAGAGGACTATGCTGATGAATGGCTTACTAAAGCGATGTTTCATTTTAGGTGGGCACATAAAAGAAACGTAGATTTTGCAGGTTCAATTTTGCCAAGATGGACTTTAAATCAGTTGAGTGATGAAGAGATAGAACCATTATCGAAAAATATCAGTGAAAGACAGATTGAAAGGCTTCGATACGTGGGCTCAAATGAAACAACAGGAGAGTTCATAGAAGAAAGCTATCAAAAATTCATTGAACTATTGTCCAACCATCTTGTGGGAAGACGATTTGTGCTTGGGGATAGACCTGGATCTTCTGATTTTGGTATTTTTGGCCAATTAACTCAATTGGCGCAGACAGATCCAACTTGTAGGGATTTAACTCTGGATGTGGCCCCGAGGGTTTTTGCTTGGTGTGATAATGTAGAAGATTTAAGTGGTCTTGAGCCTAGGGAAAGTGATTGGATAGAATCCGATCAGATTCCAGAGACTCTAACTGAAATATTTCAGGAGATAGGCAGGACCTATGCACCCTTTTTACTTGCGAATGCCGAAGCTGTAGCTGAAGGAAAAGAAGAGTGGGAATCAGAAATTGATGGCAAGTTGTGGAAACAGATGCCATTCGTGTATCAGGCTAAGTGCCTCACTTGGATAAGAGAGGAGTTTGGAAAATTAGACGATGAGCAAAAGGGAAAAGTACTTCAACTTCTTGAAGGCTCTGGATGTGAAGTTTTAATGAACTAAGGATGCTCCAGCTTCTTCCATTATTTTTTGGGAAGCTTTTAGCTCTTGTTCCGATTGCTTGTCAATTTCCTTTGAACTTTCAAGAGGCTTAGTCATTACTGCCCAGTCAACTTCAAAATCACTGTCTGCCTCTGAAAACCTTAATAAACCTAGTTTTTCATAAAGAGGTAGAACCTTGTCTGTTAAAAGGCCTATTTTTTTAAGATTGGGCATAACACGGTTAAAAAGAAGATTATTAAAAATATCTTGGGTTTCATTGTTCATTACCGTTTCTAGTATCTCTTCTTCTGAAATTCCAAACCATTTGGCCGGAAGCTCCGTATTAATAATTCTATTTCTCATAACAACACACGCCTCGTAAGCAAATTGAGCTCTATCTTCTAACTCTTCTTCTGAAAGAGTCTGTAAAAACTCAGTTAGGTAGTTAATACCAAAGGTCACATGTCTGGCTTCGTCTCTAATTACATAATGAACGAGTTGTCTTAAAAGAGGGCAGTTTGATGTTTCTTTGGTAGTTTGAAAGGCTGCTAATGCAAGCCCCTCAATAACTATTTGCATACCAATAAATTTTAGATCCCATCTTGGGTCAGTTAAGGTTTTGTCCAGTAAAGCTTTAAGGTTTTTGTTACAGGGGTACTCTAAGCCGTGAATTCTTTGTAAGTATTTGGCAAAAACTTCAACGTGACGGGCTTCATCAAAAGTTTGTGAAGCAGCGTATAGTTTGGCTTGGTATGTTGGAGCGCAAGAAACAAGTTGTGAAGCCACCAGTAGAGCTCCTTGTTCACCATGCAGGAATTGACTTAGAGCCCATGCCTGATCATGACGCATATATTCCAACCTATCTTTTTCATCTAAAAGTGAAAGAGGCCCTTCTAGCCTGGCAAGCATCTCAGCTTTTACTGGGAATTCATCTCTACCAATTCCTTTAGACCAATCTAAATCAATCGAACCATCCCAATTTAACTCCTTTCCTAGTTCATAAAGTTTCTTAATTCTGGTATCGGCGTCGGTGTAGTCCCAGTTGTAATGACCAGTCAATGGAGTTTGAAAGATCTCAGCTATATCCTCTATGTTTTCAGGAGAAAACTTTTCAGGTAAGTCGAATTCTCTAGGGTCTATAGGTTGACTATCTACTAATTTAATTTTCATTTAATTTTCCTTAACTTTTAGGCAGTACTGTATTCGTATTCAAGAGGTTTAGACATTTCATCCCAGTCTGTAACAGTAGCATCATCTAGATCTTTAAATTCAAGTATGCCCATTTCTTCGTATTTTTCTGAAACTTCATCATTCAACAAGCCTATCTTCTTAAGATTGGGCATTATTTTTGAAAATAGAAGGTTGTTAAATAATCTTCCAGCTTCAGAACCAATTTGAGCTTCAGCTGCGGCTTCTGGGTCCCATCCGTAATGATTAATTACGTTGGTAGAACCAAATCTATTTCTCATTACAACGCACGCTTCATAAGCAAATTGAGCCCTGTCATTCTTTTCTTCTTCAGATAGGGTATTAACAAATTCTTCCAAATAATTAACGCCAAATGTTACATGTCTAGCCTCATCTCTTATTACTAAATAAAAAATATCTTTAAGCAAAGGGTCCATTACTGTAGCCCTTTGCCTCTCAAAAGCTGCTAAGGCCAAACCTTCAATAATGATTTGCATCCCAATGAACTTAAGATCCCATCTTGGGTCAGTTAGAACTTTATCTAACAATAGCTTTAAGCCAGGCATGATAGGGTAATTCCAGCCAATTCTTTCTTGAAGATATTTGTTATAAACCTCTACATGACGGGCTTCATCAAAAGTCTGAGAGGCTGCATATAATTTGGCATTATAAGTTGGTGCACAGGTAGCCAATTGCGAAGCAACGAGTAAAGCTCCTTGTTCTCCGTGGACAATATTACTTAAACCACTGGCGAGAACATGCCAGGAGCATTCTATCTTTTCTTCTTCGGATAGCTTTTCATAAGGTTCAAAGCCCCTAAAGGCTTGAAATTCAGGATCAGACGCCCATTCGGTCAATGGATAGGGGTCTCTAGACCAATCTAGGTCCAGACTTGCGTTCCAATTAAGCTTTTTGCCTAAGGCATAAAGCTTTTTTAATCTATTATCTGCTTCCGTATAGTCCCAGTTATAACTGCCCGTGAGGGGAGTATTAAAAATTTCAACTACATCTTCTATGTCTTTGGGTTCTAACTTACTTTCCAGATCATCATCATTAAAATGACGTAAACCCTTGGGGCACTCATCTAAATACTTAATTTTCATATGTAAAACACTATTCCTTTAGGTATTTTATGTCAAATACACTAATCAATTTTAAATAATTCTGTTAATTGGTCCAGCATGGCTCCACCCAATTCTTCAGCTCTATGGATAGTGACTGCTCTTTTATAATATCTGGTTACATCATGCCCTATACCAATGGCTATAAGGTTTATCGGAGATTGGGTTTCTATGGAGTGAATAACTTGACGTAAATGTAAATCCAAGTAGTTATTTGGGTTAGTGGAGAGTGTGCTGTCATCTACTGGAGCTCCATCTGATATGACCATAAGAATTTTTCTCTGTTCTTGTCTTCTAGCTAACCTGTCATGAGCCCAGATTAAAGCCTCACCATCTACGTTTTCTTTTAATAGACCTTCTCTAAGCATTAATCCGAAGTTCTTTTGACCTCTGCGCCACGAAGTATCCGCTGATTTAAAGATTATATGTCTTATATCATTCAATCTACCTGGATTCTCAGGCTTGCCATCCTCAACCCACCTTTTTCTACTTTCGCCCCCTTTCCATTGTTTGGTAGTAAAACCTAATACCTCTGTCTTTACATTACATCTCTCTAAAGTGGTGCTGATTATATCGGCACATATAGCTGCTACCGTCATTGACCTTCCTCGCATTGAACCTGAACTATCAACAAGGATGGAAACTACCGTGTCTCTGAAATCAGTTTCTTTTTCTACCTTGTAACTTAATGGAGTGATGGGATCTAAAATAATTTTGTGTAATTTGGAAGCATCCAATAAACCTTCTTCTTTATTAAATTCCCAAGAGCGGTTTTGTTGAGCTAACAAGAATCTTTGTAGTCTATGAGCAAGCTTTGAGATAGTAGATTTACTGGGACCCATTAATTGATCTAAATGTCTTCTAAGTCTCTGTAGTTCTTCACTACTACACATTTCTTCAGCAAAGATCTCTTCGTCATAGTCCCTTGAGTAAACTTTGTATTCAAAATTTAGTGTCTGCTCTACCAGCCTCTCAAGCCAAGAATTATTCGAGATAATTTCTTGGTTTTCATCAACAATAGCATCTTCATCGACGTCGCCAATTTCCATGTCTTCTTCCATCATTTCAGGAGAATCCATCTCTTGTGACATATCTGAATCAAGCTCCATGTCATCTTCACTTGTATCAGAATTATTCTCTTCACTATCCGTATCTTCAGAATCGGAAGATTCTTGATCGAGATCTTCGTCTGTATGACTTTCATCTATCTCTAAAGCGTGCAAAAGTTTTCTAGATGTTTCAGCAAACTGAATTTGATCTTCAAGAGATTCAAGGAGCTCATTTTTATAGGAAGAACCTTTATCATTGAGTAGGTTCTTCCAAGGTTTAAGGACCTTTAATTGAGATTTGGTTAATTTTTCTTCCAAAAGAATTTGTCTTAACCAGGATTCTAAAGCTGGTTCTAGTAAGTCTTCTTTTTCTTCTACTGAAGCAAACGCTTTGCATTTATCTTCAAATCGAGCATTTAAATTATTGGATACTCCTTCGTACTCCTTCGAGCCTAATATCTCTACTCTTACATCTTCTAATTTGGTTAATAGAGAATTTAACTTTACAGACCCTGTATCGATAGAAATCTCATTGCTACTAAATCTTTTTGAGCAAGCTAACGCATCAGCTCTGCCTCTAAAGGAAGCCAATTCAGATTTTCTAGAAGGCGGGTTTGAAAGAACAAGCTTAGAGCTGGAACTGGGCATTCCACCAAAGCTTATTTCAAGCTCTGGGTCCTGTGCTAAGGCTCGCGTTGCTGCCGATACTGCTTCTTTAAGACTTTCATTTGATGAAGACTCAGGAGGCATACAATGAATACTTACTCTTCTTCAAGTGATTCAGCTGCTGAATCATCTAGATCTTCGTTAAAGCATCTTTGATAGTATTCGGCAATAATTGCCCTTTCAGTTTCATCACATTTATTCAGGAAGGTGACTTCAAAGGCCTTATTCCTATCATTAAATATAGCAGTATTTTCAGCCCAACTGATTATTGTCCTTGGGGACATGAGGGTAGAGATATCACCACTAGCGAAGCCTTGTCTCGTTAAATTACCTGTTGAAACCATATTAGCAACTTCTTCTCTTCCTTTCTTGGTATCAAAACTAGGTACTTTTGCTAATACCACACTAAGTTCAAGTTCAGGCTCTAGATAATTAAGAGTAGATACTATGTGCCATCTATCCATCTGGCCTTGATTAATTTGTTGCGTACCATGATACAGACCTGTTGTGTCACCCAATCCTACGGTATTGGCAGTCGAAAATAGCCTAAATGAAGGGTGTGGAGTTATAACTTTATTTTGGTCTAGTAAAGTTAGCTTACCTTCTACTTCAAGCACTCTTTGAATTACAAACATCACATCCGGTCTGCCTGCATCGTATTCATCAAATACAAGTGCGGTGGGAGATTGTAGAGCCCAAGGAAGGATGCCTTCTTTAAATTCTGTGATTTGTTTTCCATCCTTTAAAACAATGGCGTCCTTTCCAAGTAAGTCTATTCTACTTATATGACTATCTAAATTTACACGAACACAAGGCCAATTTAACCTTGCAGCTACTTGCTCAATGTGAGTTGATTTCCCAGAACCATGATAGCCCTGAATCATTACTCTTCTGTTGTGTGCGAACCCTGCCAAAATAGCTAGAGTGGTTTGCTCATCAAATTTATAAGCTTCATCAATGGAAGGCACATAATCATTAGCTGTGCTAAACCCAGGGACTTTAAGATCTACTTCTAAATCAAAAGTTTGACCTACATCAATCTCTATATCAGGTAAAGCACCTGATTCATCAGTTATTTCAATACTCATTTCTTCCAATAATATAAAAAGGGGAGCCTATTATCCTTATTTGTTACATTTCAGCAAGAACACACTGTAGAGTACAATTATGCTCCTTTTAAATTAAGTAAGGACAAAATTAATGACTGCTGAAGAAGTTTGGCAAGCAATAAGGGAAGAAACTAAAAAAAGAGCTGAAGCAGAACCTGTTTTGGCTAGTTTTTTTCATACTACGGTTTTAGAACACGATTCTTTTTCTTCAACATTAGCTAATCAATTAGCCAATGATTTATCCAATGCTTCTGTCCAACCGATGATGCTCAGATCAGTCATTAAAGAGGCTATTGATTCTAAAGCTGAGATGATAACTGACGTAGCAGAGGACTTAATGGCTACTAAGGAAAGAGACCCAGCGTGTAAGTATTTTTCAACACCGCTTTTGTTTTATAAAGGTTTTAAGGCATTGCAAGCTTATAAGGTTTCACATTGGTTATGGACTAATGAGAGACATACTTTGGCTTTATTTTTACAAAGTAGATGTTCTGAAGTGTATGGAGTTGATATTCACCCTGCTGCTCAGATTGGTAAGGGAGTAATGATAGATCATGCAACAGGCGTTGTGATTGGAGAAACCAGCGTTGTTGAAGACAATGTTTCCATATTCCAAGGTGTTACTTTAGGAGGAACAGGCAAGGAGTCTGGAGATCGTCATCCCAAAATTAAAGAAGGAGTTCTTTTGAGTGCTGCCGCTACGATTTTAGGGAACGTTGAAGTTGGAAAAAATGCTAAAGTTGCTGCTGGAAGTGTTGTTCTATCAGATGTTAAAGAAGGAACTACTGTTGCTGGAGTTCCAGCTAAAGAGGTAGGTAAATCAGGTAAAGCCAGTCCAGCTTACGAAGTAGATCACAATATATATAAAAACTTATGAGGTAATTTTATGGAATTTGAATGTATCCTTTATGAAGTAAAAGACAAAGTATTAACCATTACTTTAAATAGACCTGACAGATTGAATGCTTATACAGGTCAAATGCAGTCCAACTTAATCGAAGCTTTCGATAAGGCTGGAAAAGATGATGACATACGGGCAATCATTGTTACCGGGGCCGGAAGGGGGTTCTGTGCCGGTGCTGATCTGGGTGCGGGAGGTAATACGTTCAACAGAGAGGTAAGAAACAACAAAGGTGAAACTGAAGGAATAAAAGATGACCCCGAATGGATGCGAGATGGTGGGGGTAGAACCACCTTGGCTATCTTTGACTGTCCGAAACCGATCATTGCTGCTTTTAACGGGCCTGCTGTGGGAGTTGGAGTGACAATGACACTTCCCATGGATATTAGAATAGCAAGTGAAGAAGCTAAATTTGGTTTTGTCTTTGCTCGTCGGGGCTTAGTACCTGAAGCTGCCTCTAGCTGGTTTCTACCGAGAGTGGTTGGAATCAATAAAGCCCTGGAGTGGACCTTTTCAGGAAGAGTATTTTCTCCAGAAGAGGCAAAAGAGGGTGGGTTGATACGATCAATACACCCAGCAGACAAGCTATTGGAGGAAGCAAATAAAATTGCACAAGAAATAGTAGAGAATACCTCAGCTGTATCCGTTGCCATGACTCGACAAATGCTCTGGAAGTTATTGGGAGCCGATCATCCGATGGAAGCCCATAAAGTTGACTCAAGAGCCATATACGAACTAGGTCAGGGCGGAGATGCAAAAGAAGGGGTAGAGTCTTTCTTAGAAAAACGTCCTCCTGAGTTTCCCAGTAAAGTTTCAGAAGATATGCCGGAATTTTATCCTTGGTGGGAAGAGAGAAAATTTAAATAACCATGAAAAGAAAAGCACTAGATAAACTTATAAAACTTCTCGACTTAGAACAATTAGAAGACAATCTGTTTAGAGGACAAAGTGAAAACATTGGAGGACCAAGGGTTTTTGGCGGACAAGTTTTAGGACAGGCATTGACTGCAGCAGCAAAGACGGTGGACAAAAAGCGTAGTGTTCACTCTTTACATGCTTATTTTTTAAGACCGGGTGATATGAAGCAACCGATTATCTACGACGTAGATAGGATAAGAGATGGTGGGAGTTTTACAACTCGAAGGGTAATAGCCATACAGAAGGGTGAACCGATATTTAATATGTCTTCTTCGTTTCATAAAAAAGAAACTGGTCCCACTCATCAAATTGATATGCCAGATATTCCTGGACCTGAAAAATGCATGAGTGATCTTGAGATGAGAAAACAAATGATAGACAAGGTTCCAGAGAGGTTTAGAGAATTTTTTACTAGAGAAAGACCCATTGAGATAAGGAACTTACCTGGCGAGGGTATGTTTGAAGAACCCAAAAAGCAACCGCCCTATAAACACGTTTGGATGAAAGCAGTAGCTAAGCTTCCAGATGACGACATTTGTCATCAGGCTATTCTGGCTTATGCATCTGACATGGGCTTATTGAGCACGTCTTTAAATCCTCACAGATTAAGTTTTGCTAAAGGCAATGTACAAAGTGCCAGCTTAGACCACGGCATGTGGTTTCATAGACCATTTAGAGCAGACGAGTGGATGTTGTATTCCACTGACAGTCCAAGTGCCAGTAATGCCAGAGGCTTTAACAGGGGAAGTGTCTATACCAGAGATGGGAAGCTTATAGCCTCAGCAGTTCAAGAAGGCTTAATGAGAGTAGTTAAGGGTTAATTCAGAGATTTATTTATCTCTCTAGCTGCTGCTCGACCTTCATTAATTGCCCAAACCACCAAAGATTGTCCTCTTCGGCAATCACCCGCAGCAAATACCTTAGGGTTACTAGTCACATGGATATTGTGTTCAGCTTTGTAGTTACTTCTTTCATCAAGATCAATTTTTAAGTTTTGTACCACGTAGTCTTCGGGTCCTAAAAATCCCATAGCCAGAAGAATAAGATCAGCTTTCCATTCTTTTTCAGTACCGGCAATCTCTTTAAAACCACTATCCACTTCAACTGTAACGATACCTGTAAGATTGCCCTCACTATCTTTTACAAATTCTTTTCCGGATATTGAGAATTCTCTGGGGTCACTTCCAAATAGTTCTTTTGATTCTTCATGACCGTAATCTACCTTGTAAGTTTTAGGAAAAAGGGGCCATGGATTATTTTCTGCTCTTTCAACAGGAGGTTGAGGTAGGATTTCAAAGTTGGTTAATGACTTGCAACCATGTCTTAGCGCAGTACCAATACAATCTGTCCCTGTATCACCACCTCCAATAACTATCACATCTTTATCTTTAGCATTTATGTAGTTTTGATCCTCATGATTACTATCAAGGAGACTTTTTGTGTTGGCCCTCAAAAAGTCCATGGCAAAGTGAATACCGCCAGCATCTCGGTTCGGGATAGGCAGGTCTCTAGGTTGAGTAGCACCCGTTGCCAATAAAATAACATCATTGTTTTTAGAAAGTTCTTCAACACTAACTGAGCTACCTGTATCGTTACCTACGTCGGTGTTGGTAAAGAAATTAATACCTTCTTTTTTCATAAGATCAATTCTGAATTCTAAAATGGACTTTTCTAACTTCATGTTGGGTATTCCATACATCATCAAGCCACCTATCCGGTCATCTCTTTCGTAGACACTGACAGTGTGTCCTGCGTAATTCAGTTCTTGAGCTGCGGACAGTCCCGCAGGTCCAGAGCCTACAATAGCTACCTTCTTTCCAGTCCTATTTTTGGGTGGTGCTGCTTTAAACCATCCATTTTCTAAACCTTTGTCGGAAATAGCACATTCAAGGTTTTTTATAGCTACCGGTGTTTCAGTAATTCCTAGGACGCAAGCACCTTCACACACCGCAGGACAAACTCTTCCAGTTATTTCTGGGAAATTATTGGTTTTAATTAATCTCTCAAATGCTTCTTCCCATCGATTTTGATAAACCAGATCATTCCATTCAGGAATAAGGTTGTACACCGGACAGCCTTCATTGGATTGGCAGAAGGGTACTCCACAGTCCATGCATCTTGAAGCCTGAGTTCCTAGGCTATTCTCATCATGTTCTGTATAGATTTCTTTAAAATCTAATACCCTTTCTTTTGCTGGTCTATAAGGTTCTACAACCCTTTTAAACTCTTTAAACCCAGTTGCCTTACCCATCTATCCAGCCTTCTTTTCCTTCCTGTCTTGTTCTAGAAGAACTCTCTTGTAGTCAGTTGGCATAACTTTCTTAAAAACCTTTAGTTCTTTATCCCAGTTTTTTAAAATTCTTTTTGCTACATCAGAGTCTGTATAAGTTAAGTGGTTTTCTACAAATACTTTTAATTCATCTATGTCTTCTTTTACTTCTAACTTTTCTAACTCAAAAGTATCAAGATTAGATAGTTGTTCTAGCTTGTCTTTAGGATCGTAAACATAAGCTATGCCCCCACTCATACCGGCTCCAAAATTTCGTCCTACTGGACCCAAGATTACCGCTCGACCTCCCGTCATATACTCACAACCATGATCTCCAATTCCTTCTATAACAACTCTGGCACCACTATTTCTTACACAGAATCTCTCAGCAGCTACGCCTTTAAAATAGGCTTCCCCTCCAGTTGCCCCATACAAAGCAACATTGCCAATAAGAATATTTTCTTCTGCTTTAAAGCTACTTTCTTTTGGAGGGTAAATAATTAACTTTCCTCCGGATAAACCTTTGCCAACATAGTCATTCGCATCGCCTTCCAAAGTTATGGTGATTCCTTTAGCTAACCAAGAAGCCAAGCTTTGCCCCGCTGAACCATTCAGTTTTATATTTATGGTATCTTCTGGCAGTCCTTTGTCTTCCCAGACTTTTGATACCTCATTAGACAGAATGGTACCAACGACCCTATTAGTATTTTTTATTGGTAGTTCGATTTGGACTTTTTCTGCTTTTTGAATTGCTTTTTTACTTAGTTTAATTAATTCATGATCCAAGGCTTCATCCAATCCATGGTCTTGGTCTTGAGTGTGAAAGACTTCTGTGTTGTCAAAAATTATTTCTGCTGGATGAAGAATGCTTGAAAAGTCTAAGCCTTCTCGCTTCCAGTGATCGATTGCCTTATCAACTTCAAGGCAATCAACTCTTCCTATCATTTCATTGACGGTTTTAAAACCAAGTTGGGCCATTATTACCCTTAACTCTTTAGCCACCATGAATAGATAATTGATGACGTGTTCAGGATCTCCCTTAAATTTCTTTCTTAATTCTTTGTCTTGAGTAGCGATTCCTACTGGGCAAGTATTTAAATGGCATTTACGCATCATTATGCATCCAAGAGTGATCAGTGGAGCAGTGGCAAACCCATACTCCTCTGCACCAAGTAATGCAGCTATTGCTACATCTCTTCCAGTTTTGATCTGACCGTCAGTTTGAAGAACCACTCTGGATCGTAAATTATTCATTACCAAGGTTTGGTGCGTTTCAGCTATACCCAATTCCCAAGGTAATCCGGCGTGTTTAATAGAAGTCAAAGGAGAAGCACCCGTTCCACCATCGTGACCTGCAATAACTAAGTGGTCAGTTTTAGCCTTAACCACTCCAGCTGCAATTGTCCCGACGCCTATTTCAGAAACTAATTTCACACTTATTCTTGCTTCTCTATTCGCATTCTTAAGATCGTGAATCAGTTGAGCAATGTCTTCTATAGAGTAGATATCATGATGTGGGGGAGGGCTGATTAATCCTACTCCTGGAGTCGAATGCCTAATCTTGGCAATGTAATCATCTACTTTTCTACCTGGCAATTCCCCGCCTTCTCCGGGCTTTGCTCCTTGGGCTATTTTGATTTGGAGCTCATCAGAATTTGTTAAATACCACATAGTGACCCCAAATCTTCCAGAGGCTACCTGTTTAATTGCTGATCTTTTAGAAATTCCGTCTTCTAATGGTTTAAACCTTATTGGGTCTTCTCCTCCTTCACCAGTATTGGATTTACCTCCTAGTTTATTCATTGCTATGGCAAGAGATTCATGGGCTTCGGTGGAGATAGAACCCAAGCTCATCGCTCCAGTGGCAAAACGTTTGACTATTTCCTTTTCCGACTCAACTTCGTCTAAATCTAAAGGCTTTTTGGCATATTTAAACTTTAATAAACCCCTTAAAGTACTGTCTTTAGTAGTTTGGTCATTTGCGTAGTCAGCAAATTTCCAATAAGACTTTTCATTATTATTTCTGGCAGCCTGTTGAAGATCTGAGATCGTTTCAGGGTCCCACATATGAGAATCGCCCCCTTGTCTCCAGTGAAAATCGCCAGGGTTAGGAAGTACTTCAACATTATTTGGATTATCTTTGGGGTAACCTAATTCATGCCTCCTTTGCACCTCATTGACCAAGATATCGAAGTTAACTCCTTGGACTCGACTCGCAGTTCCAGGGAAGCATTTTTTAATGATTTCATCAGCCAAGCCAACTGCTTCAAATATTTGTGCTCCCTTGTAGGATTGCAGTGTTGAAATACCCATCTTGGCCATAACTTTAAGTATTCCTTTGGCAACTCCCTTTTTGTAGGCTTTAACCATGTCATCAAAAGATATCTGGTCCAGAAGTCCATCTTGTCTAGCTTGCCATAGAGATTCAAAAGCCAAGTAAGGGTTAATAGCATCAGCTCCATACCCTATTAGCAAGCAATGATGATGAACTTCACGAGCTTCTCCAGTTTCGATAACAATGCCAATTCTGGTTCTCATCTCTTTTTTAATTAAGTGATGGTGAACGGTAGAACAGGCCAATAATGAACTTAAGGCAATATTTTCGGGTCCTAAATTTTTATCCGATAGGATAATAAAAGAGAAACCTTGTTCAATAGCTTCTACAGACTCTTTACAAATTCTATCTAGTGCAGAAAGCATGCCTTTTTTATCTGCATTTCCCTTTGGATAAGTGATGTCTATGGTCCTAGTTTTCCAATCATGTGAATTCAAGTTTTGGATACTTAGTAATTCAGTGTCTGAAATAATTGGATTGCTTACCTTCAATCTGTGTGCGTTTTCAGGTAAACGAGATAAAAGATTTCCCTCAGGACCTATTAGACATTCCAACGACATGATCACTTCTTCGCGAATGGAATCTATTGCTGGATTAGTCACTTGAGCGAACAGTTGCTTGAAGTAATCAAAAATTAGTCTTGGTTTATCTGAGAGGCATGCTAAGGCGGCATCATTCCCCATAGATCCAAGCGGATCTCTCAATTCGCGCACTATAGGCAAGAGCATAAATTGCATTGTTTCCACGGTATAACCAAAAGCCTGCATTCTGGAGATTAAGTCACCGGTTAACTTTGGCTTAGATGCTTTTTCATCAGTAATTTTTTCAAGAGCTACTATCTGTTCTTTCGTCCACTCTTTATAAGGGTTGGCCTTATAAATTTTTTCTTTTATTTCTTCATCAGGAACCATCCTTCCTTCTTCGAAATCTATAAGAAACATTTTTCCTGGCTGCAACCTTCCTTTCATGAGTACATTGCTTGGATCTACAGGTAGAACCCCAACTTCAGAAGCCATGATTACTTTGTCATCTTTTGTAACATAATATCTACTGGGTCTTAGTCCATTTCTATCCAGCACAGCCCCAATGTAATTACCGTCGGTGAAGACAATAGAAGCCGGACCATCCCAAGGTTCCATTAACGAAGAAGAGTATTCATAAAAAGCTCTTTTATCCTGATTCATAAGTTCATTGGATTGCCAAGCTTCAGGAATCATCATCATTATTGATTCTTGGAGAGTTCTTCCTGTTAACATCAGAAATTCTAGGATGTTGTCAAAATTACCTGAATCAGAACTATCCGGTTCAGCGATAGGGAATAAGTCTTTAAGTTTTTCTTGAAACAGATCACTTTGAGCTACACCTTGTCTGGCACTTATCAAATTAACATTACCTTTTAGGGTGTTGATCTCACCGTTGTGACACATATATCTATTTGGTTGAGCTCTGTCCCAAGAAGGAAAGGTGTTAGTACTGAATCTGGAGTGAACCATAGCCAAATGAGTCTCAAAACTTTTTTGTTCTAGATCAGGAAAGAAAGGAAAAAGCTGCGAGGGTGTTAGCATCCCTTTATAGACAATAATTTTCGATGAGAGACTACAAGCAAATAATAAATTAGCTTGAGTAAGCTTTTTATTAGTTCTTAGTTGGTGACTGAATTGCTTACGAATTAGATAGAGTTTCCTTTCAAACTCATCTTGATCAATTCCATTAGAAGATTCCACAAACAATTGCTCTATGACTGGCTGTGAGAGTTTTGCAGCCGGCCCCACATTAGCTTTTTCAGAATCAACTGGGACCTTTCTCCAACCCAAGAATGTCTGGTTTTCTGAACCAACTACTTTTTCAATTTCTCTTTTACAAACTTCTCTTTCTTTTTCATCTTGAGGTAGAAAAATATTGCCAACGGAATAGGATCCTTTTTTAGGAAGTTTAATTCCTATTTCTTTTGATATTGTTTTGAAGAAATTATGTGGAAGGGCGATCAGAATTCCAGCACCATCTCCTGTGTTTTCTTCAAATCCACAACCGCCCCTATGATCCATTCTAGAATTAACCAAATAAGCATCCTCCATAATCTGTCTAGAAGGGATTCCCTTAATATTTGCAACCATTCCCACTCCACAAGAATCTTTCTCATAAGAAGGGTCATAAAGCCCAATCTTTTGAGGGAATTTTAGTAATTTTTCGTATTCCATCTTCGAAGCAATTTTTTTAAAAGGGCGATAGATTCTACAGCAAAAAAATGCCTAGAATTTATCAATTTGGGTTAAAGAGCGAGGTAGTGCGTTTATTCTACCTTGTTGTAAGTTTTTAAGGAAATTAAGCGCTAAAAAGGCTTGTTTTTATGGCTTTTAAGACTTTTTCTTTGCTCAAGTCATTGATCTTTTTAGCTTTTCCTATTTTTTCTAAAACTATGAAATTAAGGTCTTTTCCTTGTTTTTTCTTATCAGATTGCATAGCCAAATAGAGATCTTCAGCATTTATTTCGGTTAATGTAGTGGTTCTTATTCCTGCTTTACTGAAAACGGAGTAAATCCTTTCTACACATTCTGATGAAAGGCCCTCAGTCATTTGTGAGAGCTTTGAAGCTGAAAGTATACCCAAAGCAACAGCTTCACCATGATTGTATTCTTTATATTTGCCAATCAGCTCAATTCCATGACCAAAAGTATGTCCAAAATTCAATATGGCCCTGATTCCTGATTCCTTTTCATCTTGAGAAACTATATTAGATTTTATTTCAACTGATCTTTTTATAGCTTCACACATTATAGGCTCTTCAAGTTTACTGATTTGATCTAAATTCTCTTCAAGCCAATTGAAATAATCTTCATCCTCGATAATTCCATGTTTTATCATTTCTACCATTCCTGATTTTATTTCTCTTTCTGAGAGTGTAGAAAGAAAGCTTGAGTCTATAAGTACTTTGACTGGTTGATGAAATGATCCAATCATGTTCTTTCCTTTAGGATGATTTATAGCTGTTTTGCCACCGACTGAAGCATCAACTTGTGCCAACAAGGTAGTGGGTATCAATACAAAATCAACTCCTCTTTGATAAGTAGCTGCAGCAAAACCGCAAAGATCACAAATGATTCCTCCTCCTAGACCAACTAAAACACATTGCCTACTAAAGCCTTTGTCTAGTAACAGATTGTGGATAGTCTCAATAGAAGCTTGTGATTTATTTTCTTCAGAAGCTTCCAACTCAACTTTAAGAAACTCGCTTGATGAAGAATTTAAAAAAGACTCAATTTTGCTAAGTGTTGAACTGGGTATATTTTTATCATAAACAAGAAGGACTTCTTTTTTCTTTACCAGATCAGAAAGTATTTCTTCAGATAAAAAATTATTTCCTATTTCGATATGATAAGAATTCTCATTTATTGAAATTTCTACAGTTTCTAATTTCATTGTATTAACTTATAGCCTATCTATTATTTCATTGATTATAGTTGTTCTGTTCTTTTGGCCGTCTTGATCTATGGTTATATCAGCTATTTCTTCATATTTGGGGTCTCTTTCTTTTTTTAAAGTCTCTAGAATTTGTTTTTTATTGCCCTTAGCTAGTAATGGTCTTTTTTTATCTTTTTCAGTCCTTTTTAACTGTATTTCTAATGGTGTTTTAAGGTAAACCACCTTACCTTTAGCTGTCATTAAAGCTCTATTTTCTTTTACAGTGACTATTCCTCCGCCTGTTGATATAACAACATCATCATTATTAATAGATTTTTTAAGAACTTTTCTTTCTCTTTCTCTAAAACCCTCTTCTCCTTCAACTTCAAATATCCAGGATATTTCTGCTCCTGCTTTCTTTTCAATTTCCCTATCAGTATCTACGAAGTCTATACTCAAAGCTTGCGCAAGTTTTTTCCCTAAAGTTGACTTGCCTGATGCCATAGGACCCACTATAAATATACGCATGGGCTTATTATATCTTTACCGATAGATTGTCGAATACAATTGGTCATGACAAATGATTAGGTTTATAAATAATTTTTATTTTAAGACTCTTCTATTTTTATTAGCTGGAGTATTGGCTTTCATAAGTAGCTTAAACATATATATATCTGAAAAACTACCTCAAGCTCAAGAAATAAGAGAAATAGAATTACAGGTTCCGCTAAAAGTATTCACTTCAGATGGGAAGTTGATAGGTGAGTTTGGAGAAAAAAGAAGATCAGCTCTAAAATTCGAAGACATTCCTCCTTATTTCGTAAAAGCTGTTCTTGCTGCAGAAGATGATGATTTTTTTAATCATTCAGGAGTTAGTTATTCCGGCTTAATAAGATCAGTCTTTAGGATATTGGTTTCGGGTGAAGTTCGAGGTGGAGGCAGCACTATCACAATGCAAGTAGCTGGAAATTACCTAACAGGCAGAGATATTAATTTATTCAGAAAGATAAAAGATATTTTTCTAGCTTATAGGTTAGAAAGAATTTATAGCAAGGAAGAAATATTTGAGTTTTATGTAAATAGAATATTTTTAGGGAACAGAGCGTATGGTATAGCTTCAGCTAGTGAAGTGTATTACGGCACATCAATTGAAAATTTAAACTTAGCTCAATGGGCCATGATTGCAGGTTTACCGGTGGCACCTTCATATAGGAACCCTTTAAAAAATCCAAGAAGAGCTTTGATTAGAAGGAATTGGATATTAACAAGGATGCTTGATCTAGGTTTTATCCACAAGGAACAATATGATTTAGCCATCAAGGCACCAATTTCTGCGACCTATCATGGGCTTGTATCTGAGGTTGAGGCACCTCACTTTTCAGAAACCATAAGACGATACATGATCAATGAATACGGCTTAGACGCATACAGAGATGGCTTAGAGGTTCATACCACTTTAGATTCTGGACTTCAGAATCTAGCTGTTACTGCTCTAAAGAAAGGTTTAGAGGAGTATGACAAAAGACATGGGTTTAGGGCTCCAGAAAACTATAAGGATCAGTTCCCAGAAGACTTTTTTAATCAGGATATTGCTTATCGTCTAGGATTGATAGAGGATAGTAAGTCTTTACCCGTGGGTATATCTGAGGTTCCTGAGGATGAGCCTTTAGATAAAATCTACGGTTTATTGAACAATCTAACTACCACAGATAATAAATTCCCTGTCCTTGTATTATCTGTTGAAGAGGATCTGTTGGTTATATCTGGAGACAGGAAGGTTATTCGATTAGATTGGACATCTAATTTAGGTTGGGCTAGGCCTTACATAACTGAAGATCAGAGAGGTCCGAGACCAAAATCTTATTCTGAATTTTTACAAGAGGGAGATTTGGTTTGGCTGGAACAAGATATGGTTAGGTCCAGTCTTTCTTTAACCCAGATTCCAGAAGTACAAGGCTCTATTGTCGCGATGGACCCCACCAATGGAGCAGTTAAAGCTTTAGTAGGTGGCTATGATTTTTTTCTTAGTAAATATAATAGGGCTACTCAATCTTCACCCTTATTGGGCTCAAATTACAAACCATTTCTTTATGCTTCTGCTCTAGATGCCGGTCTTACAGCATCTACCTTAATAAATGATGCACCTATAGTTTTTGAAGATGAGGCTTTAGAGGATAAATGGCGGCCTCGTAATGCAAGTGGCAGATTTTATGGACCAACTAGACTTAGAGAAGCCTTACTGCAAAGTGTTAATCTAGTTTCTATTAGACTTTTAAGAGAGATAGGAATTGAGAGAGTACGTAATTATTCTCAAAACTTTGGATTTAAATTAGAAGAGTTGAATTCGGACCTTTCACTCGCATTAGGTACAGCTTCTTTAAGTCCGATTGAGAATGTTGCTGCTTACAGCGTTTTTGCTAATGGGGGTAAATCTGTAGAGCCCTATTTTATTTCAAAGATAACAGACAGAACTGGTAACACAATCTTTCAGAGAGAAAGCGTTGAAATAAAACAGGCAATTGATCCCAGAATAGCCTTTATTATTAAGGACATTCTTCAAGAGGCTGCCAGAAGAGGAACGGCTAAGAAAGTTAAAGAATTAGGAAGAGGTGATCTGGCTGGAAAAACCGGCACTACCAATGAAGCAGAAAGTACTTGGTTTACGGGTTTTAATGAGTCACTTGTAACTACTGTTTGGGTAGGTTTCGATCAACCTAAAAGCCTAGGTAACAGGGAATTTGGAAGTTCTACCGCCTTACCAATTTGGATGGATTTTATACAACCAAATATAGAAGAATTACCAAAAAATAAGAATTTACCCCCAGATGGTATTGTTAGTATTAAGATTGATAAAAGAACTGGATTGAAGGCTGAAAGCGATTCTAGAAACTCTATTTTTGAGTATTATCTAGAAGAATACTTACCCAAATAACTATTTCAATAAAGACCCTGTTAAGAAAGTAGCCTGATCTGAGATTCGTTGTGTAGGTTTCTCTGTAAATCCAGAACGTACAAATTGTTGAATTACCCCTTCAACGAAAGCTAATAAAAGGTTTGCGCTTGAAGCAGATGGTAATGATAGTTTCTTCTTTGTTTCCTGTTCGTATTTTTGAAGGTTTTGTTTTATTTGCAACTCAATTTTAGAAAACATCTGCTTAATCCTGTCATCAAGCGAGGCTTCATCAATTGAAAAAGCTTCTCGTGTTAGAAGTCTAGCCAAACCAGGATTTTTTTCACTAAATGAGACTAATAGGATCATAATCTTTGAGACCTTTTTAAGATGGTCATCCTTAGAAGAGTTGATATCACCAATTAAATCGAAAAGACTTTGTTCACAAAAGTCTACCAAACCTTCATAAATCTTTCTTTTGCTTGGGAAGTGCCTATAAATAGCAGCTTCAGTTATTCCACATTCATTAGCAAGAGAGGCAGTAGTAACTTTAACGGGGCCTTTTACTTGCAACATTTTTGCAAGGCTTTGCATTATATCGAGTTGTCTAGGTTTCAATTTTTCCATAGCCCTAACTTGATGTGATCATAGTTCCTATTCCTTCATCAGTTAACACTTCTAATAATACAGCATGTGGCAGTCTTCCATCGATTATATGACAGGATTTTACGCCTGTAGATATTGCCTCCATACAAGACTCTAATTTTGGCTTCATTCCGCCTTCAACTACAGTTTTAGTTAAGAGTTTTTTTGCTTCTTTCTTATTTAGTTTTGATATCAGCTTGCCTTTCTTTTCCTGAATTCCTTCAACATCAGTAAGCAGTATTAATTTTTCTGATTTTAATGAAGAGGAAATTTTTCCCGCAACCAGATCTGCATTGATATTAAGACATTCACCTTTTCGATTGAAACCAAGTGGTGAAATGACAGGAATAATTCCCTTCTCAATCTTTTTCTTAATTTCTTTATTTTGTATGGATTCGACCTTACCCACTAAACCTAGGTCTTTGCCTTCTTTAAGCCTTAATTTTGATGACCGTATGATGCCTTTGTTGTATCTGGTCATGGCGAAAGCTTCTGCACCAAATCCTTTAATCAAGCCTACTATTTCTTTATTAATCTCTTGTCCTAGTACTCTCCTTACAATTTTCATCGTTTTACGATCTGTAACTCTAAAACCTGAAATAAACTTAGTTTTAATTCCAGCACTTTTTAACTCGCTACCAATTTGAGGGCCACCTCCGTGTACTATTACTGGGTTCATTCCCACTAATTTCATAAGAGCTATATCTCTAGCAAAGCCTTCCTTTAAAGATGTCTTGGACATGGCTGCTCCACCATATTTAATAACTATTGTTTTTCCATAAAACCTTTGGATATAAGGAAGGCCTTCACTGAGCACTGAAGCAATGTTTTGAGCTTGTTTTCTATCAATAGACAAAGCTAAAAATCTCCTAAACTAGGGTTGATCTCTGAAAGGGTTTTCTTAAAGTTATTTTTCATTAATTCTAAGTTTTCGTTTGTATCAGCTTCAAATCTTAAGACCAAATTAGGACTAGTGTTAGATGCCCTTAATAGACCCCAAGCAGTATCAGATTCTATCCTTACTCCATCAATCAAAATTGATGTGCAATTTGCATAATTTGCTTTAGAAATAAATTCTTCGACAATTTTAAATTTTTTTTCATCAGTAGTTGCTAAATTAATTTCAGGTGTTGAGACCAGTTCAGGTATGTCTTTGAAGACGTCTTCTTCCTCACTTAGATTTGAAATAATTTCTAACATCCTGGCTCCTGCGTATACCCCGTCATCAAAACCTGGCCATCTGTCATTGAAAAAAATATGACCACTCATTTCTCCTCCTAATAAAGCATTTTCTTGCTGCATGCACTCTTTGATATAGGAGTGACCGGTTTTGGACATAATAGGAGTGCCTTCTTCTTCTTCAATTGCTCCCGGAAGGATCTTCGAGCATTTGACATCAAAAACTATCTTTGCATTTTTGTTACTTTTTAAAATAGAAGTAGAAAATAGAACCATCTGCATATCAGGGAATATGATTTTGCCTTCCTTAGAAACAACTCCCAGCCTATCCGCATCTCCGTCAAAAGCTAGGCCTACCTCTAATTCTTTTTCCTTAACCAGGTTAATTAAATCAGTTAGGTTCTCAGGTTTGGATGGATCAGGGTGATGATTAGGAAAGTTACCATCTATTTCTGTGTAAAGGCTGTGAACTTCACATCCTAGTCCCTTGTAAACCTGTTCAGCAATTACACCTGCTGCTCCGTTTCCACAATCTATCGCCAATCTAATTGGCCTCTCTAGCTTAATGTTATCGAGCACTGATCCAAGGTATTTATCTTTTAAGTCCAAACTATTTTCTGAGCCGCTACCTTCTGAGAATTCTCTCTTAAAGATTCTTTCTTTTATCTTCTGAATAGAGTTCCCGGAAATAGTTTTTTTATTTTCAACTATCTTAAAACCGTTGTAGTTAGCAGGGTTATGACTACCTGTAATCATTACTCCATTTGGAGAAGAAAGGGTGTGGGTAGCAAAATAAAGTATTGGTGTTGATACCACGCCTATATCAATAACATTACAACCTGTGGATTTAATTCCATCACTGATCCATTCATGCATGTCCGGGCTTGATTTTCGTCCGTCTCTTCCTAAAACTATGGTACTGAGTCCAGATTCTAAAGATTTAGATCCCAAGCTTTTTCCTATAAGAGTAACTACCTCGGTTGATAGGTCTTCATAGGCAATACCTCTAATATCATAAGCTCTAAAAATATTTTCATTCAAGTTCATTTGATAAGTGAATCCTTAAGAAGCAGTTATTATATAATTTTGCTGGCTTTTAACATGAGATAATAAAGTTTTAAGAGAGAAAAAGAGAAACGAATGAATTTATCTGAATTAGATGGGTATATCTGGTATGACGGTAATATAGTCGACTGGAAGGAAGCCCAAACCCATGTATTAACTTACACGCTGCATTATGGTTTAGGTGTTTTTGAAGGAGTAAGGGCCTACTCAACTCCCAAAGGCACTTGTATTTTTCGTCTACATGATCACACAGAAAGACTTTTTAAATCTGCGAACACTATAGGTATGAAGATACCTTTTTCTTCGGAAGAGCTTATTAAAGCTCAAGCGGAGGTTGTGCGACTAAATAATTTGGAGGAATCCTATATAAGACCAATGTGTTTCTATGGATCTGAGGGCCTGGGCATTAGATTTGATAATCTAAGTATTCATACGATTATTGCTGCTTGGGAATGGCCTTCTTACATGGATCCAGAAGCTCAGGAAAAGGGTATTAGCGTAAAGGTTTCTTCTTTCAAACGACAGGCTGGAAATGAGGTGGCTAATGCAAAAATAAACGGCAATTATGTCCAATCAACTGTTGCACTCAATGAAGCCTTAGAACAAGGATTCGAAGAAACTCTCATGCTTGATTCAGATGGATTTGTTGCCGAGGGTAGTGGCGAAAACTTTTTTATGGTTAAAGACAGTATGTTAATTAGCCCTGATTTAAATTCTTGTTTGGATGGTATAACGAGAAAAACGATTATTAGCTTAGCTAAAGAGTTAAACATTAATTTTGAAGAAAGAAAAATCAAACTTGAAGAAGTGTTTGAAAGTGATGAAGCATTTTTTACTGGTACAGCTGCAGAAGTAGTACCTATAAACTCCTTAGATAATAAAAGTATTGCGGATGGTTTACGAGGTCCTATTACCGAAAAACTTCAAAAAGCTTATTTAGATCAAGTAAGGGGTAAGCGGACAGAGAATCAAGATTGGCATACACCCGTAAACAGTTAAAGTTCCAGAAATATGAAGATATTGATTGTTGGACCTTCTTGGGTCGGTGATTCAGTTATATCTCAAAGTCTTTTTAAGATAATTTTTTCAAAACATAGAGAAATTTGCATTGATGTCCTTGCTCCTGAATGGACTATTGATATTTATCAAAGAATGGAAGAGGTCAATCATGCCTATAAAAACCCTTTCAATCACGGCGAAATAAAAATTGATGCCAGAAGGGCTTTTGGTAATTCGATTAAAGTAGAAAAATATGATCAAGCCTTAGTTTTACCCAATTCTCTAAAATCATCACTAATTCCTTTTTTTGCCAAGATTCCTGTCAGAACAGGTTGGAGAGGAGAAATGAGATATGCCTTGATAAACGATATGAGGGTACTGGATAAAAGTAAGTATCCTAGGATGGTAGATAGATTCGTAGCATTGGCATTAGAAGAGGGTACGGAGCTTCCATCAGATATACCTTTTCCAAGTCTTAGGGTGAATAAAGAAAATTTAGACTCTTTAATAGAAAATTTTAAGATAGATCCAAACTTACCTCTAATTTGTCTTTGTCCTGGAGCTGAATTTGGTCCGGCAAAAAGATGGCCTACTGATTACTATGCAGTAGTAGTTAAAGAATACCTTAAAAAAAATTGGCAGGTTATTCTTCTGGGCTCTCCAAATGATCTGTCAATAGGGGATGAAATAACTTCGCAAGCTAAAGAACAATCAGGTTTTTTCAATTTAATCGGAGAAACAAAGCTAAGGGATGCGGTTGATATACTTTCAAGTTCAAACTTGGTATTAACTAATGATTCAGGGTTAATGCATATTGCCGCTTCTGTAGATGTACCTGTTGTTGCTTTGTATGGACCCACCTCGCCTGAATTCACTCCCCCTTTAAGTAACAAAGTTAAAGTAATTAAAAAGAATGAAGGTTTTACAAAATTGAGAACTGGCGACCTAGAAGGTGGTTATCATCAAGGCTTAAAAGACATTAAGCCGAAAGAGGTTCTAGAAGCCTTATTAGAATTTGAGTCTTAATTTATAAACTCTTTTTTTTAAAAGAGAACTCGTAAGTCCTTTGACTTATATTAAAAAGCTCAAACCCTAGTTCTTTTAACGTGTTAATGGCTTCAACCGTTTGAGAAATAGGGATGCCTTTATACATGTGATGGAATTCAATCAAAATTTGATTAATGTTAATTTCACTATTGGGTAGGCCTTTTATCACTTCGTATTCAGCACCTTCAATATCCATTTTTAACAGATCAATTTTTTTGTGATTTAGCTCGGACGCAATGGTATCTATGTCTTTAACAGGAGCCTTTATTTCATTTTCTGTATTTCCATATCTATCTACTGGTGAAAAATGAGTGGAGGTGGATTTAGCGGGGGGGTAGAAACTCATAAAACCGTTCTCTGCAGCTAGGCCGACAGGGTGAAAGATAAACTCCTGGGGCAGTTCTTGTTCTTTTACCCACTCTACGCTTCGAGGTGTTGGATCAAATGCATGTACTGTTACTCCAAAAGAATCGATTAACTCAAGATCAAAATCTACATTAGATCCGACTCCTACAGAATAAATTACACTTTCACTGTCAATCATGGATTTGTCTATCACCCAGCCATGATCTCCACCATATAAAGTTGCTGAATTACAAGGTACGGGTTCAATTCCCAATTGCCTTAACTTGCGTTTACGTAATCTTTGTTTAGTTTTGGTAAATATTGACATTTAGATGTCATATTAGCTTAACCTTTAAAACAGATGAATATCTGTAATAAAGGATAAAATAAACTCTCTAGAGGTAATAGCTTGAAAGAAACTATTTTTCTAAATAATGAATTAAAGAATTTGTTCTCATCAGGAGACTTTTTTTCTATTGCTGAGAATATTGAAGGGGAGGTATTTAGAAAGACTGCCAATCGAATAACAAAAGAATTCACTTTTGAAGGAAATAGATACTTTATAAAACTGCACTATGGAGTGGGTTGGAAAGAGATATTTAAAAATATTGTTAAGTTTAGAGCGCCAACAATCGGAGCTTCTACTGAATGGAAGGCGTTAAAAAAACTAAAGTCTCTTGGAATAGAATGCCCTGAACCTGTAGGTTTTTACAGCACGGGTATTAATCCTGCAGATTTAAAGTCTTTTTTGATTACTAAGTCATTGATCAATACTATCTCCCTTGAAGAGGCTCTTAAGAAAAGAAAGTTTCAGAACTTAAGTTTTTCTAAAAAAAGAGAATTCATAGAAAAAATAGCCTTAATTTCACGTAACTTGCATAACAGTGGAATAAATCATCGTGATTATTATCTTTGTCATTTTCATGTAGATAAGGACATGGATGTTAACAAGAGTATTTACTTGATTGACCTCCATAGAGCCCAATTAAGATCTTTTGTACCGACAAGATGGGCCTCTAAAGATATAGGCGGTTTAATTCATTCTGCAATGGGGTTTGATCTTAGTGAAAAAGATTTTTATAGATTTATGAGAACTTACCTAGAGTGTTCAATAAAAGAATCCTTTCAAGCTCATTCTACATTTCTAAAAACCACTAGAAACAGAGCATTTAGAATGTTTATGAGTCCCCTACTTAAAGAAATAAATATCAAGAACAAAGAAAGAGAAGGCTCAGAATCAGACTATATAACGGGAAAGGAAGAAGGAAGGCGTTGGATAGCTAAAAAACAGTTCTTCAATGAAGGCTTATCAGAAGTTATATCTAATCCTGATGAATTTATGTCAAAAGGGGAAGAGGTAAAATTTGAGGCTGGAAATCATGTTGTTGGTCTAGATTTACCTAGTCATTCTATTTTTATAAAGAAATTCCAAATAAAAGGAGTATTTCACTACTTAAGAAAGTTTTTTAGTCCAACTCGAGCTATAACATCCTGGAAAGCATCCCATTGGTTAGATGCAGCAGGGATAAAGACAATAAACACACTAGCAGTTATCGAAACATATGATTCTTTTACAACAAGGGAGTCATACTTGATTACTCTGAAGCAATCCGGTGAAAGACTAGATCAAATGAAAATAACTGAGAGTTTAGAGAACTTAATTCCAAACAAGATGGGTGCTTTAATCAAACGATTAAGCTGGATAGGCTTTAATCATGGAGATGCAAAGCGATCTAACTTCTTCTTTGATAAGAACAGTCTGATTGTTTCAGATTTAGATGCCTGTAAAAGAAGGTACTTTCAGGTCATTTTGGCTAACAAATTAGCCAAGGATAAGGAAAGAATTTTAAAGAGCTTTGAGAGTTATCCAAAAGTTAAAGAATCTTTATTGAGAAGGTTCTAATTACCATGAAGATCGGTTTTCTAAGCTATAGAAGTAACCCTTTTTCTGGAGGACAAGGGATTTATGTAAAACATCTCAGTCATGCATTAGTAAATTTGGGCCATGAGGTAGATGTTATCTCAGGACCACCGTACCCAGAGTTGGAAAACTCAGTAAATTTAATCAAAGTACCCAGCTTGAATCTTTTCGAATTAGAAGATAATCAACGTCTAACATCTTTTAGAATGAGATTTCTTAAGAATTCAACCGATTTATTTGAGTGGGCAGGAGTGTTATCAGGAGGGTTTCCTGAACCATACACTTTTGGAAGGAGAGTAGAGGTTTTACTCAAAGATGAAGGCTACAAATACGATGTAATTCATGACAACCAATCTTTATGTCATGCCTTACTTGATCTTCAAAAAAAGATCCCATTAGTTACTACAATACATCACCCTATTACGCGAGATCACAGATTAGAATTGCAAGCTACCACTAATTGGAAACAGAGATTTTCTACAAATAGATGGCATTCATTTCTGAAAATGCAAAAGAAAGTAGCTCCAAGGTTGAATAGGATCATTTGCCCATCAAATCAGTCAAAAGAAGATGTTGTTCAGGAGTTTCAGGTAGATGGAGAAAAAATAGATGTAGTTCTAAACGGTATAGACATCGAGGGTTTTAGAAGAGATGAAAAAGTTCAAACTGAACCTTATAGAATTATTACAACAGCCAGCGCTGACGTTCCACTTAAAGGGTTGAAGTTTTTAATTAAAGCCATAAGTGAAGTTATTAATGAAATTCCTCAAATTCATCTAGTGGTAATTGGTAAGGCTAAGGAAGATGGAGAAATTCTTAAACAAATATCTGATCTGAATTTAAAGGGGAAGATCTCGTTTCATTCTGGACTGAGCCAGTCAGAGTTGGTCTCTTTATACTCTTCAGCACAAATTAGTGTTATCCCTTCACTGTATGAAGGCTTTGGTTTTGGAGCAGGAGAAGCAATGGCGTGCGGATTGCCATTAATTTCAACCCAATCCGGAGGTTTAAAGGAAGTCATTGGTCAAGATGCAGTAATAATCGAAGCCGGTTCGTCTAAAGCCATTGCCGAAGCAATAAAGAGTCTTTTTTTAGATAAAGAAAGACAACTTTCTCTATCTAAATTGGGTAGGCAAAGGATGGAAAACAAATTTAATTGGACGAAGGCAGCAAAAGGCTATGAAGAAATTTACGTTAAAACAATAGAAGAGTTTTCTAATTAAAAATGCAAACTAT
>CAZTLP010000012.1:0-29908 GCA_964614345.1 uncultured Gammaproteobacteria bacterium | reverse complement strand
GAAGGAAGACTTATTCCTGGGTATATTCCTCCTCAAGATCTTATTGGATTGTTAAGTAGCTAAAACTATATTTTCATTTTATGGATATTAATTTTAATAGAATAGATAAGTTACCCCCTTATGTTTTTGGTGAGATACAGAAACTTAAGATGGAAGCAAGACATAATGGAGAGGACATCATAGATTTTGGAATGGGAAATCCTGATCAACCAACCCCCTCTCCTATAGTAGAAAAGTTAAGAGAATCTTCTCTCAATCCTCCTACACATAGATATTCCCAGTCAAAAGGTATTCCAAGGTTGAGGAAATCAATATGTGATTGGTATGAAAGAAGGTATTCAGTAAATCTTGATCCAGAATCAGAGGCAGTTGTCACCATGGGTTCAAAAGAAGGTCTAGCTCACTTAGCAATAGCTACACTAGATAAAGGTGATACCGTTTTAGTTCCTAATCCTTCTTATCCTATCCACCCTTACGGGTTTGTTATAGCAGGAGCAGATGTAAGGCATGTTCCTATAGGAGAAAAAATCGATTTCTTCTCTGAGCTTGACCAGGCACTAAAGAATACTTTTCCTAAACCAAAAATGCTGGTTTTAAATTTTCCCAGTAATCCAACAACACAATGTGTCGAGATTGAATTTTTTGAAAGAATTATAGAGCTAGCAAGAAAACATAAGTTTTGGGTTGTTCAAGATCTTGCTTACGCAGATCTTTGTTTTGATGGATACATGGCCCCTTCAATTTTACAAGTAGAAGGTAGTAAAGAAGTAGCAGTAGAATTTTTCTCGCTATCCAAAAGTTATAACATGCCAGGATGGAGAGTTGGGTTTTGCTGTGGGAATAAAAACTTGTTGGCTGCATTAGAGAGAATTAAATCTTATATTGATTACGGTTTATTTACACCTATACAGGTAGCAGCAATCAAAGCTCTCGACGAATGTGACCAATATGTTGGTAATATAAGAGAAACCTATAAAACTAGAAGAGATTTCCTTGTTAAGGGATTAAATAGAATAGGTTGGCCTACAGAAATGCCTAAAGCCACTATGTTTATCTGGTCAAAGATTCCTCATTCTATAGGCAATATAGGCTCCCTTGAGTTTTCTAAAAGATTACTAGCTGAAGCTAAAGTTACAGTTTCACCAGGGATTGGATTCGGTGAATATGGAGAAGGTTATGTCAGATTTTCTTTAATTGAGAATGAGCATAGAACTAGCCAAGCTTTGAGAAATATAAAGAAGTTTATTAAGTCATGAGAAAAATACATGCTAAAGGCTAAATAATGAAAACAGTTAAAGTAGGCCTTTGTGGCGTAGGAAATGTTGGTGGAGCAGTCTTAAGGACTTTAATCAACTCTTCACAATTGCTAGAAGTTCAGGGTGGGGTGCATTTTGACTTGGTCCAAGTAGGTGCAAGAAGAGGTAAGGAAGTTGTTCCTTATGAAGAAATCAACATAACAACTAATGTATTGGAGGTAGCAACTAATCCGGAAGTTGATGTTTTGGTGGAAGTCGTAGGCGGAGTAGATTTTTCTTACGAATTAGTTACAACAGCCTTAAAAGAAGGTAAGCATGTGGTTACAGCAAATAAAGCACTTATAGCCAGTTATGGAAATGAGTTATTTGAATTAGCAAAAAATAATAATGTAGAGATAGGTTTTGAAGCCTCTGTGGCTGGAGGAACTCCAGTTATAAAAGCTCTGAGAGAAGGTTTAGTTGCAAACAAGGTTAAGTGGTTTGCAGGAATCTTAAACGGAACAAGCAACTTCATACTAACGGAAATGGAATTAAATCAATCAAGTTTTAAGTCAGCCTTAAAAAAAGCTCAAGAACTTGGTCTTGCTGAGGCTGATCCAAGCTTGGATATTAACGGAACCGATGCAGCTCAAAAGGCTAGTATTCTCGCTGCTTTAGCATTTCATGTGCCTTTTGATTTTTCTTTTGTAAGCTTCGAGGGGATCGAAGAGGTGGAACTTGAAGACCTTAAATATGCAAAAGAATTAGGCTATTCGATTAAGCACATAGCACTTGGTGAGCTCGACAACAATGTTGTTGGCGTAAGTGCTTATCCAACTTTAGTTGATAAGGAAACCTTGCTTTCACAAGTGGGCAAAGAAATGAATGCCCTGGAAATATTTTCTGAAGGAGTTGGTTCTACAGTTTATTACGGCCCAGGGGCTGGACCAGAACCAACAGCTTCAGCAGTAATAGCCGATTTAGTTGATATAGCTAAGGGTGGTTGGGATTTAGATATAAATTCCGATAGTAGTAATGAGTTACAAGTTTCAGATAGTAAGAAAGCTCCAAGATATTACAGAATACAAGTTAATGATGAACCTGGTGTTATAGCCAAGATATCCTCTTTATTTGCTGATAGAGAAATAAGCATTGAAGCCTTAATCCAACATGAGGCAAAGGCTAAACCAAACCCAGAGTCTATTTCTGTTGTCATAATATCCGGTGAAATTACTGATAATGAAGCTTTTAAACTAAAAAATGAGTTGGAAGACTTACCTGAAGTTACTCCAGGAGTTAAAAAGTTTAGGATTCATCTAGGTAAGAAGTAATGCAATATATAAGCACTAGAAACTCTTCACTGAGAAAGTCATTTAGTGAAGTTCTGCTAGGAGGTCTTGCATCAGATGGCGGTTTGTTTATGCCATTAGAAACTTGCAAGTTCACGAATGAAGAACTTAAAGATCTTAGCTCTTTAAGTTATCAAGAATTAACAACTGAGATACTTCATCAATTTGTATCAGAAGAGATTAATAAAAGTAATTTTGAAAACATTATTAATGATGCTTATAAAGCTTTTGAAAATGAAGATGTAGTTAATTTAGTTAAATTAGAAGATCAAAGATGGGTCTTAGAATTATTTCACGGCCCGACTTTGGCATTTAAAGATGTTGCAATGCAGCTCTTGGGCACACTACTTAATTATTTTGCGCAAAAGCAAAAGACAAAAATTGCTGTATTGGGAGCAACTTCCGGTGATACAGGATCAGCTGCAATTTCTGCATGCTCTAGATATGAAAACGTAGAAGTTTTTATTCTTTATCCGCATGAGAGAGTTACTGAAATACAAAGAAAGCAGATGACGACAACCCAAGCTAAAAATGTTCATGCTCTCTCAATTCAAACAGATTTTGATGGTTGCCAGGCCATGGTTAAAGAGCTATTTTTAGATGCATCTATTGAGTCAAATGAAACACGTTTTATAGCAGCCAATTCAATAAATTGGGCTAGATGTATGACCCAGTCAGTTTATTATTTTTGGACTTACTTAAGGTTGAAAGAAGAACTGAATGGGTTGATCTTTTCGATACCTTCAGGCAATTTTGGACATGCTTACGCAGGTTGGTTAGCTAAGGAAATGGGACTTCCTATTGATAAAATACTAATTGCCACAAATAGCAATGATGTTTTGCACAAATTATTTTCGGAGAATTTTTATAAGAAAGGTCAAGTTACTGAAACATTAGCTCCCAGTATGGATATTTCAGTGGCCAGTAATTTCGAAAGATTACTGTTTAATTTATTTAACAATGATTCTGAGAAGCTACAAAAAACTATGTCTACCTTCCCCAAAGAACAGATTTCAGTGCCCAGAGACTACTGGAAGAAAGCAGAAGATTTGTTTTTAAGTTTTCCAAGTACAGATCAAGAAATACTGCAAGAAATTAAAAACACTTTTGAGACAAACAATTACATACTGGACCCGCATACTTCTACTGGGATTAGAGCTGCTAGGGAGTTGATATCACCTGACCAGTCTGTGGTAACAATGGCTACAGCACACCCATCTAAATTTATGGGAGCCATTGAACAGGTTTTATCTAAAGACGTTGTAGAGACTCCAACCCAATTAAAGGACATAGAAGATAAACAAGAAGATTTTGTTGTTCTACCCGATAATATAGATAAGGTGAGAGAATATATAGTTTCATCTATTAGCTAAGACATGACTGAAGTAACTTCGATAAATGAAGATTTAAAAAATCAGGTCAAAAGAATTGATGACCTAAGGGGGTATCTTTGACCTCGAAAAAAAACAGTCTCGGTTAAATGAATTAACTGAAAAGCTAAACGACCCAAAGATTTGGGATGACCCAAAAAAAGCTCAAGAACTTAACAAAGAAAGAGTACATCTTGAAAAAGAGGTAACTAGGTTTATCGATTTAGACCAGGCCATAAAAGACTCATCAGAGTTATCCGAATTAGCTCTCTCCGAAAACGATGAGGAAGCTTTAGAAGGACTTATCGAAGAAATTAAAAAAAATGAAAAGAAGCTCTACCAACTGGAGTTTCAAAGAATGTTCTCCAATCCCATGGATCCAAATAATGCTTTCTTAGATATTCAGTCTGGTTCGGGCGGCACTGAAGCTCAGGATTGGGCCGAGATGATTATGAGAATGTATTTAAAATGGGGAGAATCTAAAGGTTTTAATGTCGAAATGATTGAAGTGTCCCCTGGCGAGGTAGCCGGAATTAAAAGTTCTGCAATTAGATTTGAAGGAGATTACGCGTATGGATGGCTTAGAACAGAAACGGGAGTGCATAGGTTGGTAAGAAAATCTCCTTTTGATTCGGGTAGCAGAAGACACACTTCTTTTGCATCCGTTTTTGTTTCTCCTGAAATAGATGAAACAATTGAAATAGACATAAACCCTTCAGATCTTAGAATAGACACTTATAGAGCTAGTGGAGCCGGTGGGCAGCATGTTAATAAAACTGACTCAGCTATTAGAATTACCCATGAACCTACTGGAGTTGTTGTCCAATGCCAATCTCAAAGGTCGCAGCACCAAAATAGAGATAAAGCAATGCAACAACTTAGAGCAAAGCTTTATGAAATAGAAATGCAAAAGTTAGATGCGGAAAGACAGTCTTTGGAAGAATCAAAGTCAGACATAGGTTGGGGAAGTCAGATACGATCTTACGTGCTGGATTCAGCAAGAATAAAAGATCTGAGGACTGGTTATGAGACTTCAAATTGCACAGCTGTATTGGACGGAGATCTTGATAGTTTTATTGAAGCGAGCCTTAAAGCCAATATTTAGTTAAAGTATGCGTAATGACAGAAGAAATCTCACAAAATGAACTCTTAGCTCTCCGACGAGCAAAACTCGAAGACTTAAGGTCGAAAGGCAATGCCTTTCCTAATGACTTTAGACGGGATGCTTTAGCTGAGGATCTTCATGCTTCTTATGATTCGTTTGAACAAGATAAATTAGAAAGTAAAAATATAGAGGTCTCAGTAGCGGGTAGAGTTATGTTACAGCGTGTAATGGGGAAGGCCAGTTTCATTACCATTCAAGATCTTACAGGACAGATTCAGGCTTACATTAAGGCAGATAATCTGGGCGAAGAGACATATAAAGAATTTAAAAAATGGGATTTAGGAGATGTTGTAGGTCTTAAAGGAAAACTATTTAAAACCAAAACCAATGAATTAACAGTTGAAGCTAATAGTATTTTTCTTTTAACGAAGTCTTTAAAGCCTTTACCAGAAAAGCATGCCGGCTTAGTTGATACAGAACAGAGATATAGAAAAAGGTACTTAGATCTTTTGACCAATCCTGAAAGTCTTGAGGTTTTTAAAACAAGAAGCAAGATTTTAAGTGAAATAAGAAATATCTTTATTGAAGAAGGTTACCTAGAAGTTGAGACTCCTATGATGCACCCCATACCAGGAGGAGCTACAGCTAGACCGTTTCAAACCCATCATAATGCGCTAGATATGGATTTGTATTTGAGAGTAGCCCCTGAGTTATACCTCAAAAGACTAGTTGTAGGAGGTTTAGAGAAAGTTTTTGAAATTAATAGGAATTTTAGAAATGAGGGCTTATCCACAAAACACAATCCTGAATTCACCATGCTTGAATTTTATACAGCTTATGCTGATTACGAAGACCAAATGAATTTTATGGAAACTCTAATTAGAAGATTGGCAGAGAAGGTTTTGGGTAAAACCGTCATTGAACAAAATAAAGAGAAGTATGACCTATCAAAATCTTTTCAAAAATTAACATTAATTGACTCCATCGTTAAATATATCGGTGCTAAGAAAGATCAACTAGAAGATAGAAAAGAGTTGGAGAAGATAGCTAAGAAACTAGAAGTTGAGAATATTAAAGACTCGTCTGACGGTAAGCTGCAATTAGAAATATTTGAGAAGGGCGTAGAGGGCGAACTTGATAAGCCTACTTTTATAACTGGATATCCTAAAGATGTATCTCCTCTTTCAAGAACACAGGACGATAACCCCGGTTATGTTGATCGTTTTGAATTATTTATAGGTGGAAAGGAAATTGCTAACGGATTTTCTGAGCTTAATGATCCCGATGAACAAGCAGAGAGGTTTAAACAGCAGGTACAGCAGAAAGACTCTGGAGACCAAGAAGCCATGGGATATGACGAAGACTATGTAGAGGCTCTAGAGTATGGCCTACCTCCGTGTGCAGGCGTTGGGGTTGGCATAGACAGGTTAGTTATGCTCTTTACGGGAACAACATCCATTCGAGATGTGCTTTTATTCCCTCAGCTTAAACCGAAAGATAAAGATTAATCTAAGAGATCTTTTACTGCTTCTTTTTCGGATAACAGTTCGTCAGTGGTAATTTTAATTTTTTCCTGAGCAAAATCATTAAGCTCAATACCTTGGACTATTTCAACTTTACCCTGACCATTAGAAGTTAAAGGGAAGCCAAAAATTAAGTCTTCAGGTATTCCATAACTTCCATCACTAGGAACTGCTGCACTAAACCAATCCCCATCTGCAGTTTGATTATTAACAGACTTAACAGTATCTATAGCTGCATTAGCTGCTGAAGCTGCGGAGGAAGCTCCTCTTGCATCAATTACAGCTTTACCTCTTTGCTGGACTAAAGGCAGATATTCGTTTTCGACCCAATCTAGGTCATCTATCACTTCAACTGCGCTTACCCCATCAATTTGGGCATTGTAAGGATCAGGGTACATAGTGGGGCTATGATTTCCCCAAACAGTCATGTTAGTTACGGAACCTATATTCGCACCTGCTTTTTCAGCTAATTGTGCTTTAGCCCTATTGGCATCGAGTGCAGTCATGGCAAACCAACTTTGTGCAGGGTTTTCAGACTTTGTTCTTCCTATTAGCGCATTTGTATTGGCTGGATTGCCTACTACTAAAACTTTTGCATCATTTTTTGCTAATTTGCCTATTGCTTCACCTTGATCTGTAAAAATACCCCCATTAATCCTTAGTAGATCACTTCTTTCTTCAATTTTTTTCCCATCGACAACTATTCCTCTTGGAATACTGCCGACTAAAAGGACCCAATGCGCATCCTTAACTCCTTCTTTAATATCTGCTGTGGCTAACAAGGATCCTGTTTGTTTAAATCCACAATCAATGAGTTCCATGATAGTTCCTTCAAGCTTGTCTACGACTTGAGGAATTTCTATCAATCTAAGATTGACCTTGGTATCAGCTCCAAAAGTTTCTCCGCTTACTAATCTGGGAAGTAAGGAATAGGCAATTTGACCCGCTCCTCCAGTCACTGCAACATTAATCTCTTTCATTTAGTTCTCCTTTAATCAGGTTGAAAGATATTCCGTGAATTCTCAAATTTAATCGTTCCTTTAGTGTTTAACATCTCATTCTGCATCATTTTATTTAAAAGATTGTCATCTTTTTTAGTGTTAGCAACAAATCTTTTTCCGTTTTCTAATCGGCCAATAATAATAGCTTTAGTAGGACCTTCTCTTGAATTAATAACTGTGTAAGTTTCTACAGTTCCTTTTCCATTAGCTTCTTCAATAAATTCAGGGTGTTCTTGATTATCAATTTCTTTTTGTAAACTTGAAGAGTCAATTACTTGGTTCCATTCTCCAAGAAAAGGTGAGGAAGAGAAAATACCCGCACCATGTTTGGTTAGGAACCAGCCGTTTGCCGTCACCATTCCAAATTTTCCTTGTTTTTCTCTGAGTAAACTCATCATGCTTGCTATTGAATTTACAACATACGCACTTCCAGGCCCTCCATAATATGGCAACCCTCCTGTGACCGTTAAATCCCTTTTGTCATTATCTGGAATGCCTATTTCTTTTCTTGCTATTTGTACTGCACTTGGAAAGCAAGAGTATAGGTCAAAAAAAGAAATATCAGCTTGTGAGCAATTTGCAATATCAAAAACAGCTTCAGAACATTTTTTAATTGCAGGGGAGGAGTGTAAATCTCTTCTATCAGTAATATTCCATATATCATTCAAACAGACTCCTCCATGCATAAAGATCCATTTAGATTCAGGGATACCTAATTCTCTAGCTTTTTTAGCAGAAGTGATTACAAGGGCAGCTGACTGGTTTACCCTCATGATTGAGTTCATGTATTTAGTATAAGGAAATCCCACCATTCTGTTTTCCGGCGCCACTTGAACAATTTCATTTAAAGATCGATGAATTTGGAACCACGCGTACTCATTTTTGGATGCAATCTCAGAAAAGCGTGAAAAAAGCTGACCAATGTCTTCCATATGTTCTTTAGCGCTTTTTCCTTCGCTTCCTCTAATACTATTTGCAAAGAGAGGATAGACGGCAGAAGGATCAAAAATACCATGTTTTTGTTCAAATTCACTTCCTAAATCTTTGTCACTACCAATCGATTCCGGCTTACCGCCTGGATCATCGCCCCAATTAATATCTAGACCTGTCTTCATTCTTGAAATTAGCGTGTCCAATGCTTCACCGCCTGCTAAAAGAGCACATTCAGCTTGTCCATCTTTTATTCGATTACAGAGTTCATTAAGTGCAAGTTGAGGAGAATTTCCTCCAGTGGTGGTATAAATTTCATGTGGCACAGTTACCCCTAATGAATTCCCCAAACTACGGGGCATATTAGGGTAGCCCCAAAAGGAAGCAGTAGCAGTGCTCCGGTTCGGAGTATCACCTACAAATCTAATAACTGAGATGGCATCAAGATGTTCGTTTATAGGAACTTTTGAATTACAGTCTTCTAAAGCTTTTTTACTGGATGCCGACAAGATATCTAAGTAATTAAGTCCATCAGGTCCTTTCTTATCCAAGTATTGGGAACAACCCACTAGAACAGGTGTATTGTCTTTAACTTGAGAATATAAAGAATCCATAATTTAATTATTAGATTATTGCGAGAAGTCTAACTATAGCTATCTTTTGTAGCAATAGGGGAAGCCTGAAAGATTTTTTTAGAGTAACATATCGCGAATTATGAAATACGACTTTGACACCTTAATCGATCGGATCGAAACAAGAAGTACCAAATGGTTAAAATTTGATGACCCTACTGTTATACCCATGTGGGTGGCGGATATGGACCTTCAATGTCCTCCTGAAGTGACTGAAGCTATTAAAAGAAGAGTGGACCAAGGGATATTTGGTTACACCGAAAGACCCATAGAACTAACTCCACTACTTCAACAGAGACTGGCTGAAAAGTCAGGCTGGGAAATTGATCCAGAATGGGTTACTTGGATGCCTGGTGTGGTTGTTGGTTTGAATGTGGCTTGCCGAACAGTACTAAGTCCTGGTGATATGGTTATGACACCTTCACCCATTTACAGACCTTTTGTTTATGCATCTGACAACATGAATAGAGGGATGTTGAGTACAGATCTAAAAAATGTTGATGGACGTTTAGAACTGGATTATGAATCAATAGAACAACTAATCAACGAAGACATTAAAATGTTCTTTTTCTGCAATCCCCATAATCCTGGCGGTACGGTTTATAAAGAAGAAGAAATAAAAAAATTGGTAGATATTTGTGAGAAGAATGAAACTATTATCTGTGCAGATGAAATCCATTCAGATTTAATCTTTGAGTCTGAAAGAAAGCATGTACATTTAGCTCAAACAAATGAATATGCAGAAAACAATTCGATTACTTTAATGTCGCCTACTAAAACTTTTAATATGCAAGGATTGCCTTGCGGAGCTGCAATTATTCCTAACCCTGAACTCAGACAAGAATTTAGAAGAAACATGAGAGGAATTGCTGCTCACATTGGCGTTTTTGCCTACACAGCAGCCGAAGCTGCCTATAAATATGGCGAGCCTTGGTATCAAGAACTTATGCAGTATCTAGGTGGGAACAGAAAGTTACTTAAAGAAGAGATATCTAGAATTGAAGGACTTTCTTTATATGGTCCAGAGGCGACTTATCTTGCCTGGATTGATTGTTCTGAATCAGGTCTAGAAGATCCATCGGATTTCTTTATTAATGCGGGAGTTGGGGTTCATAGAGGCGAGTGGTTTGGAGATAGTCAGTTTGTTCGTTTAAATTTTGGCTGTCCTAGATCAAGGCTTGAGGAAGCTTTATCTAGAATAAAAAAAGCTTTTTCACAAAGAAACTAGGTTCCTGTACTATTAGCGCCTCAAAATTTATTAGGAGTAATTATGGCTATAACTTTTAAAGATCGAGTTGCTATTATCACCGGAGCAGGCGGCGGTTTAGGGCGTTGTCATGCTTTAGATTTAGCTAAAAGAGGGGCTAAAGTAGTTATTAATGATCTCGGAGGCAATGTGGATGGATCCTCAGAGGGATCTCTATCTCCAGCAGAGGCAGTGGTTGAAGAAATAAAAGCTGCAGGCGGAGAAGCTATGTCAAATGGCGCCAGCGTTACTGACAAAGGTCAGGTTGAAGAGATGGTCAAGGAAGTCATGGACACTTACGGAAGGATTGATATCTTGATTAACAATGCGGGTATCTTAAGAGATAAAAGTTTTACCAAGGTAGAAGACGAGGATTTTAGGATGGTTCTTGAAGTCCATTTGATGGGAACGGTTAATTGCACGAAAGCTGTTTGGGAGATTATGAGAGAACAGAACTACGGAAGAATCGTAGTGACTTCATCTTCCAGTGGTCTGTACGGTAATTTTGGTCAGACTAACTATGGTTCTGCCAAAATGGGAGTAGTTGGACTAATCAATACCCTTAAACTGGAAGGAGCTAAATACAACATTAAGTGCAATGCACTTGCACCCTTTGCTGGCACCAGAATGACTGAAGAATTGCCTGGTATGTCAGATGTTTTAGACCAAATAAAACCAGATTTTGTTACACCAGCAGTAACTTATATGGTTTCTGAAGATGCACCTACAGGAGTAATTATGGCAGCAGGAGCAGGGGTTTTTGCCAGAGTCATGATTCACGAAACTATGGGTATTAATCTTGGTACAGGTGAAGATATGACCGCAGAGAATATAGCTTCAAATTGGGATCAAATTTCGGACATGACAGATGCAAAGCCTTGTTATCAAGGCGGAGAACAAGCAATGAAAATGTTTGAGCTGATCCAAAAAGAAAAAGGTTAGTGTCAAAAAGAAAACTGGATTCATGCCATAAGGTTATGGACTTTAGGGACCTCGCTGAAAAGCGACTTCCTGCACCAATGTTTCATTACATTGATGGAGCAGCAGAAGATGAATGGACTTATCGTCAAAATACATCTGCATTTGAGCAATTTGAATTAGTACCCAGATTCCTAGTTGATGTAGATAAAATAGATACCTCCACAACAGTTTTAGGTCAGAAGATAGATTGGCCTTTCATTTGCTCACCCACGGGCTATCATCGTTTATTTCATCCCGATGGAGAGGGAGGAGCAGCCAGGGCCGCAGCAAGAACAGGGACTATATTTTGTCTTTCCACCATATCTACAACGCTGATTGAAGATGTCGCTAAGGCATCAGATGGACCAAAAGTGTTTCAGATTTATGTATTAAAAGACAGGAGCTTGTCACAGGAATATATTCAAAGGTGTAAAGATGCTAATTACGATGCTTTGTGTCTCACAGTGGACGTTCCCAGTAATGGTAGAAGAGAAAGAGATTTAGTAACAGGAATGACTGTGCCACCAAAATTAGGCTTAAGTGGATACATGAACATTGCCAGACATATCAATTGGTCCTTCAATTACATAACTAACCCCCCAACCCCTTCGATGGTAAATTTAGAACATAAAGTACCAGCCGGTTCATCCAGCATGTCTGTTATGGATTTTATGAACAGTCAATTTGATAGAACTGTTACTTGGAAAGATGCTGCTTGGATGATAGAACAGTGGGATAAGCCATTTGCTATCAAAGGTATCTTGTCTGTGGAAGATGCCAAAATGGCTGCTGAAGTAGGGGCATCAGCTATCATGGTATCCAATCATGGAGGCCGTCAGATGGACGGTTGTCCCGCTCCCATTGAGGTACTAGGCGATATCATCGATGCTGTTGGTGATAAACTTGAAGTTATTTTAGATGGTGGAGTGAGAAGAGGGACGCATATCTTAAAAGCTTTATCCATGGGCGCTAAAGCCTGTATGGGAGGTAGAGCCTACCTGTATGGCCTAGCAGCTGCGGGTGAAGAAGGCGCTTATCGTTCTTTAAATCTTTTGAAAGAAGAGGTTCAAAATAATATGATTCTACTCGGTTGCACTAAAGTAGAAGACATTAAATCGGATAGATTGAGAAAAGTTTAATGAGTATTAAACCTAAAATAATATTACCTTTCATTTTATTTTATTCGCTTATTTGTGGTGCTCAAGTTATTGCCATAGAGAATGGTCCTGATATACAAGAAAAATTACAAGAAGCCCTCATCTTAGCTAAACCAGGAGACACCATTAAGCTTTCAGAAGGCTTTTATAGCTTTTCGGATGGCCTTTCGCTAGATGTAGACAATATTAAAGTGGAAGGCGCAGGCATGGATAAAACCATTTTGAGTTTTGCTAGCCAAGAATCAGGTGCTCAAGGTTTGCTGGTTACTTCAAGTAAAGTAATTTTAAAAGACTTTGCAATAGAGGATGCAAAAGGTGATGCCCTTAAGGTTATAGGCGCTGATGGTATTTATATGGTCAATCTTAGGACGGAATGGACCGGAGGTCCTAAAAGCACTAATGGAGCTTACGGCCTATATCCGGTTGAGTCGAAGGATGTACTCATAGATGGTTGCGTTGCCATTGGAGCGTCCGATGCAGGGATATATGTAGGTCAATCTCAAAATATTATAGTCAGAAACAGTCGCGCGCATTACAACGTAGCAGGCATAGAGATAGAAAATTCTTTTTATGCTGATGTTTACGACAATGTGGCTTCACATAACACGGGAGGCATCTTAGTGTTTGACCTACCTGATCTACCTCAACAAGGCGGGCACCATGTGAGGGTCTTTAGGAATAAGGCCATTGATAATGACACTGACAATTTTGCTCCTGAAGGAAATATTGTAGGAGAAGTGCCTCGAGGTACCGGTATTATCATTCAGGCAAATTCTGATGTGGAAGTTTTTGATAATGATATTTCAGGGAATGGGACAGTTAACCTTTCAATAGTAACTTATGCAGCTGAAACCGAAGATGAGAATTACTATCCTCATCCTAAGTCTATACAAGTTCACGGTAATCGTTTTGGAAAGGGAGGTTTTGACCCAGACGTAGATAAAGCTATCGCAGGTATCTTGTTCCAACTATCGGAAGGTAATATGCCGGATATTTTCTGGGACGGAACATTGCCTTTGTCCCAAATGATTTTTGGTCAACCAGAAGAAGAAAAATTAGTTCTCGCCAATAATGGAGAAGCCTCTTTCTTAGCTTTAAAGCCTATCAAGTACATGCTATCACTCCCAAATGTAACTACTACAGACACACAACCATATGATGGAGAGATTAAACCTTTGTCTGCAGTAGTTATGGATATTCCTGAAGGAATCTAATCTTTAGTTGCAATGAAGGCTGCTTTGATAACCTTTAAAGTTATCACTCTCATGTTGGTAAGCATGAATCTTTGGTCTGTGAATGATGCAAAAATAACTAGCAATGCTTTTCCAGAAGCACTTTCAGAATTTGAGTTTTTTATTGACCAAACCAAGCAGCAGCCAGCTAAAAATGTTCATCCTTATGAACTAATCACTACTTTGTTCAGTGATTATTCTTACAAGAGTAGATTTGTATATGTTCCTGAAGGAAAAGAAGGAAGTTACCAGAAAGATTGGGTTTACGATTTTCCTGTGGGCACTGCTCTAATAAAGACCTTCTATTATCCTGTCGATGAAAGAAACTTAGATTTGGGTTCAAAGCTACTTGAGACTAGGGTTTTGTTGCATAAAGAGAAAGGCTGGGAAGCTGTTTCTTATGCCTGGAATGATGAGCAAACAGAAGCTTTTATCAAAATAGCAGGAAAAACCATCAATACTTCTTGGATAAATCATAAAGGACTGAGTAGAGATGTACGTTATAGAGTTCCTAACATGAATCAATGTAAGGAATGTCATTCAACTAAAGATGTGATTTCTCCAATTGGACCGAAGGCCCGTAATTTAGATAAAGATGTGGTCTATAAAGGTAAAAAGAAAAATCAATTAACTTATTTATTAGAACATGGGGTCATTGACTCTATTCCTAAAGGTCTTCAACCAGTCGCTGACTGGAAAGACGAGTCTCAACCTCTTCAAGATAGGGCTCGTGCTTATTTAGCAATTAATTGTGGTCATTGTCACACGCCATCAGGAGTAGCTAATTCAACAGCTCTTTATTTAGATTTTAATGAAACTCGGCCTGTTCACTTGGGTGTTAATAAAAGTCCTGTAGCTACCGGAAGAGGCAGTGGTGGTTTAAAATACTCACTAGTGCCAGGAAAAGCAGATAAATCTATCCTCTTATATAGGATGATTTCTACAGACCCTGGGGTTATGATGCCCGAGTCGGGAAGGGCTTTGGTTCATACTGAAGCAGTAAACTTGATTCAAGAGTGGATTAACTCTATGAACTAATAACTATGAGTGAAAAAGAAGATCTTCTAAATAACTTAAAGATAGATCGTTCTCAAGAAGAGCAATCTGAACCTTTCCCTACCAAAATTGTTTCTATTATCGTTTCTGGGATAGTAGTCATTGCGTTGGGTCTTTGGTTTTTTCTAGCAGAAGAGGAAATACAAGAAGTTACCACTTTCACAGTCAAGTCAGTTAATGCCTCTGGTTCTTCTGCTTCCAGTATTCTTGATGCTTCCGGTTACGTGGTTCCACGAAGAAGGGCAACAGTTTCTTCAAAAATTACCGGTAAAGTCCTGGAAGTTTTGGTTGAAGAAGGAATGTATGTTGAAAAGGGGCAACTATTAGCTCAACTCGATGACAGTACTTATAGAGCTGATTTGGAATATGCAAAATCTCAGTTAAAACAAGCTCAAATCGCTTTTAAGAGTACGAGTGCTTTGATTGAAGGAAACTTTGCAAGTCCTGATGAGCTAAAGACAAGAGAAGCAATAATGGAAGGAGCTCAGGCTTTAGTGGATATTAGTAAGCAAAGGTTAGCAGACATGCAGATTTTAGCCCCTTTTAGTGGAGTGGTAGTCTACAAGGCAGCGCAACCGGGAGAAATGATATCGCCGGTGTCAGCTGGAGGAGGATTTACTGCCACAGGAATTTGTACAATCGTTGATATGGATTCCCTTGAAATTGAAGTGGATGTCAATGAAGCATTTATCAATAGAGTAGAAGCTGAACAACCTGTTGTGGCTAACTTAAATGCTTATCCAAAATGGGATATCCCAGCAGAAGTTATCGCAATTATTCCAACTGCTGATCGTAATAAAGCTACCGTTAGAGTGAGAATAGGGTTTTTAGAGAAGGATGAAAGAGTTCTTCCAGATATGGGCATAAGGGTTTCGTTTCTACAAAAAATGGTTGAAACGACCACAGAAAAGAAAGAAGGGGTAGTTGTGCCAAATGCTGCGGTGTTAAATGAGGGTGATGAGAGTTATGTAATCTTGGTGAAGAATGGAAGAATTGAGATTAAGCAAGTTGAAGTAGCTGAGGAAACCTCAAATTATTCGAGAATTGTAAAAGGCGTAAGGGCAGGAGATCAGGTGGTTGCCTCTTACGATGAAGAGTTAGAAAATAATCAAAAAGTTTCAATAAATTAAAGGAGAATGGAATGTCAGATTCTTTAGTCAGCGTTAAAGCTGTAAATAAAACATATCAGAGAGGTGGGGAGAAACTAGTAGTTCTAGATGATTTAAGCCTAGAAGTCCCAAAGGGTGATTTTCTTGCGCTTATGGGGCCTTCAGGGTCTGGAAAATCAACACTTCTAAACCTCATAGGTGGGTTGGATACGCCTACTTCAGGATCTGTAGAAGTGGATGGAGAGAGATTGGATTCGTTAAATAGTAAAGCTCTTAGCAAGTGGCGATCCAGTCATGTCGGCTTTATTTTCCAGTTTTATAACTTACTACCAGTTTTAACAGCTTTTAGAAATGTTGAGTTACCTTTACTTCTAACTAAACTTTCAGGATCTCAGAGAAAACAACACGTTGAAACAGCTCTAAATATTGTAAGTCTTGCCGATAGAGCAACTCATAAACCTAATGAACTTTCAGGAGGACAACAACAAAGAGTTGCGATCGCTAGAGCTCTAGTTTCTGATCCAGATATTTTAGTTTGTGATGAGCCAACAGGAGATCTGGATAGAGAAACTGCAACCGAAATTCTGAATTTATTACAGATATTAAATAGAGATCATGGCAAAACCATACTAATGGTTACTCACGATCCGATGGCTGCCGATTCAGCTAAAAGAACTTTGCATCTAGATAAAGGCAAGCTTACTCACTAAACCAATGTATTGGGTTTTAATCAAAGCTAGTCTTTTCAGAAAGAAGATTCGAACCTTCTTAACCATCGCGTCTATTTCAATCGCTTTTTTACTGTTTGGGTTATTAAACTCCATGTCAGCTATTTTTACAGGATCCATGCAAGGTATGGCAGCCGATATCATTATGGTCATGCCGAAGTACAACATGTTTGGCACGCAGCCTTATTCAAATGTTGAATATGTAAGGTCCATAGAGGGCGTTGAAAAAGTAACTCATATGACCATGATGACAAGCGATCCGCTTGGCAGCATGTTTGATGGAATGATTTTTGCATCAGATGAAAATCTTTACGATGTTTATACAAGATTTCAAGCCACAGAAGAGCACAGAGAAGCTATGCTCCAAAGACCTGATGGTGTCTTGGTAGGAAGACTATTAGCAGATCAAAAGGGTTTTAAGATAGGCGACAAGGTAAGGACCAAAGCTAGTTTCAAACACGAAGATGGCACGTTCAATTGGGAATTTGAAGTGGTTGGGTTTTACACTGTAAAAAACTTAAAAGGTGATGAATTGGGTGTTATGGCTAACTATAAGTATATCGATGACAGCCGAATGACCATGAAAGGGACTACCGGTTATATTATCGCTGAAGTGTTATCTCCGGAACTGGCCGATAGCATTTCAAACAAGATTGATAAAAACTTTGAGAACTCGGACAGAGCAACAAGAAGCGGTCCGGAAAATCAACTCGCTATGGAAATGGTAGGTGATTTTGGAGATATTGAGCTGATTATGAACTTAATATTATCTGCTGTCTTTTTTACCATTCTGTTAGTGACTGGCAATACCATGAGTCAAGCTGTAAGAGAAAGGACGGCGGACTTAGCAGTACTCAAAAGCATAGGGTATGGAGATTTCCAGCTGTTTGTTTCAGTTATGTTAGAAGCATTTATTATTATCTTTTCAGGTCTAATACTTGGCATGGGGATTACTCTCTTGATGATCCCTTTAATAGTAGCTGCCAGTCAAGATATGCTTCAAGATGCAATTTATTTAACTAGCTCTGCCTTCATAAGTGCTTTTCTTATTGGAGTTCTTGTTTCACTTGTATCTTCTTTCATGCCAGCAAGGCAAGCACTTAAACTAAAAGTAGTGGACGCTTTATCTAAAGGGTAACAATGAAGTATTGGACATTAATTTCTGCTGCTCTGAATAGAAAGCGCTGGAGAACTATACTTACTGTAGGATCTTTAACCATAGCATTCATGCTTTTTGGAATGTTACGATCAGTGGCAGTTGCATTTACGGCGGAAGTAGACTTTGAAGGCGATGATCGTCTTATTGTCATGTCTAAACTTTCTTTTACTGATCCATTGCCTCTCTCTTATCGAGAAAGAATCAGGGCAATTGAAGGAGTAAGTCATGTGGCTCACCGAGAGTGGTTTGGTGGAACCTACATAGATCGAGCGAACTTTTTTCCAAAGTGGCCAGTGCCAGCAGAGGATTGGTTTGAAGTTTATGACGGATTCAGGATAAGTGAACAAGCAAAAAGAGATTTCATAAACACCAGGACTGGGATGGTTGCTGGAAAAGCTTTAGCCGATAGATTTAACTGGAAAGTCGGAGATAAAATCCCAATTATTGGCGATATATGGCCAAAAGAAGATATGACGAATCTATGGGAATTTGATTTAGTGGGTATCTTTGAAGAACAGGAATCAGATCCAGTCTATGGTGGTGAGGAGCAAATCTTCATTAATCATGAGTATTTTGAAGAAACAAGAGCCTGGGGCAAAGGAACAGTTGGAAATTATATAGTCAAGGTTAAAAACAAATCTGACAATGAAAAGATAGCCAAAGAGATTGATAAGATGTTTGCTAACTCATTCAATGAAACCAAGACGTCAACAGAATCTGCTTTTAGCAAGATGTTTGCAGAACAAGTAGGTGACATAGGTTTTATTATGAATTCTATTCTAAGCGCAGTGTTTTTTACGATGCTGCTCGTAACCGGCAATACCATGAGTCAGGCAGTTAGAGAGAGAACATCAGAATTTGCTGTGTTTAAGACAATAGGCTATTCAGATAAGACGATTTTGTCTTTAGTTTTGTGTGAATCTATTGTTATTTGTTTAGTATCTATGGCTCTTGGCATTATTCTAAGCTTCTTGGTTTTTATAGGAATTTCAGCAGATTTATCAGAGTTTGTGGGGGATATTGCTTTTGAATATTCAGTAATCTTATGGGCACTAGTTGCTGCTCTTTTAATGGCGGTAATATCCGGTTTACCTCCAGCCTTAGGTGCTATGAGGTTAAAGGTTGTGGATGCTTTAAGAAAGGATTAGTTATGAAACAAATATTAGCTATTTTAGGTATGAATCTTCGAACTATATTGGCTAGATCAGCTTCTTCAATTGTAATTGTTATTGGAATCGCTGGTTCAGTTGCTGTAATGGTTTCTTTGTTAGCAATGGCAGAAGGTCTGAGTAAAACGATTGCTAACACAGGAGAAGAAGATCGCGTCTTAATTTTTAGAGACGGAGCAAATTCAGAACTCAGTAGTGGTATCTATGTTCCCAATGTGTCCATCATAGAAAATATGCCAGGAATCAGACAATCTGATGAGGGCCCAATGATTTCTTCTGAATTATTTACCATTATAGATTTAAAGAAAAAGGGAGCTGAAGACACCTCAAATCTTCCTTTAAGGGCAGTTGAGCAGATGAGCTTTAAAATAAGGCCTGAATTAAAGATTATAGAAGGGCAAAACTTTACACCTGGAAGAGCTGAAATAATTGTTGGAAAAGGAGCTAATGATCAATATGAAGGTTTGGATATTGGAGACCAGATTAAAGTAAGAGATACCTTAGTTACTGTGGTTGGAATATTTACTACCGGTGGAGACGTCCATGAATCTGAAATCTGGGCAGATCTGGCCGGTGCTCAAGGATTTTTTAGAAGAGAAAACTCAGCCTCCATAGCGATAGCACAAATGGAAAGCAGTTCGGTTATATCCGATTTTGGAGTTGCCTTAGAACTGGACCCTAGGTTAGAACTAAGGGTACAAGGTGAAGCAGATTTCTACTCACAACAATCATCAGGCGCTTCAGGAGTGATCGAAGTTTTTGGCTATGTTGTAGCAATTATTATGGCAATAGGGGCAGTTTTTGCTGCTCTGAACACTATGTATACGGCAGTTTCAACTAGATTGGTAGAAATAGGAACGTTAAGAGCCGTTGGTTTTCAAGGAGGGTCTGTTTTATTTGCTTTGATGATTGAGTCCATGATTCTAGCTTTATTAGGGGGACTCCTAGGGGCAGGTATTTCTTACTTAATCTTTAATGGTTACACAGTTTCTACTTTGGCTTCTGGTTCATTTACACAAACTGCTTTTGATTTTGCAGTTACAGGGTCCATCGTCGGTCAGGGATTAATTCTAGCTTTAATAGTAGGTTTTCTTGGGGGAGTTTTACCTGCCAGAAGGGCAGCCACTCAGGACATCACTGCTGCGTTAAGAGCTATTTAATTCCTTCTCGCTTAGCAGGAGACCATTGTTGTCAGCATAGACAAATTGTCCAGGTTTAAAAGTTAATCCTCCAAAAGTCACTTCAACGCCCAAGTCACCGAGTCCTCTTTTTTCACTTTTTATTGGGTAGGTACCCAGGGCTTGTACCCCTATATCTAATGTTCTAATAATGTCGACATCCCTGATGTAACCATTAATAACAATTCCAGACCAATTATTTTTAACCCCAGCTTCTGCAATTAAGTCACCAAGTAGCGCTACGGTATTGATACCTCCTGCATCGACAATCAAGATTTTCCCATTTCCTTCAGAATTTAACTGCTCTTTAACCTTAGAGTTATCATCAGGGCACTGAAGAGTTTCAATGGGGCCACTAAAAGAAGATTTACCCCCATAATTAGTCATTATGGGCTCTAGTGCTTTGGTATCAGGAAAAGCGTCTGAAAGATCGGGTGTAGATAGTTCCACTTAAGCGACTCTCTGTTCTCCTCTTATCAAAGATCCGGGAAGGGCTCCTGTTGCTTTATCATCTTTGAAAGTAACCACGCCGCTTTTTATTGTTGCTTTATAGCCTGAAGCTTTTTGAATAATCCTTCTACTTCCTGTAGGTAGATCATGGACCATTTCAGGTTTAAAGACACACAGCTTATCGTGATCAATTATATTAATATCAGCTAAGAGTCCTTCCTTTAGTTGGCCTCTGTCCATAAGACCAAAAGTTTCTGCTGTCTCTTTAGTTTGCTTGTTTATTATAAATTCAACAGGAATCTTATCTCCACGGGTCCTGTCTTTACTCCAATGAGATACATTCCAAGTCGGCATACTGGCATCACAGATCAAACCACAATGCGCTCCTCCATCACTGAGTCCTGCCACAGAACTTTTAAACTCTATAAGCATTTTATAAAAATCTAAACTGTGCTCTGGGTAAGGACCGAAAGGTGCCCAAATGAATGTCTTCCCTTCATTCTTTAGCATTTCATCATAAACAACTTCTATTGCCTTTTTCCCTTCTGACTCAGCTATACCGGCAATACTTAACTCCCTAGGTGGTTCATAATCAGGAACATGATCCATAGGGAATTGTTGTTCGAAAGTAGTAATTAGTCTGTAGACTAAATGATTGCGATCTACCATGGGTTCTTCGCTTAAGAGTTTTTCTTTGAACTCTGGAGTTTTCATGACTTTTAGCTTTTCGTCTAAGGATTTATTAGCAATTTCTGAATAACTTGGGTGAGTTATGAAAGGGTGTACAGTAGATTCTAGGCTAAATAGCATGCCAGTAGGCCTTCCAGAGTACTGCGGTCTAATTTTTACGCCTTTAGAGAAATTTTCTTCGCAATATCTCCATACACTAAAGGGATCTCCGCTAGTTTGAGCATAGGTTAAAGTTCTGTCTGATTCCTCAACAAACTCTTTGACCCAATCTAACTCAATATCTTTATCCATCCAATCAGAGACTATTTCTAGAGTCCCTTCACCTAAGTTTGCAATAGTATTGGCTATCTTCCTCATTTCCTTAGCGCTAGCTTCTGTACCAGGAACGTATTCTCCAAATTTATCTGTGTGAAGATAAGTTCTAGAAGTACTGAAACCTAAAGCTCCAGCTTTAATTGCCTCTTCAGTGATTACAGCCATCTTTTCTATTTCCTCATCAGAAGCATCTTCTTTCCCTTGGCATTTGTCATATCCCATTACATAGGACCTGATAGGGCCATGACCAACCATTGCGCCTACATCCATTACCAACTCTTTCTTTTCGATGGTATCTAGGTATTCAGGAAAAGTTTCCCAGCCCCAATCTATGCCTTCATGAAGTGCAGTACCAGGAATGTCTTCAACTCCTTCCATTAATTGAATTAAAAATTCTTCTGAGCCTGGTTTAACGGGAGCAAATCCTACTCCGCAGTTCCCCATAACGACAGTGGTAACACCATGCCAACAAGAAGGGCTTAGATAGGAATCCCAGCAAACTTGGCCATCATAGTGAGTATGGATATCTACCCAGCCAGGGGTAACTAGGTGACCATCCGCATTAATTTCTTCTTTTCCCTGTTCTTTAACGATTCCTACTTTGGATATACGGTCTTTATCAATTGCAATATCACCAATAAAAGCTTTCTCACCAGTACCGTCTACTATTTTTCCATTTCTTATAACTAAATCATGCATGTTTTCCCTTCCTTCCACTATGAATAGCATGAATGATAGCTTTTTTTCTACAATCCTAAAACCATCTTTCTTGACAAGCAGATTTCATTCCAGTTTCATGGAAGAAACATTACAAGGAAGACTAAATCATGAGTTCATTAAAAATTGTTTCACCCGAGTCTGTAGGATTGGACGGCAAAGTAATGGGGAATATAAGAGATTACCTTAAAGAACAGTACGTAGAGCCTGGTAAATATGTGGGCACTTTAACTTTAGTAGCCAGAAAAGGTGAAATAGCTTATCTAGATGCACTTGGTTTTATGGACCGAGAAAACAAAAAAAAGATGCAGGAAGATGCCATTTTTAGCATCTATTCAATGTCTAAACCCATAACCAGTATTGCCTTAATGCAACTTTATGAAAAAAGCCTCTTTCGGTTAGACGATCCTATCCACTGGCATATACCTTCTTGGAGAAATCTAAGGGTCTATGAGTCCGGTGTTTATCCTAATTTCTTAACTTCAAGACCCAAGCGTCATATGACCATTAGAGACCTACTGTCTCATATGTCAGGTCTGACCTACGATTTCATGCTTAGAACCAATGTTGATGCTGCTTACCGAAAAACAAAATTACAGGCTACCGGTGATTTGCAAGCCATGATTGACACGCTGGCTGAGTTACCTTTGGAGTTTTCACCTGGAGATCAGTGGAATTACTCCGTTTCAACTGATGTGTGTGGTTACTTGGTTGAACACTTCTCGGGTATGAAGTTAGACAAGTATTTTCAAAAAAATATTTTTGATCCTTTGGGTATGGAGGACACAGGTTTTTCTTGCGCTAAAGATAAAGTAGACCGACTGGCTTCACTTTATGAACATCATCCTAAGAAGGGACCGGTATTAGTTGACTCAGGTGGAGCTAAGACAGCCAGAGTCAAAAAAAGGAAGATGCTTTCAGGAGGAGGTGGACTCTTATCTACTATGTCAGATTACTATCGTTTTTGCTCCATGCTGCTCAATCAAGGTGAGCTTAATGGCACCAGAATCATTGGTCGCAAGACACTTGCCATGATGGCTTCAAATCATCTGCCTGACCATAAAGATTTAACTGAAATGAGCCAATCGGCTTTCAGTGAAACCACCTATCAAGGAGTCGGGTTTGGTTTAGGTTTTTCTGTGATACTGGATCCCGTTAAAACCCAATCTCTAACTGATATCGGAGAGTATGGTTGGGGAGGTGCAGCCTCAACGGTTTTTTGGGTAAATCCGAAAGAAGAAATGGTAGTCATATTCTTAACTCAGTTATTACCTTCTTCAACTTACCAAGTGAGAAGGGAACTAAGGTCTTTGGTTTATTCTTCGTTGATGCCTGAGTAAGCAAACTCAACTTCTCACAGTGCTTGCTTCTCAGCAGCCTTCTGATTAATCTGCTCTTATATTGTGGAGAAAATATGAGTTACGCGGAACATAGAAAGATTATTGATGCAGATAGCCACGTTATAGAATTAGAAGACTTTTTGATCTCTGCAGCAAAAGAAGAAGACAAGAAAATTATTCCTTCCATGTCTTCACAGAAGGTGCTGCCTGTTATTGAGGCAGGTCTTGAAAGAGGGAAGGAGCTTTTTAGAAAACGCCAGGAGAATCTAGAAGTAATGGCAAAATTTGAAGATGCTATATTAGATAATACAAAAAGTGGGTGGAATAGAATCGGAGCCTTTGATCCAAGTGAAAGATCTCATGCGATGGATATGTTTGGTTATTCAATCCAGTGGGTTCTTCCAACATTTTCTTTTCATCAAATTGCGCATTCGCAAGACCCTAAAGTTTTAGAAGTAGGGTCAAAGACTTTGAATAGGGCAATGGCCCAATTTTGTAAGTCTGATGAAAGATTAAAAGCTATTGGTTATGTGCCTCTGCAACTCGGACCCACAAAATCCTTGGAGATTATGAAGCAGGGGTTTGATGAAGGTTGTTACTCTTTCATGATAGATACTAATGAACCGAATGATGAGAATATTTCTTTTACTCACACCGATTTTGATCCTATTTGGGATTGTTTTGTAAACAATCAATCTCCTTTTGTTGTGCATGTAGCCGTCAATGGGCACTACAAGGCAGTTCCTGATAGTTTTAAGAATAATGGAAAGTCTAAATTAGAACTTGGGGGTGATGCACCGGCAGGAGAGCTAGGATTAATGACTATTAACAGTAGCGCTGAGCTGTTTTTATCCGCGATGATTTTTGATGGTGTTTTTGAAAGATTCCCTAAGTTGAAAGGAATCTCCATGGAACACGGGGCATTTTGGCTCCCTTCTTGGTTAAAGGCCTTAGACTATACGGCGTCTTTATTTAAAAGGCAGAGGAAGTTTAAAGACTTGCCTTCTGAAGTTGCAAAAAGACATCTCAAAGTTTCGCCATTTGCTGGTGAACCTATCGGTTGGATAATTGAAAATATTGGGCCAAAGATGTTGGTCTATGCTTCAGATTACCCTCACCCTGAAGGAACCTCAGATCCAATAAGAAAATTTGAAGCCACTATGACGGAATGCGATGAGAAAACCATGGATGCTTTCTATCATGGCAACATGGAAGAGTTGATGGGGATAAAGTTATAAAATTTTATCTCAAACAAACATCAAAGCTCCTATAGAGCTTATGAAGTTCCCTTTTCTTTCGCTAACGATTTTTTGGCTATTATTTAGCCTTGATGCTTCTGCAAGAATCATAATAGAGAATGCAACACTAATTGATGCTATCTCTCCAACCAAGGAAGGCATGACGGTTATCATTCAAGGAGATGAAATTAGATCTATAGAAAAATCTGGTTCTAAAAATATAATTTTTGTGCCTGAAGACACAGTTATTGACGCGACCGGAAAATTTTTGATCCCAGGGCTTTGGGATGCTCATGTTCACCTTACTTTCATTCCTGAGCTGGATTATGAAACGGCTTATAAGCTCTTTCTTATGAATGGGATAACCAGTATTCGAGATACGGGTGCCGTTCTTAATAAACTTCAACCTGCAATAGACTTCGCCAAAGAAAACCCTCATAGAACACCCAGAGTATTTTTTTCAGGACCATTAATAGATGGCAACCCCAGAGTTTATAAAGGAGCTGAGCCTGGATTTCCTGAGTTAGCTATTGAAGTGAATGAAGATACTGACCTTGAAAATTTGGTGGGCAATCTAATTGAAAGGGGAGTCACCTTCTTAAAAACTTATGAAATGTTGGCTCCAAGCACTTTTGTTAAGTTACTTGAAATTGCTAACCAAAATAATCTTCCTGTTACTAGTCACATCCCTCTAAGTATGGATTTGGGTAAAGCAGTGGATGCAGGTTTAGGTGGCATGCAGCATATTCGAAATCTGGATCTTGCTTGTGCTGAAAATGCTGAAGAAACCTTAAAGCAAAGGCAAGTACTATTAAAAAACCTAGATTTGCTTCCTGGTTCAGCTCTGAGGGCAAAGATTCATCAATCACAAAGATACGCAGCACTAGGTAATATAGATGAAAATAGATGTAATAAAATCATCAAATACTTGGCAACAAACAACGTTTTTCAAACTCCAACCTTGACCATTAATACCGTAGCTTCAAAAAGATTTTTTGCTGACAGTAAATGGCAAGATACTTATAAGTTTTTACCCAGTGAAGTGGAGAAAAGTTGGATGGATAGTTCTCTAAATCTCACACAACAACCGGTAAGTGAGAATAATAGAATGTTCCAAGAATGGAGCTTTAAAATTGTTAGTCTTTTCAATAAGCATGGAGTCAAGATTATTGCTGGTACAGACACTCCTATTGGTTTCCTAACACCCGGTTTTAGTTTACACAAAGAGTTAGAATTGCTAGTTGAAGCTGGGTTAACGCCCCAGCAAGCATTAAGGTCTGCTACTATAACTCCAGCAGAGTTTTTTAATTTGGAAAGTAAAATGGGAACCATACAAGTAGGAAAATATGCTGACCTTGTTATTTTGAATAGCAGTCCGCTCATAGACATTAAGAACACTCAAGACATTCATAAAGTTATTTTAAAAGGCCATATTCAAAACTAATAAACATGCCTTTAGTTAAACCTTTATCACCTGAAGCCAATTTAGAAGTTCAAGAGCTGGCAGAGTTTTTTAATGAAACTTTAGGTTTTTGTCCAAACTCAGTTTTAACTATGCAAATCCGACCTGAGGTAGCTTCCGCTTTCATTGGTTTAAATAAAGCAGTCATGGAAAATCATGGCACCGTTACTTCTGCTTTAAAAAGGATGATAGCTTGGGTAAGTAGTAATGCATCAGGGTGTAGATATTGTCAGGCGCATGCAATTAGAGCGGCTGAGAGATACGGAGCGGATTCAGAACAACTTGAAAATATTTGGGAATACAGAACTCACGAAGCTTTTAATGAGGCGGAAAGAGCGGCATTAGATTTTGCTTTGGCAGCTTCTCAAACTCCTAATGCGGTTGATGCGGAGCTGGAAGAAAGACTACACAAACATTGGGATGAGGGAGAAATAGTTGAGATTCTGGGAGTTATATCTCTATTTGGGTATTTGAATAGATGGAACGACAGCATGGGAACCAGCATAGAAGCAGGAGCAATAGAGTCAGCTGAAAAATATTTAACTAAAAATGGTTGGAATAAAGGTAAGCATAATTAAGCTAAGCTTATAATGAGGTTTAGGTTCATCATTTTATCGTTAGCCTTGATGACTATGAGTGGATACGGATACGATCGAATAACAGGCGAACAATTCGCGAGTCGCTCTGAAGTTATTGGACAACATGGCATGGTCGCAACCAGCCACCCTCTGGCAACACAAATAGGTATTGATATATTAAAAAAAGGGGGGACGGCTATAGATGCTGCCATAGCAGCAAATATTGCTCTAGGTCTTATGGAACCTACAGGGAGTGGCATAGGCGGTGATTTATTTGCAATTGTTTGGGATGCTAATGAAAAAAAACTATTTGGTTTAAACGCCAGCGGTCCAGCCCCTCAATCCTTATCCTTGGATTACTTCAAAGACCAGAATATGACTAAGATACCGGCGTTTGGGCCCTTGCCCGTGACGGTTCCTGGTGCCGTGGATGGTTGGGTTAAATTACATGAAAAATTTGGTAACCAAAGCTTTTCTTCCCTATTTCAACCAACTATTGAATACGCAAGGAAAGGCCATCCTGTTAGTGAAACGATTGCTTACTACCTTGATAGATCAAAAGAAATATTTAAAGAGTATCCAAACTTCTCAGAAGTATGGATGGAAGGTGGAGAAACAGCAGGCAAAGGAGAAATTTTTAAAAACCCACAATTGGCTGACACTCTTGAAATTATTGCTGAGAACGGCAGAGCTGGGTTCTACGAAGGCGAAGTAGCAAAAACTATTTCTGAATTCATACAAGGACAAGGCGGTTTTTTAACTTATGAAGATCTTGCTAACTTTAACTCAGAGTGGGTAGACCCAGTTTCAACTAATTATCGAGGCTATGATGTTTGGGAATTACCACCTAATGGTCAAGGAGTAGTAGCCCTTCAAATCCTTAATATTTTAGAAAATTTTGATCTAAAAGAGATGGGCTTGTTCAGCTCTAATTACATTCATTTATTCACAGAAGCAAAAAAACTTGCTTTCGCAGATCGGGCTAAACATTACGCCGATCCTGCATTCTCTGAAATTCCTATCAAGCAACTTATTTCTAAAGACTATGCTAAAGAAAGAGCAGCGTTAATAGATAAGGACAAAGCAGCTCTTGTCGATGAATCAGGAATACCTAGTGGTGGGGACACGATCTATTTAACGGCAGCTGATAAATTTGGAAATATGGTATCTCTAATCCAAAGCAATTACAGGGGTATGGGTTCTGGTATGGTGCCTCCTGGGTTGGGATTCATGCTTCAGGATAGGGGAGAGCTGTTTAGTCTCATGGATGGTCATGCAAATGTGATTGAAGGGGGTAAGAGACCTTTTCATACAATAATTCCAGCTTTTGTAACCAAAGACGGGAAACCGTTTATAAGTTTTGGTGTTATGGGTGGGGCCACCCAGCCACAAGCGCATGCTCAGATCGTAATCAACCTAATTGATTTTGGGTATAACCTGCAAGAAGCTGGTGATGCTCCAAGGATAGTCCATAGCGGCTCCTCTCAGCCTACAGATGAAAAAATGTTGAATGGAGGCAGTTTGAGTTTAGAAAAAGGTTTTGGAAGTCAGATTGAAGAAGAATTGGTAGAAAAGGGACATAAAATCAAATATCAGAAAGGGATATTTGGAGGTTATCAAGCTATCATGCTTAGAGAGGGGGTGTATTTTGGAGCTTCAGAGAGCAGGAAGGATGGCCAGGCATCTGGGTACTGACTTTCCTAAAGAAATAAAATCATGAAAGGTTTTTTACCAGAAAAGCAGCCTTTAAGAGAGTATTCAACTAACTCCTCTAGTTTGAATAGATTACAAGAAATAGCCACAAACCTTCCGAAACTATTATTAACCGGCAGATTGCAGCAGACGGTAGAATCTCTAAAAAAAGATGATTTGTCAGCTCAGGAGCTTTTAACATCTAAAAACGAAAGAGAGTTAAGGTTAGCCATGGTGCATCTTAGCTTCATTGCACACGCTTATATTCTAGGTGGCAGTACACCCAAAAGTAAATTACCCGAAGTAGTTGCAACGCCATGGGTTCAGGTGTCAGAGTTTCTAGGCAGGCCACCGGTTCTTAGTTATGCCAGTTATTGTTTAGATAATTGGTTCTTGTTAGAAGACGAACCTCTTTCTCTAGAGAACGTCGCTTTAATAAATAATTTTTTAGGGGGTCTCGATGAGGATTGGTTTGTAACCATTCACGTTTGCATAGAAGGGGCAGCTTCAGGAGCCATTGAGGCAGCAGATAAATTGTCCCAGTGTGATGATTCTACAAACGAGAAAGAAATTGCCAGTCTGTTATCAAAGGTTGAAATTTCCCTCCAAGAAGTGAATAAGATCTTTTTAAGAATGCCTGAGAGGTGTGATCCATATGTTTACTACCATAGAGTTAGACCCTTCATATTTGGTTCAAAAGATAATCCTGATTTAAAGGATGGACTGATTTACGAGAATCAGTTCTCCAATGAAGCACAATTCTTTCGAGGAGAAACCGGCGCACAAAGCAGTATTGTTCCAAGTTTAGATGGGGTCCTAGGCGTCAAACATTCAAAAGATGCGTTGAGACACTATTTAAATGAAATGAGGGATTACATGCCCCCTAAACACAGAAAATTTATAAAAAAAGTAGAAGGTTCAGTGCTTAAAGATCTGGTCTTGGATTCAGCTAATTTAAAGAAAATCTACAACCAATGTTTAAAGGAATTATCTGACTTTCGTGCCCTGCATTTAAAGTACGCGGGCATGTACATTCATAAACAATCTCAGCAAAAGAACCCGTTTGGGACCGGAGGTTCAACAATAAAGGGAACAGGAGGAACTCCGTTCATGACTTATTTAAAGAAGCATCTAGAGGAAACTAATTAACAGAGTGTGATAAAGAGATATGGCTACAACTTGCGAAATTTGTAAAAAGAAAATAGCTTTTTGGGATGTCGATTATAAAACACAGGGTATGAGTATGCATTACCAGTGTAGAGAAGAATTTCTAAGAGAGCCTGAAGA